>NZ_CP136628.1:4917912-5221020 GCF_032918005.1 Bradyrhizobium sp. NDS-1
CAGAAGGCGCGAGATGGTCGACTTGCCCGCACCGGACGGTCCGACGATGGCGACCGTCTTGCCGGCCGGCACCTCGAAGCTGATGCCCTTGAGGATCGGGCGCGTCGGCTCATAGGCAAAGCGCACGTCCTCGAAGCGCACGGTACCGGCGGAGATGACCAGCGGCTGCGCATCGGGCGCGTCCTTGATCTCGGCCTCGCGGCCCAGCACGTTGAACATCTTCTCGATGTCGATGATCGCCTGCTTGATCTCGCGATAGACCATGCCCATGAAATTCAGCGGCTGGTAGAGCTGGATCATCATGGCGTTGACCAGCACGAAATCGCCGACCGTGTTGGTGCCGTTGCGCACGCCGATCGCGCACATCAGCATGGTCGCGGTCAGGCCAAGCGTGAAGATCACCGCCTGGCCGGTGTTGAGCACGGCGAGCGAGGTGTAGGTGTGGACGCTCGCCTCCTCGTAGCGCGCGACCGATTTGTCGTAGCGCTGCGCCTCGCGCGCCTCTGCGCCGAAATACTTCACGGTCTCGTAGTTGAGAAGCGAGTCGATCGCCTTGGTGTTCGCCTCGGTGTCGGAATCGTTCATCTTGCGACGGATGCCGATCCGCCACTCGGTCGCGATGTAAGTGTAGTACATGTAGAGCGCAACCGTGATCAGGGTGGCGACCACGTAGCGCCAGTCGAACTGCCAGAGCAGCACGGCCATCAGCAGCGTGACCTCGACGATCGTCGGGATCAGTTGCAGGATCACCATGCGCACGATGACCTCGATGCCCTCGCGGCCGCGCTCGAGCACGCGCGTCAGACCGCCGGTCTTGCGCTCGAGGTGGAAGCGCAGCGACAGCTCGTGCATATGGATGAAGGTGATCGTGGCGAGCTTGCGCACCGCGTGCATGGCCACGCGCGCAAAGATGCCGTCACGCCACTGCGTCAGCAGCGCCATCAAGATGCGCATCGTGCCGTAGCTGACGGTCAGCAACAACGGCGAGGCGATCACCCAGAGGTGCCAATTGTCAGCCTGCAGCGGCGCGGTGTTGGCGCCGGTCAGCGCGTCCGTCGCCCATTTGAAGCTGAATGGTACCGTCAACGTGATCAGCTTGGCGACAAGCAGCAGCACCAGCGACCACACCACACGCATCTTCAGGTCGAAGCGGTCGCCCGGCCAGATATAGGGCCACAGATGCGCCAGCGTGCCCATCAGCGTGGCCCGCTCCAATGGTCCTCCCGCGGGAGGATCTGGAACGTCGGCGCCGTCGAACGATTGAGGTTGGTCCATCAAAAAGCCTGAAAGCCCGGCCGATGCGGGCATCGCTGCAATTTACGATTTTCGCCTGTCATATAAAGCCTTCCCGATGTCCGCGCACCCCGCCAGATGGCGAATCTTCGATTGTTTGTCGCCATTTACCGGTAGTTTCCGTCAGTATCGAATCACCGATTGGGCTTGACGCCTCTTCGCTGCAATGCATCATGGTGACAATGAGCACGATCAAAACCGTCTGTGTCTATTGCGGCTCCGGCCCAGGAACCAACCCCAACTTCATCGAAGCGGCGAAGGCGCTCGGCAAGGCGCTGGCGGACAGCAAGATCCGCCTCGTTTATGGCGGCGGCTCGCTCGGCCTGATGGGGGCGGTCGCAACCTCCGTGCTGGATCACGGCGGAAGCGTCACCGGCATCATCCCCGACTTCCTGCGGATGCGCGAGAACGCGCTGACGCGCGTGCAGGAGATGGTCGTCACGCCCGACATGCACGAACGCAAGCGGCTGATGTTCGAGCGCTCCGACGCTTTCGTCGCCTTGCCCGGAGGGCTGGGCACGCTCGAGGAGCTGGTCGAGCAACTGACCTGGCAGCAACTCGGCCGTCACGCCAAGCCGGTGCTGCTCGCCAATATCGACAATTTCTGGGAGCCGCTGTTCTCCCTGGTGTCCCACATGCGCCAGACCCAGTTCATCCGCGCCGGTCTTTCCGTCGACATCCTCAAGGCGGACAAGGTCGAGGAGATCGTCCCACGGCTGCGCGCCGCGGCAGCGCAGATTCCCGAGGGGCAGGGCGACCTCGCGCCGGAAGTGGCGCGCAAGCTGTAACGCCTTATGTTTTGAGCATGATCTTTTCGGAAAACCGCTGCGCACTTTGCGCTAACGCGGCCCTTCGGGTCCGGATCACGCTCTACGCCGCCGGAAACGTCACCGCCTCGATGCGGTTGCCGTCGGGGTCGGTCACGAAAGCCGCGTAGTAGCGCACGCGATCGTGCGGCCGGATGCCGGGCGCGCCGTCGGAGGCTCCGCCGGCAGAGAGCGCTGCGGCGTGAAACGCATCCACTTCGCTCGCCGTCTTCGCCCGCAGGCAGATGTGGACGCCGCTCTGCGCCGGCACGTGCGCCATGTTCTCGCGCAGATTGATCCAGAACTCGGGATAGGCCTTGCCGAAGCCGACGGTGCGTGGCCGCGTGACGAGGCGCGTGAGGCCGAGTGCTGCGAGCGTGGCCTCATAGAATTTCGCGGCGCGATCGAGATCGCTGACCCCGACGGAGATGTGGTCGATCATGCCCTGCCCTCTCCTCACCCCCGCTGTCATCGCCCGGCTTGACCGGCCGATCCAGTACTCCGACACGCCGCGGCTTAGGCCGGCGCGCCCGACTTCACCAGCTTGTAGATCACCGAATCCATCAGCGCCTGGAACGAGGCGTCGATGATGTTCGGGGAGACGCCGACCGTGGTCCAGCTGTCGCCGTTCTCGTCCTCGCTCTCGATCAGCACGCGCGTGACCGCGCCGGTGCCGCCATTGAGGATACGCACGCGGTAATCGATCAGCGTCAGGCCCTCGATGTATTTCTGGTATTTGCCGAGGTCTTTTCGCAAGGCGACGTCGAGCGCGTTGACGGGGCCGTTGCCCTCGGCGGCCGAGATCAGGTGCTCGCCCGCAACATCGACCTTGACCACGGCCAACGCGACGGTGACGCGCTCGCCGTGCGAGTTGTAGCGCTGCTCGACGTTGACGTCGAACTGCTCGACCCCGAAATAATGCGGCACCTTGCCCAGCGTCCGGCGCGCCAGCAGCTCGAACGAGGCGTTGGCGGATTCGTAGGCGTAACCTTGCGCCTCTCGCTCCTTCAATTCCTCGACGAGCCGCGTCAGCTTCGGGTCGCTCTTCTCGTAAGGGATCCCGGCACGGTCGAGCTCGGCGATGACGTTGGAACGTCCGGCCTGGTCCGAGACCAGCACCTTGCGGTGGTTGCCCACCGTCTCCGGCAGCACGTGCTCGTAGGTCTGCGGGTCCTTCAGCACAGCGGAGGCATGGATGCCGGTCTTGGTGACGAAGGCGCTCTCGCCGACGTAAGGAGCATGCCGGTTCGGCACGCGATTGAGCATGTCGTCGAGCGTGCGCGAGACTTTCACCAGCGTTGCGAGTTTCTCGGCGCTGACACCGATCTCGAAAGCGTCGGCAAAATCCTTCTTCAATTTCAGTGTCGGGATCAGAGAGCAGAGATTGGCGTTGCCGCAGCGCTCGCCAAGGCCGTTCAGCGTGCCCTGGATCTGCCGGGCGCCGGCCCGCACCGCGGCGAGCGAGTTGGCTACGGCCTGCTCGGTGTCGTTATGGGCGTGAATGCCGACATGGTCGCCGGGGATGTGCCTCGTCACCTCGGTGACGATGGCCTCGACCTCATTGGGCATGGTGCCGCCGTTGGTGTCGCATAGCACCACCCAGCGTGCGCCGGCGTCATAAGCGGCCTTGGCGCAGGCGAGCGCAAAGTCGGCATCCTCCTTGTAGCCGTCGAAAAAGTGCTCGCAGTCGAGCATGACCTCGCGGCCGGCGGCCTTCGCCGCCGCAACGCTGTCGCGGATCGAGGCGAGGTTCTCCTCCTTCGTCGTCTCCAGCGCGACGCGCACCTGATAGGCCGAGGATTTTGCCACGAAGCAGATCGCGTCGGCCTTCGCTTCAAGGAGCCCGGCGACGCCAGGATCGTTCGAGACGGAACGCCCGGCCCGCCGCGTCATGCCGAAGGCAGTGAAACGTGCATGGGCCAGCTTGGGCTTGGCCGCGAAAAACTCGGTGTCGGTCGGATTGGCGCCGGGATAGCCGCCCTCGACATAGTCGATGCCGAGGTCATCGAGCATCGCGGCGATGACCTGCTTGTCTTCAAGCGTGAAATCGACGCCGTTGGTCTGCGCCCCGTCGCGCAGCGTGGTGTCGAACAGATAAAGACGCTCCTTGCTCATTGCGGTGCTCCGAGCGTCTTCTTCATGGTGGTGTTGGCGAGCCACTCGTCATTGACGGTGATGCTGTTGCGCTGCATGGCGACATAGCCGCGCTTGGCGAAAAAGCCCTGCGCATTGTCGCTGGCATCGACCGAGAGGCTTGTCGCGCCGCGGCCGCCGGCAAGCTTTTCCAGCGCATCGACCAGCATGGCCGCGATGCCCTGCCCGACGACGGCCGGATGCACGTAGAGCATGCGGATGTGATCGTTGCCGCGCAGCGAGGCGAAGCCGACGGGCGAGCCCTCGAGCGTCGCGATCAGCGTCAAGTCGGCGGCAAGCCGCTTGCCGAATTCTTCGGTTTCGGCTGCCTCCATCCAGGCTCGCTGCTGCGCCTCGGTATAGTCTTCGCCGGTCAGCTCCTCGATGCTGGCGGCGAAGATCGCGGCGAGCACCGGCACGTCATCAGGCAGGAAGGGCCGCAAGCCGGGCTTTGGCAAAGTCTGTCCCATCGTCCTCACCACATCCCATAGAGCTTGAGCACCAGCGCCACGGCGCCCGCGAGCAGCGCGATCTTTAGCGCGATGTAATAGAGCCAGTGCCGCGGGAAAGGCGTGTCGGGCCGCTTCATCGTGAGACCTCCCACGTCGTTCCTTCCTTGGAATCCTTGATCGCAACGCCCATCGCGGCGAGCAGATCGCGGATGCGGTCGGACTCCCCAAAATCCTTGCGGCTACGCGCCGCCGTCCGCTCCGCGATCAGGCGCTCGACTTCCCCGGCATCGACGCCGCTCGCCTGCTGCTTGCGGCCTTCCCATTGCGCCGCGCTCTCGGACAGGAAGCCGAGCAGCCGGAGCGAGCCCGCCAGGGCCGCCACGTCGCCGCCGCGCAGGCCGTGCAGCGCCGCGATCGCCAGCGGCGTGTTGAGATCGTCGAGCAGCGGCTCGACCACGGACGCCGCCGGCCTGCCGGGCTCGACGTCGGCCGCGACGCGATACCAGTCGTCGAGCGTCTTGGCACTCTCCTCCAGCGACTTCGTGGTCCAGTCGATCGGCGAGCGGTAATGCGTCTTCAGCATGTTCAGGCGCAGCACTTCGCCGGGCCAATCCGCGAGCAGTTCGTGGATGGTGATGAAGTTGCCGAGGCTCTTCGACATCTTCTCACTCTCGACCTGGAGGAAGCCGTTGTGCATCCAGTAATTCGCCATGCGCTGCTGGTGGAAGGCGCAGCAGGTCTGCGCGACCTCGTTCTCGTGATGGGGAAACACCAGATCGATGCCGCCGCCGTGGATGTCGAAATGCTCGCCGAGATGCTTCCAGGCCATCGCCGAGCACTCGATGTGCCAGCCCGGACGCCCCTCCGCCTTGATGCCTGAAGGCGACAGCCATGACGGCTCGCCGGGCTTGGACGGCTTCCACAGCACGAAATCGGTGTTGTCCTTCTTGTAGGGCGCGACATCGACGCGGGCGCCGGCGATCATCTCGTCGAGCGAGCGATTGGACAGCGCACCATAGCGCGGCAATCCGGTATTGGCGGCGTTCATCGCCTGCGGCGAGAACAGCACGTGATCCTCGGCGACATAGGCAAAGCCGCCCTTGACCAGCCGCTCGATGATCTCGCGCATCTCGGCGATGTGCTCGGTCGCGCGCGGCTCGACGCTCGGTCGCAATGCGCCCAGCGCATCGACATCGGCATGAAACTGCTTGCCGGTCTGCTCGGTCACGTTGCGAATGGCTTCGTTCAGCGGCAGGCCGGGGAAATCCCGCGCGGCTCGGTCGTTGATCTTGTCGTCGACGTCGGTGATGTTGCGGACATATTTGACGTGCGCCTCGCCATAGAGGTGGCGCAGCAGCCGAAACAGCACGTCGAACACGATCACCGGCCGGGCGTTGCCGATATGGGCGAAGTCATAGACGGTCGGTCCGCAGACATACATGCGGACATTGCTCGGATCGAGCGGCTGAAATGGCCGCTTCTCCTTCGTCAGCGTATCGTAGAGGCGCAATTCCATATGGATACCCGTCGGCTGTTGGCCGGGCGTCCAGGGCTCTCAATGTGTTTGAGAAAAGACGGCTCCAGCCAGCGAATCGCTAGCTCGTAATCTCGCGGCAAATGGCGCAAATGGCGAGGAGACCGTTCATGCGGAACATATGGGCTATGAGGCGCCCCGGCGTCAAGAGAGCCGCGAAAGGCGCCGCTTTTTCATCGAACAGCGCGCTGCCCGTCACGATGGTTCATGATCCCCTAACCATTTGAGCCCATTTTGGAACCGGCGGTTCCCCTTTTTGCCACCGGTGCTTTTTCATGCGATTTTTGCCCGCGCTCATTTTTGGCGCCTCCATCATTGCGGCCTCCAGCGCCTTCGCCGAGAGCCGCGTCTTCATCATCGCCAACCAGGCGGACGGCTACGGCATCGACCAGTGCCTGGCCAAAGGTGACAAATGCGGGGCCTCCGCTGCCCGCACCTACTGCCAGTCACGAGATTTTGCCCAGGCATCGAGCTATCGCCGGGTCGATCCCGACGAAATTACCGGCTCTGTCCCCAAATCCGGCACAAATTGCTCCCATGGCCATTGCGACGAATATGTCGCAATCACCTGCCAGCGCTGAATTCGCTCGGAGCTGGCGTAGCTTAGGCCAGGGCTTTGGTGCCCGAAACGACGTGACGATGCCGCAGGAAGCGGCTATGGGAGGGCGCGCTTCGGCCCTCCAAAGTCATGCCGGGCCGTGACCTCGCTAGAATGGCGGATATGCCTGAATTTTTGTCCCTGTCCCGTGCCCGTTTCCTCCTTGCCTGCACCGTGCTCCTGAGCACCGTCGTGCTCGCGAACGGTGCTTTCGCGCAGGCCGGCCCGCCGGGACCGCCGCCTCAGCCCGGCCAGAACGGACTCGGACCCAATCCGATGTGCGTGCGACTGGAGGGCCAGCTCGCGGCACTGGACCGTGGCGGCGGTGGTGACCCCGCGCGTGAGGAGCAGATCCGCCGTTACCAGGATTCCCAGGCCAAGCAGCAGGCCGAGCTCGACCGCGTCACCATGCAGGCCAAGCGCATGGGCTGCGATTCCTCCGGCTTCTTCTCGCTGTTCAGCGGCCAGTCGGCCCAGTGCGGCCCGGTCAACACCCAGATCCAGCAGATGCGGGCCAATCTCGACCAGATCACCGTCAATCTCGAGCGCCTGCGCGGCGGCGGCCCCGGCGGCTTCAGCCCGGAACGCGACAATCAGCGCCGCTCGGTGTTGACGGCGCTGGCGCAGAACAATTGCGGCCCGCAATACGCCAACGCCGCGCAGTCGCAGGGCGGCGGCAACTTCCTGAGCAATCTGTTCGGCGGCAACAACGCGGGCAATCCGCAGGGCGTGCCGCCCGCCGATCTCGGGCCGCAATCCGGCACCTTCCGCACCGTGTGCGTGCGCACCTGCGACGGCGCTTATTTCCCGGTCTCGTTTGCGACGGTGCCGGCGCGCTTCTCCGACGACGAGAAAACCTGCAAGGCGCTCTGCCCGGCCGCGGAAGCCGTGCTCTACACCCATCGCAATCCCGGCGAAGACATGAACTCCGCGGTCTCGATCGGCGGCCAGCCCTACACCGCGCTGCCGACCGCGTTCAAATTCCGCAGCGAGTTCAACCCGTCCTGCTCCTGCAAGGCCGCAGGCCAAACCTGGGCGGACGCACTGAAATCCGCCGACGACAAGGCGTCGGCCGAGCAGCAGGGCGACATCATCGTCACCGAGGAGAGCGCCAAGAAAATGCAGCAGCAGCGGCTCAACAAGGGTACGCCTGCGAATGCCAAGAAGGGCGCAGCCCCCGCGCCAACGACGGCGAATGCACCGGCAGCGACACCGCCAGCGGATGCAGGCGCGGCGGCGAACTCCGAGAACAAGCCGATCCGCTCGGTCGGACCGACCTTCCTGCCGCAACAGCAGAAATAAGGTCTTGCTTCGGTCAGATCTATCGATCTGTCCCCTTCTCCCCTTGCGGGAGAAGGTGGCGCGAAGCGCCGGATGAAGGGTTCTATCCACGCTCCCATATGTGCATGCGGAGACAACCCCTCACCCAAGTGAGTTTACAGCGACTACGGAGCTGCCCTCTTCCGCAAGGGGCGAGGGCACAATAACGCCCATCTCGCCCGCGGTACGAGAGAGGTAACCGTAAAAGTCAGCACTCACCCCTCGAACGCGTCGATCGAGGCCTTGCTCCGCGCGACACCAGCGTCTCGTCCGCCGTCGGCAGCCCCTCGCCCCTGTCGCGAAACCGGTTGGTGATGGGATAGCGCCGGTCGCGGCCGAAATTCCTGGGTGTCACTTTGACGCCGGGCGCAGCCTGACGGCGCTTGTATTCGGCGACGTTCAGCAGATGGTCGATGCGGGTGACCGTCTCGCGATCGAAGCCGGCGGCAATGATCTGATCCAGCGGCTGCTCGTGCTCGACAAGACGCTCCAGGATGGCATCGAGCACGTCGTAAGGCGGCAGCGAATCCTGATCGGTCTGATTCTCGCGCAATTCTGCGGTCGGCGGGCGCGTGATGATATCGGGCGGAATGACTTCGCCCGCAGGCCCGAGGGCGCCCTCCGGCTTCCAGCTGTTGCGCAAAGCCGCCAACCGAAACGCCTGCGTCTTGTAGATGTCCTTGATCGGATTGAAGCCGCCGTTCATGTCGCCGTAGAGCGTGGCGTAGCCGACCGACATTTCCGACTTGTTGCCCGTGGTCACGACCATCAAGCCCGTCTTGTTGGAGATCGCCATCAGCAGCGTGCCGCGGGTGCGGGCCTGCAGGTTTTCCTCGGTGATGTCAGGCGGCAAATTCTTGAAGAGGCCCGAGAGGATGGTCTCGAACCCGCTCACGGCCTCCGCGATCGGCAGGACCTCGTAACGGATGCCGAGATGGCCGGCGAGTTCGCCGGCGTCCGCAATCGAGCTTGCCGCGGTGTAGCGATAAGGCAGCATCACGCCGTGCACCTGATCGGCGCCGAGCGCATCGACCGAGATCGCCGCGCACAGCGCGGAATCGATGCCGCCGGAGATGCCGAGCAGCACGCCGGGAAAGCCGTTCTTGGCGACATAGTCGCGTAAGCCCAGCACGCAGGCCGCATAGTCGGCCTGATCGCCCTCGGGCAGCGCAACGATCGGCCCCACGCAGCGCCAATCATCGCCGTTACGGGTGAAGCGCAGCGTGACGATGCCTTCTTCGAATGCCGGCAGTTGCGCCGCCAGCGAGAGATCGCCGTTGAGGGCGAAGGACGCGCCGTCGAACACCAGTTCGTCCTGGCCGCCGACCTGATTGAGATAGACCAGCGGCAGCCCGCTCTCGGTCACGCGCGCCACGGCGACGGACAGGCGCACGTCGTTCTTGTCGCGGGCGTAAGGAGAGCCGTTCGGCACCAGGATGATCTCGGCACCGGTTTCGGCCAGCGTCTCGACCACGTTCTCGTAGTCCTCGGACTCCTCCAGCCAGATGTCCTCGCAAATCGGGACGCCGATGCGCACGCCACGCACCGTCACGGGACCGGCGGCAGGGCCGCGTGCAAACAGCCGCTTCTCGTCGAACACGCCGTAGTTCGGCAGATTGCATTTGAAACGCAAGCTGGCGATACGGCCGCCGTCGAGCAGTGCGCAGGCATTGTAGAGCTTGCCGTCCTCGACCCAGGGGGTGCCGACCAGCATGGCCGGGCCGCCACCGGCGGTCTCGCGCGCGAGGCTCTCGATCGCCGCACGGCAGGCCGCCTGGAAGGCCGGCTTCTGCACGAGGTCTTCCGGCGGATAGCCGGCGATGAACAATTCCGGAAACAGCACGAGATCGGCGCCGTCGGCGACAGCTCGCGCGCGCGCCGAGCGTGCCTTGGCAGCATTGCCCTCGATGTCGCCCATGGTCGGATTGAGCTGGGCGAGCGTGACCGCGAATGCGTTGAGACGTTCGGTCATGGCGCTCCGATCCGCAAGCTAGAGGAACCCCAGGCTAGAGGAACCCCAGCCGCTCGATAATGGCGATGATCCAGAACGCGCCGGCCATCAACAGCGCCACGCCGACCGCCGCCGAGCCCATATCCTTGACCCGGCCGATCTGCTTGTCATGGTCCATGGTCAGCCGGTCGGCAAGCTTCTCGATCGCGGTGTTGAGCAGCTCGACCGTCAGCACGAACGCAACAGAGCAGACCAGCTCGACGGCCCGCATCGCGGTCGCGCCGACGAACCAGGCGAGCGGCACCGACAGCAGGAGCGCAAAGATTTCCTCGCGGACGGCCTGCTCCGACCGAAACGCAAAGGCCAGACCGTTACGGGAATTGATCGTGGCCTTCCAGATCCGCAGCAAGGTTTTAGAGCCCCGCTGCGACCGGCATCGGCTGGGCCTTGCCGGCGCGCTCCTGCTTGAGGAGCTCGGCGACCAGGAAAGCCATGTCGATGGATTGCTCGGCGTTGAGACGGGGATCACAGACCGTGTGATAGCGGTCGTTGAGGTCCTCGTCCGTGATCGCGCGGGCGCCGCCGATGCATTCGGTGACGTCCTGACCGGTCATCTCCAGATGCACGCCGCCGGCATGAGTGCCTTCGGCGGCATGAATGGCGAAGTACGATTTCACTTCGGACAGGATGCGGTCGAACGGTCGCGTCTTGTAGCCCGACGTCGAGGTGATGGTGTTGCCGTGCATGGGATCGCAGGACCAGACCACCACCCGGCCCTCGCGCTTCACGGCCCGGATCATGTTCGGCAGGTGCTCGCCGACCTTGTCAGAGCCGAAGCGGCCGATCAGCGTCAGCCGGCCCGGTTCGTTGTCGGGGTTGAGCACGTCGATCAGCTTCAGGAGCTCGTCAGGCTTGAGCGACGGGCCGCATTTGAGCCCGATCGGATTCTTGATGCCGCGGAAATATTCGATATGGCCGTGATCGAGCTGGCGGGTGCGATCGCCGATCCAGATCATGTGGCCCGAGGTCGCGTACCAGTCGCCGGTGGTGGAATCGACGCGGGTCATGGCCTGTTCGTAGCCGAGCAGCAGTGCCTCGTGGCTGGTGTAGAAATCGGTGGCGCGCAGCTCGGGATGGGCCTCGAGATCGAGGCCGCAGGCGCGCATGAAATTCAGCGCGTCCGAGATGCGGTCGGCCAGCTCCTTGTAGCGGCGCGACTGCGGACTATCCTTGAGGAAGCCGAGCATCCACTGATGCACGCTGCCGAGATTGGCGTAGCCGCCGGTGGCAAAGGCACGCAACAGGTTCAGCGTCGCGGCCGACTGGCGATAGGCCATCAACTGGCGCTGCGGATCCGGCACGCGCGCTTCCCTGGTGAAGGCGATGTCGTTGACGATGTCGCCGCGATAGCTCGGCAGCTCGACGCCATCAATCTTCTCGGTCGGCGACGACCGCGGCTTTGCGAACTGGCCGGCGACGCGGCCGACTTTCACCACGGGGACGGCGCCGGCATAGGTCAGCACCACCGCCATCTGCAGCAGCACGCGGAAGAAATCGCGGATGTTGTTGGCGCCGTGCTCGGCAAAGCTCTCGGCGCAGTCGCCGCCCTGGAGCAGGAACGCTTCGCCCGCCGCAACGCGGCCCAGGGCCTTCTTCAGATTGCGCGCCTCGCCCGCGAACACCAGCGGCGGAAAGGTCGCAAGCTGCGCCTCGACGTCGGCCAACGCCTTGGCGTCGGGATAGTCGGGCACCTGTAGCACCGGCTTGCTGCGCCAGGACTCGGGCGTCCATCGCTCGGACATCGCAATCTCTCCGTGAAGCGAAAAGTGCAACCTGATCTGTGGGTTGCGAGGGCCGCCTTATACACAGGCCGGCCCCGACCCGCCAGTTGTAAATCGATTCGGCACTGCAAACCCTTGCAGGGAAAGCCAAATTCGCATTTGCTGGGCGGGCGAGGAAGCTGGCAGGATACCTTGCGCCCATGGACGTGGCAGTGGACGACGTTTTCATCGACGAGATCAGCTTCCCGGCGACCGACGGCTATGCGCTGGCCGGCACCCTGTTCCTGCCGCGCGGCACCAAGCGCCATGCCGTGCTGATCAATTCGGCCACCGCCGTCCCGCGCAAGATCTACCGCGGCTTTGCCTCCTATCTCGCCCATCGCGGCTGCGCGGTCCTGACCTACGACTATCGCGGCATCGGCGATTCCCGGCTGCCGGCGATGGTCGGCTACAACCAGCCGAAATCGCTGGTCGGCTTCAAGGCCTCGATGTCGGACTGGGCCGCGCTCGACGTCACCGCGGCGGTGCGCTGGATGCGGGAGCGGTATCATGGGCTGGAGCTGGCCTATGTCGGCCATTCCTTCGGCGGCCAGGCGCTGGGACTGATCGCGAACAACACGGAGATCTCACGCGCCGCCTTCGTGGCCTCGCAGGCCGCGACCTGGCGGCTGATGACGTCGCCGGAAAAATACCGCGTCTTCGCCTTCATGAATTTTGTCGGCGTGCCGCTCACCTACGCACTCGGTTATGCGCCGGGCTGGGCCGGCGTCGGCGAGGATCTTCCCAAGGGCGTCTTCCTGGAATGGGCTGAGTGGGTCTCGAACCCCCGCTATCTCTTCGATTCCAAGCTGCCGGAGCTGGACAATTTCGCGAAGTTCAAGGGCGAGCTGCGGGCACTGTGCTTTTCCGACGATCCCTGGGCGACGCGGCCCGCGGTCGAGCTGCTCGCGAGCGGATTCACCGGGGTCAAGCCGGAGGTGATCAGCGTCAAACCATCCGACGTCGGCGCCAAGGCCATCGGCCATTTCGGCTTCTTCCGTCCCGACGATCGCGACACGCTGTGGCGCAGCGTGGCGGAATGGATTCAGGGGGACTAAGACACACCTTCGCGTCCTCGCGGCTTTTCTCGCCCGAGTTTTGCTCGTCGCCTTGCCCTCGATTGAAAGAGGGCGCAGGGAAGGCCGGGAGCCGGTTGGCTCCCGTGGACCGCCATGCCAAGAGCAGACTGCGTGTGCTTCATGCATAGCGGGAAACAGGGCAACCGGAGCATCCCGGCCTTCCCTGCGCAGTGGTTGGAACGGCTTATGTCGTACTCTCCCCGGGGAGCGTTGCACTATTGCCCCCGTCGCCTTGCGGATGACCGATGCGCTTGCCCGGTTGGGCAGTTCGCATCACCGCAAGACTTGACGCACAGACCCCGGGCGTCAGGACCACACGATTTTGCCGTACGCCGATCACACCGGTCGTGCGCGCGAGGTGTTTCGCTCACGGTTGCCCGCCCTGCAAAATCCTTCGCGCCGATGTGACCTGCGTCCACCGCGGCCCGGCCCGCGTTCGTGACGATCGCGATACGCCCCTCTTCGTTGGGCCGGGATGCAGCAATGAATACGCCATTACCGAATTTCGGTAAAGTGGAATATTTTCGCCGCCGCGCGTTGACCCAGGGCTCGCGTGTTTTGCCCGTCGGGCAACACAAGGGATTGTAGATATCGTGCCTGGCCGCGGCTCGGGCGCTTCCGTGAAAGCGCGTGCGACTCCCGTCCCGCAGCCGCGCCTTCACCGTCCAGGAAGCCGCCAAGCGGGAGGCCGGCATAGGACAAGTTGAGCGAATTACCCTGGTGAAGGCATACTGCACTTCCAAAGCGGCCCCAAGATGTTACATTGAGTATGCTGTCGGCGAACCATATTTAGTGCAGATTTGATCGACACCGGCAGAAGAAGCGTTGGAGCAACGCCAATGCCAATTTTCCTCGACCGACACGATCTCTCGGGCCTGACAGCTTCCGATATCGCGGAGGCGCATCGTAAAGACCTAGAGGTGCAAGATCAGTACGGAGTTCGTTTCCTGACGTATTGGTTTGATGAATCGCGCGGCACGGGCTTCTGTCTCATTGACGCACCGGATATCGAAACGGCGATGCGGGTTCATGATGAAGCTCACGGCGAGGTAGCGAAAGATGTGATTGAAGTCGACCTCTCAGCCGTCCAGGCATTTCTTGGGAGAGTGTCTGATCCGGAGCCGTGCGGCGAGGCAAACAACGTCAGAATTGATTCTGCCTTGCGGGCCATAATGTTCACCGACATCGTTGGCTCTACCAGCATGACAGAGCGTCTTGGCGACGCTCGATCTGTCGAGATGGTTCGAGCACATGACGCGTTGGTTCGTCGCGCATTGAAGGACAAGGGTGGGCATGTCGTGAAGCACACCGGGGACGGCATCATGGCATCTTTCGCCGACACCGACGCCTCCGTGCAATGCGCCCGCTCTATCCAGCAAGCGTTTGAAGCCTTCAATCTGGCCAGCAAGGAGAAGCTTCAGGTGCGAATTGGGATTGACGTAGGAGAGCCGATTGCCGACAGCAACGACCTCTTTGGCGCGACCGTTCAACTCGCTGCTCGATTGTGTCAGTTGGCCGAGCCAGATGCCATTCTTGTGTCAAGTGCCGTTCAGGATCGCATCCGGGGTCGTTTCCAAGGGACAAACATGGGTCCCTGTCATCTCAAAGGTTTGATGAAGCCTGTCGACGTATACGGGATCGAATGGCGCTAGCCGTCGCGACTGCCGAGGAAATCGATTGAGGCGACGATGGCAGCTATTGGCCCATCTGCGACCTCGGAAGCCATCCGCTCTTCGGCCGACGCGGGCGGCAAACCGGACGTCGGGCCGACAGACGATTAGCGAGTACGGGCCCTACCGGATGATCGTCGTCAGCGACGAGTAACGCCTGTTGGGCTTGGCCTCGCCCGCCGAGAACTGCGCGAAGGCATCGCTGACGCGGGCGGCCGGCGTGGTCCCGTCTGCGAAGCGGAATTCCTTGGGCCGCGGCGCATAGAAGCTGGCGCGGTAATAGGCATCGTCGAAGCGTGCCTCGCCGACGCCGAACAACGCGTCGCAGACGAACAGGAGCGCATAGACTCCCGCCATTGCAGCGACGACCTCCTTGAGAACTGACATGTGATGCCCCACCCTTTTGCCGGGAAGCATGCACGCCGGTTCCAAAGCCGAGGTTTAAGGCTCCGATCTTCCTGTCCGCACGGTTTGCCGCTGCTGGACGGATTGCAGACAATTTTAACGACCCCGCCGAACGCACGCTGTGACCGGCGGCTTCACTGCCGCGCGCCGAGAAGGCAGGCCGCAAGTTCGGTCCGGTTGTGCACGCCGAAGCGCCGGCACAGATTCGCGACGTGCTCCTTCACGGTCTGGTCGGAAATCCCCATTTCGCGGGCAATCTCCTTGTTGGTCTGGCCACGGCAAACCCGGATGGCGACATCCGCCGAGCGCGGCGGCAGCGATGCCGAGAGCATCCCGGCCGTCTCGGGTTGACGGCCCGGGCTACGATCGGCTTGCAGCTCGCCCGTATCCATCATGTTGGTCAGCGCCAGCGAGCCGGCCCGGCATAGCATCTGCATGCGCAATCGTGCCCGCGGCGTATAGGGCGCGCCCGTCTCCGTCGTCGCAGTGAAGAGCACGCCGATGATCTTCCGGCCGCACCAAAGCGGCCCACCCATATTGTAGGCGAAGCCCCATTCATGCAGCATCTCGAAGCTCGGGCTGTGCCGCCATTGCTGCGGGCCGATCACGGTTTCGCCGTCGACCGCGCAGCCGCGGGTCATGATGCAATCCAGCACAGGGTCGTGCTTCCAGAAGCCGGCCTTGTAATTGTCGAGCAGGCCATCGGCGACGTGGCGGCTGTAGACCAGGGCGGGCTCCGGGCCGTCGAACAGGTAGAGGCCGACGGTCGGCGATCCCGTGAGTTCGGTGATTGCCGAGCAACAGGCCGCGCCCAGTGCACGCACCGAACGGCTCTCGGCGATGGACATCAAACGATCCGCCAGCTGGCCCTCAGGCAGACGGTTAAACTGCTCCTGCTCGGCCCTCACCGCCACTCCTCGCACGACGTGCGCCATTTCGTTTTGTTATAGGGTTAAAACTTCTTCTTCGCCCGTTCTCCGGTCAAGCGAAAAGAAGCGGCAGAACCGCGCTTCTCCGGCTCAGCTTTGCGGCACAGCAGCAACGGCGATCCCCCCATGATGGGGGATTGCTGGTCTGCCCGCGTCATCCCTAGCATCTGTCCATCGTGATCGCGTGACGAAATCACGCGGTTCCGACGGGGTCATGTCACCATCGCGAGCTGTCTGCTCACCTGCGCGCCAACAGCCTTGGCGCGCGACGGCAGAGCTTTGCCGACGGAGGACGTTCCCGCGGTCCCGATCCTCCCCGCCGATGGCGCAGCGGAGCAACAGCTTGACGTGGAGATACCGACCATGAGCCTTTCCATGCAACGCGCCGCCAGGCCTTCCACGACGCCATCAGTGGCCGAGTTCCACGCGCGCCTCGACGCCGTGCTGCCACTGGTCGAGTCTCGTGCGGCCGAGGCCGAGGCGCAGGGATATCTCACCGACGACGTCGTCGCCGCGCTTCGCAAGGCCGGCATCTACACGATGCTGTTTCCCCGCGAGGTCGGTGGCGCAGAGCTTCTGCCATACGACGCCATGACCGTGATCGAGCGCCTTGCCTATACGCATGCATCCGCCGGATGGTGTGCGATCGGCAACAACATGGAAGGCACGACGCTCGCCATCTATGTCGAGGACGAGGGCATCAAGAAGGTCTTCGCAAAAGGCGCCGACATCACCATCGCCGGCAACGGCGTCCCGCGGGGCTTCGCCCGTCCGGTCGACGGCGGCTACATGATCCGCGGCAACTGGGCCTATGGCAGCGGCATCCAGCATGCCGAATGGATCCACTCCGGCTGCTTCGTCACCGACGCCTCCGGCAAGGACATGGTGTTCGGTCCCAACGGACAGCCCAAGATCGTCGTCACCCACCATCCGCGGGCGACCATCAAGCTGATGGGCAATTGGGACGTGCTCGGCCTGCGCGCCACCGGAAGCTTCGACTACACGCTCAGCGAGGGCGACGAGCTGTTCGTGCCGACACACATGACCTACGATTTCGACATAGGTGCGCCGCGTCGCGGCGGGGTGCAAGGCGCGCTGGGGCTCGCGGGCTATAGCGCCTGGTCGCACTCGGGCTGGGCAGTCGGGGTCGGCCGCCGCATGCTCGACGAACTCGTGAAGGTCATCGTCCCGCGCCAGGATCCCTTCGGCAAGTCGTGCGAGAGCGCCAGCTTCAAGTTCCAGTTCGCGCAGGCCGAGGCTCGTTTTCGCGCGGCACGCGCGCTGGTGCACGAAACCTGGAAGGAGGTCTCCGAGACCTGCGCCGCCGGCGAAAGTCCGTCGCTGGCGCAAATGACAATGATCAAGCTGTCGCTGCGCCACATCCACGACGTCCTGTCTGACGTCTCGACCTTCGCGCACCGTGCAGCCCGGGGCGCCTCGCTGCACAACACGCCGATGCAGCGCTTCTATCGCGACATCCACTCGGGCACCCAGCACATCCTGATGGCCGACCAGATCGTCGAGGAATGCGGTCGTGCGCTGCTCGGCCTTCCCGGGCCGGACGCGCAATGGACGGTGTTCGGGGTGACGGGCTGAGCGAGCAGGAGGTCGGCGTGAACGGATCTCGCATCGTTGGCTTCTGCGGCAACAGCTGGCGGCCGGCAAGATCGCGCGTGCTCGTCGAAGCCGTTGCGGCCGATCTCCTGACGCTACACGCGCTCAAGACCGACATCCTCGACCTCGTCGATGCCGGCCAGGGCATCGCCGCGTTTACCCGCAACGGGCTCGACGACCGCGCGCGCGACCTCGTCTAGGCGATCGAGCATGCCGATGGCCTGGTGATCGGCTGCCCGGTGTTCCAGGGCTCGTATCCCGGCCTGTTCAAGCATGTCTTTGACCTGATCAAGCCCGGCGTGTTGCGCAATCGCCCCGTGCTGCTGACAGCAGTCGGCGGCGGGCTGCGCCATTCGCTGGTGGTCGAGCATCAGCTGCGTCCGTTGTTCGGGTTCTTCGAGGCCTGCACGGTATCGACCGCGATCTATGCAAGCAGCGACGAACTGGCGTCGGGCGCCCCCCTGGCGCCGATGATTGCCGCTCGCCTCGCCAACGCCGTGGAACAATTCGCAGCGCTCGTCGGCGACCGCCAGGCCAACGCCGCATGATCCCTCTTCCGCTGCGGTGCCCAGACAGGCTGCCTTCAACCGGAGACATCCATCATGCTTGAGACCGCCAAACCCTCGCCCGACCTCACCGGCTTTGCTCGCACGGAATACGTGATCAACGACGTGCGCACCGTCGTTCACACCATCGGAAGCGGCCCTCCGCTGGTGTTCCTGCACGGTACCGGCACGTTTACCGGCTTTGAGATGGCACGCGACTGGGCGAAGCGGCACACCGTCATCATTCCTTATCAGGCCGGTTTCGGCGACTCCGGCGATGCGGTCTGGATCGATACGATCGAGGATCATGTCCTGCAGACCACGGACTTGCTCGACAAGCTGGGACTGGCGAAGTTCGATCTTGCCGGGTTTTCGCTCGGCGGGTGGCTCGCCGCCGAGTTCGCCATCCGCCAGCCGCATCGCGTCGGCAAGCTAGTGCTGGTCGCGCCCGCCGGCCTTGTGGTTGCCAGCGCGCCGGCGCCCGGCCTGTTCGAAATCGCGCCACAGGATTTGCCGGCCTATCTCGCGAACGATCCTTCAAACGCGCTCCGTTACTTTCCCAGGTCGCCGGATCCTGCATTCGATGCCCGCCTCGGACGCGAAGTGACCGGCTTCGCCAAGCTGATCCGCAACGATCCACAAGGAAATCCGAAGCTCGCGCACTGGCTGCACCGGATCACGATCCCGACGCTGGTCTTGTGGGGCGCCTCGGATCGCCTGCGACCAACGGCGCAAGCCGAAGCCTGGAAGGCGGGGCTGCCCGATGCGCGCGTGACGCTGGTGCCGGATACCGGACATCTTGTGTTCGAGGAAACGCCCTCCGCTGCGCACCACGTCACCGATTTTCTTGCCGAGTAGCTCAGACAACAGAGGACACCACCATGATCGAGATGCCGCCGGGCGTAACCCCTGCCAAGGACGGTTTTGGGAACATCGTCTGGAACATTCTGGGCCAGACCTACACGCTCAAGCAGCACTCCGAGGCGTCGATGGCCTGGCATGCCGTGTTCCCCCACGGCACCTTCGTGCCGCCGCACGTTCATCCGACCCAGGACGAGTTCGTCTACGTGCTGAGCGGCCGCTACGATCTCTGGCTCGACGGCAAGGACCTGGTGGCGACCGCCGGGGACCTCGTGCGCATGCCCAAAGGCATTCCCCACGGCATCTTCAACAAGTCCGGCGAAACCGCGACCAGCCTGTTCTGGGTTGCGCCGACACGATCGCTCAAGGAGCTGTTCGAGCGCATCCACAACCTGCCCGATCCGCAGGAAGTCGTTCGGCGTGCCGCCGAGCACGAGGTCAATTTCCTGCCGCCCCCGGCTTGATGCTCGTCTCCCGCCGAAAGCCGAAAGCTCCAACCGCGAGGATCGATCATGACGACCAACTGGACCACCATTTCCGAGAGCGACCGCCGACGGATTGCCGCCTGGCAAAAGGGCATGCTGGCTCTCGCCATTTTCTGCGAGATATTCCTCGCGGCCGACTGGTACGCCTTTGCGGCCGTGCTGCCTTTCGTCTCCGAGAGCCTGAAACTCAATGCCGCCGAGGCCGGCCTGGCGCAGGGCATCTTCGCACTGACCTATGGCGTGGGCATGGTGGTGTGGTCACCAGTGAGCCGCTCCATGACGGCGCGCAACATGCTGCTGATTGGCCTTGCCGGCACCGGTCTCGGGATGATGCTTCAGGTGTTCGTCCAGACCTATACTCAGCTCGTGCTGCTGAGACTCCTCATCGGCTTCTTCGACGCTGGCATTTTCATCGGCAACATGAAGCTGATCTTCGGCTGGTTTCCGCAGAGCCGGCGCGGCTCAGTGGTCGGAATCATCCTTGCAGCCTACAGCCTCGCCATCACACTGGATTTCGCACTCGGCATTCCCCTGACCATTGCGACCGGATGGCGGACCTTCTTCGCAGTACTGGCGGTCGGCACCCTAATCGTCGCCGCGATCGACACCCTCGTCGTTCGCAATAGCCCGCGCGAGATCGGCATCGCCGACTTCACCTGGGGCAATGAGACGCCTCAGAAGCACCTACCTCTTGGCGAAATCTTCCGCTCGAAATGGATCGCGGTCGGTGGTTTCGGCATCGTGGCCTGTACCTTCGCCATCGCCGGCACGGCCACCTGGGTGGTCCCAGCCTTCATCACCGTGCAGCACATGCCGCCGGAAGCCGGCGCCGTCATCGGCACCGTGATGGGGCTGTCGCAGGTGTTGTTCCTGGTGATCGGTGGCTACATGTCCGACCGGCTCGGTAAGCCCTTCATGATCAAGCTCACCGCGGGGCTCGCCTTCCTGACCGCCCTGATGTTCCTCTGGAGTGTCGTCACGCCGATGCCGTTCGGGATGCTCGTGCTGTTCGCAGCCCTCAGCGGTATCGCGCTGCTCGGCGGCGGTGCGATCTTCGCGCTGCTCAGCGAAAAATACTCCGACGCGCTTGCACCGGCGGCAATCGGCTATGCAGAGGTATTCGGCATCTTGTCGGCTTTCGTGGCGCCCTGGATGATGGGAACCATCATCAACGCCTCTTCCGGCGCGTTCACCGGGGCTTTCGTCGCCTTCGCCGTGGTCGAGTTGATCATCGTCGGCCTCCTGCTAATCCTCGCCCGCGAGGACGTCAGGCAGGAAGCGGTCGTCGGCAGTCCAGCCGAATGAATAGCTTGGAGCGGACGGGACCGTACCTTGAGCTCGCGGGCAAAACCATCAACGGACGCCGGCACCTCCCGTCAGAGGGGCGCCCTCATTGGTGAGCCTGCTTGCGATTGCTGCCCTCGCTGAGGCGGTCGACCCAGGCGATGCCGACTGCCGAGACGATGAAGGTCATGTGGATCAGCACCTGCCACATCACGCCGGTCTCGGTGAAATTGCTGCGCGTGGTGCCGAGATTGCCGGCCTCGATGAAGGTCCTGAGCAGCGAGATCGAAGAAATGCCGATGATCGCCATCGCCAGCTTGATCTTGAGCACGCTGGCATTGACGTGGCTCAGCCACTCCGGCTCGTCAGGATGGCCGGTCAGGTTCAGCCGGGAGACGAACGTCTCATAGCCGCCGACGATCACCATGATCAGCAGGTTCGAGATCATGACGACGTCAATCAGCCCGAGCACGACCAGCATGATCTGCTGCTCACTGGCGTCGAACGAGTGCGCAACGAGGTGCCAGAGCTCCTTCAGGAACAGCAGCACATAGACGGCCTGCGCGACGATCAGGCCGATATAGAGCGGAACCTGGAGCCAGCGCGAGCCAAAGATGAGCTGGGCGAACAGGCCGAGCCGCGGCGGCACGGCCTTCGCCGAAGGTGCCTTGGGTTCGGACGTCATGAATCACTCCGGATGGCGGAAAGAGTTGTCGCGTCAGAGACTCGCGATGACGGGCGCGAGTTCCAGGGTGCCCCGATAGATCATTTCGAACGCGACGTAAATGATGATGGCGAGACCGATATAGGCGATCCAGCGCTGCTTCTGGAGCACGCGGCCGAGCAAGTCGGCGGCGACGCCCATCATCGCGACCGACAGCAACAGGCCGAAGGCGAGGATGTAGGGATGCTCGCGCGCGGCGCCGGCGACCGCAAGCACGTTGTCGAGCGACATCGAGACGTCGGCGGCGACGATCTGAATCGCGGCCTGGCCGAAGGTCTTTTGCTGCACAGGCGGCGCAGCAACATCCGCGCCGCCGCCATGGCTGACCGCCAGCTGCTTCGAATGCGCCGCCTGCTCGCGCAACTCACGCCACATCTTCCAGCACACCCAGAGCAGCAGCACGCCGCCGGCGAGCAGCAGGCCGATCACCTGCAGGAGTTGGGTGGCGACGCCGGCGAAGGCGATGCGGAGCGCAGTCGCGGCGGCGATGCCGACGATGATGGCACGGCGACGCTGCTCGGCCGGCAAGCCCGCCGCGGCAAGGCCGATGACGACGGCGTTGTCGCCGGCGAGTACGAGGTCGATCAGGATGACCTGAAACAGCGCGGTCAGCGCATCGGAGGTGATGAATTCAGTCATGATTGATCATTTTTCGATGCAGATAAATCGAGCCAATGCGGTTTCTTCCGCTCGACCCAATCCAGGACTTTCGAACGTGACGAGCGCAGCGCAGGCACGTCCTCGGCAAGCAGCGCGAGGCCGAGCGGCAGCATCCAGACGCCGAGAATCGGCAGGAAGGAAAGCACGCCGCCGACGATGAGCAGCGCGCCCGAGGGAATCCGCACCCAGCGGTTTGACGGTTTGAGCAGATAGGTGACGGTGTCACCCACGCGCGGCGGCAGTCGATCGACGAGCTTGTCGAGGCGCGGGTCGCCGCCCGCCATCTCGCTGGCGGAACCCGCGGCCTCGGTCGTACGCTCGTTCGATACTGCGCTCATGCTTACTCCTCTGCGACCATGTGCCGTTCGGTGCGCCCGTTACCCGACGCGACGGGCTTCGCGCGGGGCAACACCAGCGTCAGCAGGCGCAACAATTTGATCGCCTGGTCTTCATGGGGATGGACATCCTCATCCGCCGCAGCCACGCGCTCCGAGAGCTCCATCAGATGGGACGACAGCGGCAGGTTCGAAACGGGCCGCAAGGTGTCGATCACGACATTGGCAAAATCCGGCTCCTCGAGCCGCTCGGCAAGTTCATCGAACATCGCATAGAGCCGTTCGTCCGGAATGTGCGGCGCCAGCTTGCGATCCCTGATGAAACGGATCACCTCGTCGCGCTCGACCGGCGAAACGCTCCGGTCGGCAACCGCAACCAGCGCACCCACGATCACCAGCGCGACCGCAGCCTGCTCGTTCAGGCTGGACGGTTCCGTGATTTCGATCCCGATCGGACTTAAGGATTTGGCGGCAGACATCGTTGCTCCCTTAACTTGCGAAATGGCCGCACGGAGCTGCGATGGGGGACGAATGGTCGGAGAGAACGAACAGGGCCCGACGATCGGCCAATCCATCGCATTCGCGCGGGATAGGTCATCCGACATCACGAGGTTTGCCGACATCGTCGGCGTCCTCGCCAGAGGGGCCCGGATTCTTGTTCGCTCTAGAAATAAAGGTCGGCCTGTCGGAATCAAGACGGCCCGTCTGCGACCAGCCGCCGCATCGGTTCCATCGTCCTGAATAATTCCGCCCCCCAACGCTTGAAGCCGTGGCCGCGCAGCCGGATCCAAGACGGGACGCGGCCAGCCGCTCGCATCTGCCCCCGGCCCTGCGTTTTCATCGCAAAAAGGCGCTGCGCCGCTGCTCGATTCCGAATTGCGTCGTTGACTGCTCGTCATGCTCGACGGTGCCCACTGGACCCATCTCTTGGCTGCCGGAACATCAACCGGCCGCTCGGGTTGGTGCATCTCACCACGCATGTTGTGACGAGAAGCCGCAAGGAACCCATGTGCCGCTGGATCGCATACCGGGGCGAGACAACGTCTTTCGAGCCCTACGTCACCGAGCCCGAGCATTCGCTGGTTGCGCAGAGCATCCGCTCGCTGCAATCCACGGCGGGCTCGAACGGTGACGGCTTTGGGCTGGGCTGGTACGGCGAGCATCCGGAACCGGGCCTTTATCGAGAGACGCGTCCGGCGTGGTCGGACGAGAACCTGCGCTATCTTTGCCGCCATCTGCGCTCGCATTTGTTCTTCGCGCATGTGCGCGCGGCCACCGGCACGGCGGTGACGCGGCAGAATTGCCATCCCTTTGCCTGCGGCCACTGGCTGTTCATGCACAACGGATTCGTCGGGAGCTGGAATAGGCTGCGGCGCAAGGTCGAGGCGCTGATTCCCGATGCTTTTTATCCATCGCGGCTGGGCACGACCGACTCGGAAGCCGTGTTCCTGGCGATGATGGGGGCCGGCCTCGACCGCGACCCGCTCGGCGCGACGCGGCGCGTGCTGCAAGCCCTCGTCAGTCTCGTCAATGAAGGCCAGCTCCGAGAACGGATGCGCTTCACCAGTGCGATCGCCAATGGCCAGGATCTTTATGCCTTCCGTGTCGCGGTCAACGATGCCGCCAACACGCTTTATTTCCGCGAGGACGGCGGCGAGGTCATCGTCGTGTCCGAACCCTTCGACAAGGAAACGGACTGGACCGAAGTGCCGCCGAATCACGCGCTGATCGCCCGCGCATCCGAAAGCGTTAAGATTGTTCCCTTCGACCTCGCAATTTCCAGTGAGTCCGACGCGGAACCCGTTCCTGTCAGACGGATTATCGCCCGCAGGTAGTGCCTTGCCGGGTGGCCAATGACAATTGCTTCGGACGTATTGAAACTGCTGCGCCTTGATTCCTCTCACGACAAGCAGCACCTCGTCATTCGCTCGGCCGGCGGCGGCGGCAAGGCGACTGAATATTCCTTCGGCATCGAGGAGGAGTACTTCCTGGCTGACCGCCGCAGCTTCGAGGTCGCGATCCAGACTCCCAACGAGCTGTTCGAATCGGCGAACTGGTCGACCGGCGGTCAGGCCATGCGCGAGATGCTGCAATCCCAGCTCGAGGTCGCCACCAACGTTCACGTCGACGTCAACGACGCCCGCGAGGAGCTTCGCTTCCTGCGGCGCGAGGTCGCGAACGTCGCTGCGCAATATGGGTTCGTGATCATGGCCTGCGGCACGCACCCGACAGCGGTCTGGCGCATGTCGCAGCCGAGCCCGAAGCCGCGCTACGAGGAGATGATCGAGGATCTGCGCAGCATCGGCCATCGCAACATGATGTGCGGAATGCACGTGCATGTCCAATTGCCCGATCCCGAGAAGCGCATGGCGGTGATGCGGGCGATGCTGCCGCATTTGCCGCTGTTCATCGCCCTGTCGGCATCCTCCCCGTTCTGGAATTCGCACAAGACCGGACTGAAGGGCTACCGGCTCGCCGCCTATTCCGAGCTGCCGCGCACCGGCCTGCCCGAATTGTTCGAGAGCAGGCAGGACTACGACGAATATGTCGGCGCCTTGCAGCGCTCCGGCGTGATTCCCGATGAGAGCCACATCTGGTGGGCGATGCGTCCCTCGATGCGGCACCCGACGCTCGAGCTTCGTGCGCCCGACACCTGCACCCTGGTCGAGGACGCCGTGGCGATCGCCTCGCTCTATCGCTGCCTGACGCGCCACCTCCATCTGCGACCTCATTTGTCGAAGGAGGTCACGGTGGTCGAACGCGCGATTGCGGTGGAGAATAAATGGCGCGCCCAGCGCTACGGAACCGATTGCATCTTTGCCTCCAGAGACGGACCAGTCACGATTTCGGAGCTGCTCTCCCGAATCATCGACGACATCGCCGAGGATGCGGACATGCTGGGCTGCGCCGCCGAGATCGAGCACTGCCGGACCATTGTGGATCGCGGCAGCTCGGCGGAATTCCAGCTTAGCGCGTATCGCGAAAACGGCGACGACATCGCAGCCGTGTCACGATGGATTGCTACATCAACGATCTCAGGATTGAGCGCGCCGATCGGGCGCAGCGCCCCAGCGCCGTCATAGCGCCCGCGCAAGCTTCGCGAACGAGAACGTCATTTCTGGATTTGGTACGCCGTAGAGGAAAGCATGACTGACATCGCCTGGTGCGCCGGTTGCGGCCACAGCCTGGTCCCGATCCTGTCCGAGAACGGCCGCACGCGGCCGAATTGCTTCTGGTGCGAGGGCGTCGACGCGCGGACTATGGACATGGCAAAGTGGGCGGACAGCCCGGCCGGCAAGCCGGATCGGGCCGCGCCTCACGCTTTTGATTGAGCAGCGCTCGGGATTAAACCCGCGCCGCCACGCGCGGACGGAACACGGATTCGGCCGTGGGCAAAAGCGCTGCGGCCGGCCTTCGCGTCGGTCGGCGCCGCGGGACGAAGAAACTGTTCACGAGGATCGGCTCCTGGTCGCCGAGCGCAGTCCGCTCCTTCACGAGCAGGCTCATGACCGAGCGCATCTTCATGACTTCCTGCGCCACGAAGCTGCAGTCCTCACCACGGTTGATCTGCTCATGCATGATCGCTTCAGCTTCGCGCATACTGACGCGGAGCGCCCTGATGGTTCTGCGGATTTCGTTGATGCGGTTGTCCATGGCGGCCTCCATCTCGGTCGCAGCATAAGAACAAATCATGAACACTCTGTCAATCGCGGCCCTGCCCCTCGCGAAATTATCCCTCATCCCGAGGACAGCGCCGCACCGATCCGCCACCGGCGCCGCTGCACGCGCACTGGCGAGCTTGCTGACAAATTAGACAGGCCCCCCCTCACGTCAGAAGGCGGGCTCCCCCGGCGCAGCCCTCTGTCGATCGGAACGGCCGTCGATCTAACCTCCCGTGCAACCACCGGATTTCTTCCGAAACGGCATGCCCGCATCGGGGCGCCCGGCCCGCTTGCTGCTTCGCAAACCAACTGGCCCAAAATTCGCAATGACGTCGCAAGCGAAGCAACGAAGCGGAGCGGAGAACGTCATGAACGTGCATGCTGCGGGCGATCTCAAGACCACCGGCCTCACCCATCCGAACGGCGCGCCGCTTCGCCTCAACACGAAGGACTTCGTCGCAATCGATCGCGACCGGAACGCGAAGTTCGAGCCGACGTATCGCCCGCAAGCCCTCTACAATCGCGCCAACGAAGGCTTTCACGCCAACAACGAAACCTTCCTGCTCCACGAAGTCGCGACCAATCTGCCGGTCTACCGTCCCGACACCGGTCCCACCGACTTCCATCTGCATCTTCCACCCGGCGGCTTTCAACTCGTGCTGGTCACCTCGGGCGCCTTCACCTTCGACTATGACGGGCGCTTCTACAATGTCGGCCCCGGCGCGGTGATGCTGCAAAGCGCGATCGTGCATCGCCAGCTGTTCTACACCTGGTCGGGACTGTCGACGGAAGAGAATTTGAAGACGCCGCAGACGGTGGTGCCGGATCCGATCTCGATGGGCTATTCGGGCAAATTCCTCGAAGCCTTCATCACCGATCCCACCACCTTTCCGAATCCGACCATCGTCGGTCCCGATCAGATCAACGAAGCCGAAACGCCGCGCATGGCCTGGAGTCATCCGCTGCACGATCGACCAGCCAATGCCGGCTTCTGGCTGCAGGATCCCTTGGCGCTGGATGCACTGTTCAAGCCGCTCGCGGACGGCTCGATCAAATCGGCACTGCCGGTTTACGTGCGCGATATCGGCATCGAGGTGCCGAGCGGCCGGCTCGTCACCGGCCACATCATCGCAACCGACCCGCGGGGCCAGTCGCTTCTGCCGAAGAGTATGTCGGCGTCCGCGGACGCCGCCTCGCTCGCCACGGGCGAGGTCGTGATCTATCGCGTCATTCGCGGCACGGCGGAATTCAAGAGGTCGTCTGGTGAGAGCTTCGAGCTCTCCGCCGGCGACGTGGTGACGGCCGGCAAGAGCTCGATCGGCCTCACAGGTGTCGGCGAGAACACCCAAGTCCTGCGCCTCGGCCTTCTCAAGGGCATGAACGAGTTGCGGAGCTGGACGCCGACGCAGCGCGACGAGATCGACGGCCTCGCCGGTCAGATCATCACGCGGAGGGACATTCGTCCGCTGCGCACCGAAGGCAAGCCGGTCGGGTATTTGTACGGCTGAATCCAGAAGGTTCCGTTGGCTATTCCGGGACCCGGCGCCCCGGAAAGGTCAGGCAGGCATTGATATCGACGGCCATCGTGTTGCGGTGTGCTTTGTTCAAGAGCGCGTCTCGCTCCGCACCGGGTTCAAGGCGCGCGGCCTGCTCGCGCAATCTCACCGCATCGGCCGCAAGACGCTCGGCAAGTGAATCCGCCTGACGGATGCGGCTGCGCTTCTCTGTCATGACAAATGTCCTTGCGGTGCGTTGGGAGAGTCGAGGTCGGTCAAGCCCGCGCATTGTCGGGCAAAGGGCGCACGCCGACGGGAATCGCGCCGCTGTAACGTCTCTCGACCACTGGTGCTGTCGTGTATCGTGCCAGCGATGCACTGCATTTGGGGTCTCGATCGCCATTCACCAGAGCGCGGCGCTGAAAATACGCTCCCGGCGCCCGGCCTGACCGTGCTCGGACACGCTCGACGCGCCGATGAGTGATGATCCTGCGGGGCTTCCGCTTAAGTGACTGCCTTACTGCCGTACCAATCCCGCAGGAATTAGGAACATATCGCGGCCTCTCCTGTTGCGTCTGCCCATGGATGCATGCGTCCCCAAGATCAGGCCAAGGCGTACGCTCCCATTCTTCTCATCCAATGATCTTCACCGAAAGTTTTCAGATGCGCATACTTAAGAGACGTTCGCCATCCTTGGCGGCCACGAGCCTTCGCGTTCTTGCAGAAAATCCGGTAGCGTCCGCGATTGCCGCGACAGTCGCCTTGATGGGCACGGCCGCGGTCGTCAATCGAAAGCTGGCCGACAAGGCTCAACGCGAGAACCCGCCGCAGGGACGCTTCATCGACATCGACGGTGTTCGCTTGCACTATGTGGAGCGCGGTGCGGGCCGCCCGCTGGTCTTGCTTCACGGCAATGGCAGCATGATCCAGGATTTCGAATCGAGTGGTCTGATCGATCTCGCCGCCAAGGACTATCGCGTCATCGTGTTCGATCGTCCGGGATTCGGCCACAGCCTGAGGCCCCGAAACGTCGTATGGACCCCTGCGGCGCAGGCCGACCTCTTCAGGGATGCGCTAGCGCACCTTGGCGTCGAAAAGGCGATCGTGCTCGGGCATTCCTGGGGGGCGTCGGTCGCGATTGCCTTGGCAGGCAGGCACGCTTCGATGGTCGAGGCGTTGATCTTGGCGTCGGGGTATTATTTCCCGACGGCCCGCACCGACGCGATGATGGCGATGGCGGGGCCGGCGATACCTGGATTCGGCGATATCCTCAGCCACACGATTTCCCCGATCGTCAGTCGCCTGATGTGGCCGTCAATGCTCCGGCAACTGTTCGGGCCACGATCCGTCCCGCAAAAGTTCGATGGCTTTCCGAAGTCACTGGCCGTGCGTCCATCGCAGCTTCGTGCCGCCGCCGCCGAGGCCGCGTTGATGGTCCCTGCCGCAATTCTGTCGGCGAAGACCTACGGCGAACTGGCCATGCCGGTCACCATCCTCGCCGGCGAGCAGGATCGCCTCATCGACATCGACGAACAGTCCGGTCGCCTCCATGAGGAAATCAGGCACAGCAAGATGCGGCGCGTCGCGAGCGCAGGCCACATGATCCAACAGTCGGATACGGCCGACCTGATGGCCGCAATCGACGAAGCCGCGGCACAAACGCCGCATTGATTTGAGATGTATGAAGCTGTCGGAAAGGAACGACCATGGCCCCGAAAATCAAAGAGCGGACCTGCCCGGAGTGCAGCGGAACGGGCTTTCCTCTGTCCATGAAGGCAGCTGCGCCGGGCCGCAAAGTCTACCCGGTCAAATGCCAGGTCTGCGAAGGAAAGGGCAAGATCACCGAACCCGACTGAGGCGAACCTTAGGCCTACTCCGCCGCCTGACGCACGTGGCGCGCGGTCGGCGTGCGCATCGTGACGAGCTCTTCGGCGGCGGTCGGATGCAGCGCGATCGTCGCGTCGAAATCGGCCTTGGTCGCCTTCATCTTCACCGCGATCGCGACCGCCTGGGTGATCTCGGCGGCGGCATCGCCGACGATGTGGCAGCCGAGCACGCGATCGGTCGCGCCGTCGACCACGAGCTTCATCAGCACGCGCGTGTCGCGGCCGGACATCGTCGCCTTGATCGGGCGGAACGAGGTCTTGTAGATGTCGACGTGGCTGAATTGCGCTCGCGCCTCGGTCTCGGTGAGACCAACGGTGCCGACTTCCGGCTGCGAGAACACCGCGGTCGGAATGTTGGCGTGATCGACCCTGACCTCGCGCTTGCCGAACACGGTGTCGGCGAAGGCATGGCCCTCGCGGATGGCGACCGGCGTCAGGTTGAAGCGATGGGTGACGTCGCCGATCGCATAGATGCTGTCGACCGAGCTCCTTGAGAAATGGTCGACCGCGATGCCGCCATTTGCAGGATTGATGGCGACACCGGCCTTCTCCAGCCCGAGATTGGCCACCGCCGGATGCCGGCCGATCGCGAACATCACCTGCTCCGAGGCAAGGCTCGAGCCGTTCGACAGATGCGTGGTGAATTCCTCGCCATGGCGGTCGACCTTGCTCACCGTGCAGCCGGTGAGAATGGTGATGCCCTGCTTCTCCATCTCGCTGCGGACGTGGGTGCGAACATCCTCGTCGAAACCGCGCAGGATGTTGTCGCCGCGATAGACCACGGTGACGTCGGAGCCGAAGCCGGCGAAGATGCCGGCGAATTCCAGCGCGATGTAGCCACCGCCCTGGATCACGATCCGTCTCGGCAGCTTCTTCAGATGGAAGGCTTCGTTGGATGAGATCACATGTTCGATGCCGGGAATCACCGCGCCGTGGTTGGGCGCTCCTCCGGTGGCGATCAGGATGTACTTCGCGGTGATCTTGCGGTCGTTTTCGAGCAGGCGGATGGTGTGCCTGTCTTCGATCACCGCACGGCTCTTGACGATCTGCGCGCCCGACTTCTCGACATTGGCGGTATAGGCCGCCTCCAGCCGTGCGATTTCCTTGTCCTTGTTAGCAATCAGCGTGGCCCAGTCGAAACTGGCGGGCGGAACGGTCCAGCCGAAGCCGGCGGCGTCCTCGAGCTCGTGACGGAAATGCGAGCCGATTGCGAACAGCTTCTTCGGCACGCAGCCGCGGATCACGCAGGTGCCGCCCATGCGGTACTCTTCCGCGATCATCACGCGGGCGCCGTACCCGGCCGCGATGCGGGCGGCACGAACGCCACCCGAGCCGCCGCCGATGACGAAGAGGTCGACGTCGAATTCAGCCATTGTCCACTCCGACCCCTTTCAGGAACGACCCTTCCAGATAGGTGCGCTCAGATCTCCTTGCCACGCTTGCGCATCTCGGCACGGAAGGCACCCATCACGGTTTCCGCGAAGCTCTGGGCCCAACTATTCATGAACGCCATGCTCTGCCCGATCGCGCGCGGCTCGGCATCGATCAGCTTCTTGCCCAAGGGCGACTTGTAGAAAGTGACGAGGTCCTTCAGCTCCTGCTCGGTGAACTCGCTGGCATAAATCTGCGCCATGCCGTCACCGATCTCGCTCTGGCGGCCGTTGAGCTGCTGGGCCACGATCGGCGCGACCTCGTTGAGGTCCTTTTGGTAATTCAGGTTCTGCTGGATCAGCGTGCCCTTGGTCTTCTCGACCATGCCCGGCACCGCGCCCGCATACATCCCGGCGGCGTTCTTGATCTGCAGGATCTCCTTGGCTGCCGCGATCGCCGCGGGCGAGGCCTTTGGCAGGGCCGGCGCCGCGGGAGCCTTCTGGCCCGCCTGCTGCGCCACGGCCGGGGCGGCCGAAACGGCCAATCCCGCAGCGAGAGCCGCAGCCGGCAAGAATTTCAACATGCTCTTCATTCCTGGTCTCCTTTCGGCTTACGCCGTTCAATCACGCGAATTCCCTCGCCGCCCGCCAGAACGGCCGAGCTGGCCAAGCCGATGAACAAGCCGTGCTCGACCACGCCCGGAATGGCGCTCAACGCCTTGGCGAGACCGGGTGGATCCACAATACGTCCGAGCTGGGCATCGACGATCCAGTGGCCGCCATCGGTGACGAAAACGTGGCCGTCCTTGGCCTTGCGGACCGCCATTTGCCCGGAAACGCCGCATTCGGCAAATGCCTTCTCGATCGACCGGCGCGTCGCGCCGAGGCCGAACGGGATGACCTCGACCGGCAGCGGAAACTTGCCGAGCGTGGGCACCCATTTGGTATCATCGGCAATCACGATCATGCGGTCCGAAGCGGCTGCCACGATCTTCTCGCGCAGCAGCGCGCCGCCGCCGCCCTTGATCAGGTTGAGCGCGGGATCGATCTCGTCGGCGCCGTCGACGGTGATGTCGAGATGGTCGATTTCGTCCAGCGTGGTCAGCGGCACGCCGCAGCGCTCCGCATCCGCCCTCGTCGCTTCCGACGTGGGCACGCCGATCACCTTGAGCCCGGCGGCAACGCGCTCACCGAGCAGCTCGACGAAATGTTTGGCGGTCGAGCCGGTGCCGAGCCCGAGCTGCATGCCGTCCCGCACCTCCTCGAGCGCGCGCGCCGCAGCCTGCCGCTTCAACTGGTCCATGTTCACCTGTGCGCCCGCCTCTGAATCCGGAAGATGTGCCGCCGATCGCGGCCACTTGCGGCGGCCTATGTAGCCTCGTTTCTCCCCGGAGAACAGGGTCTGGGAACAGACCTATAAGGTGATCTTATGGGCCTGCCCCTTGCGTGGGCACGACCGGGCCGGTAGCGCTTGAACCATGAACTCCCCTCACACCATCGTCTTCGATCTCGACGGCACGCTTGTGGATACGGCGCCCGACCTGATCACCGCGCTGAACTACGTGCTCGACCGGGAAGGGCTGCCGCCCGTGCCGATGGCCTCGGCCCGCAACATGATCGGGGCCGGCGCCCGCAAGCTGATCGAACGGGGGCTGGAAGCGGAGGGCCGCACCGTCAGCCCCGCCGACATGGACCGGATGACGGCGGACTTCATCGCCTATTACGCCGACCATATCGCGGTCGAATCCCGCCCATTTGAGGGGCTCGAGGCCGCGCTCGACCATTTTGCGACCCAGGGCCATCGCCTTGCGGTGTGCACCAACAAGCTGGAATGGCTCTCCAAGCGCCTGCTGGACCAGCTCGACCTCAGCCGCCGCTTTGCCGCGATCTGCGGTGCCGACACGTTTGGCGTCCAGAAGCCCGACCCGACCATCTTTCGGCAGACCGTGGCGCGCGCCGGCGGCGCGGTCAAAGCCAGCATCATGGTCGGCGACGCCGGAACCGATGTCGGGGTGGCCCGGCGGGCCGGGGTACCGGTGATTGGGGTCAGCTTCGGCTACACGGACGTGCCGATCGCCGAGCTGAAACCAGACCGGCTGATCCATCACATGCGCGACCTGCCGGCCGCCGCCAGCAGCCTGATGTCGACATAACCTCCATCAAGCCACTGAAAATTCTTTGGAATTCTGCGTGCTGCCTACGCCAAACCAAGCCTGACGGTCCGTGCAGGGTTATGTGCGGTTCGTCGCAGCAAGTCCAAACCGCTTCGCCGGCTGCGCTGGCCAGGAACCTCAAACCGGCCGCGGCCGCGGGCCTGCTGCAGTCCCGGCCGAGGCCGCTCGGGCCGAAGCCCGGCGGTTCCCCGATCCGAACGCCCGGCAGGCGCTGATTCTACGTATACCACCCGATTGTCCTCGCCGCGTCCGATGCTTAGATTGCGTCCCGAGCACCGCTGAAGCAAGGTGCGCCCGTCGCCGTAAGTGACAAGGCCTCTCGCATGAACGGATCCGCCGCGCTGTCGACCCCGATGACCGATCCGTTCGGGCGGACCATCAGCTATTTGCGCGTTTCCGTCACCGATCGCTGCGACCTGCGCTGCTTCTACTGCATGTCGGAAGACATGACGTTCCTGCCCAAGGCCAACCTGTTGACGCTGGAGGAGCTCGACCGGCTCTGCTCGGCCTTCATCGCCAAGGGCGTCAAGAAGCTGCGGCTCACCGGCGGCGAGCCGCTGGTCCGGCGCAACGTAATGACGCTGGTGCGCTCGCTGTCGCGGCATCTGTCGAGCGGCGCCCTGAACGAGCTGACGCTGACCACCAACGGCACCCAGCTTGCGAAGCACGCGCGGGAGCTTGCCGATTGCGGCGTCCGCCGCATCAACGTCTCGCTCGACACGCTCGATCCCAAGAAGTTTCGCGAGATCACCCGCTGGGGCGAGATCGACAAGGTGCTGGAAGGCATCGAGGCCGCGCGTGCCGCCGGCCTCAGCGTCAAGATCAACGCGGTGGCGCTGAAGAATCTCAACGAGGACGAGCTTCCCGACCTGATGCGGTGGGCGCATGGCAAGGGCATGGGCCTGACGTTGATCGAGGTTATGCCGATGGGTGAGATCGAATCGGGGCGGATCGACCAATATTTGCCGCTGTCCCTGGTGCGCGCCCGCCTCGCCCAGCAATTCACGCTGACGGACCTCGCCGAGAGCACCGGCGGTCCGGCCCGTTATGTCAGCGTCGCCGAAACCGGCGGCAAGCTCGGCTTCATCACGCCGATGACCCATAATTTCTGTGAATCCTGCAACCGGGTGCGCATCACCTGCACGGGCACGCTGCACACCTGCCTCGGCCATGAGGATGCCTCCGATTTGCGCAAACCTTTGCGTGCATCGAGCGAGGACGTGCTGCTTGCGGATGCGATCGACCGTGCCATCGGCCTCAAGCCCAAGGGCCATGATTTCATCATCGACCGCCGCCACGATCGTCCCAGCGTCTCCAGGCACATGAGCGTCACCGGCGGCTGACACCGTCGGAATACGGCCTTATTCCCCTTAACTATCAACAAACTTCCGATTGACTGGCGGCACGCTCGCTGGTTTGGTGCGGCTGCCTCATGCCTGCGCGGCGAGACAAGCCACGCGCCAACTCGGCGCAGTCAAGACGGCCGGGGCACAATCGGGGGAGGACCTATCGTTGCAAGCGCTCCTTAAGTTGAGCAGCAGGATTGATGCGTTCACGCGCTGGACGGGCAAGCGTGTCGCGTGGCTGATCGTGCTCGCCGTGGTCATCTCGGCAGTCAACGCGATCATTCGCAAGACGTTCGACACCTCGTCGAATTCATGGCTCGAGCTGCAATGGGTCCTGTTCAGCATCGTCTTCCTGCTCTGCGCGCCCTGGACTCTGCTCGACAACGAGCACATCCGCATCGACATCGTGAGCAACGCGCTGCCGAAGAAGGCCCGCAACCTGATCGACGTCTTCGGCCACTTGCTCTTCCTCTTTCCGATTTGCATCGTCATGATCATCACCGGAGTGCCGTTCTTCCAGCGCTCCTTCCACATCAACGAGCAATCCGGCAACGCCGGCGGCCTGCCGCAATGGCCCGCCAAATCCCTGATCATGATCGCGTTCGCGTTCCTGCTCGTTCAAGGCATTTCCGAGCTGATCAAGCGGATTGCGGTGATGCGCGGATTGATGCCGGATCCGCATGAATCCCAGGTGTCTGCGCTGGAGGCGGAAGTCGAGCATCTCGTCGAAGCGATCGAGAAGAAGTAGCCGTTGGCGACGGTGTAGGGGGAATAATGACCGCATTCATCATCGCCAATATGGCGCCTATCATGTTCGTGTCGCTGGTCGTGATGCTGCTGCTCGGCTATCCGGCGGCATTCTCGCTCGGCGCCGTCGGCCTGTTCTATGCCGTGATCGGCGTCCAGCTCGGCCAGTTCCACCCCGACTTCCTCCAGGCCCTGCCCGAGCGCGTCTACGGCGTGATGAACAACGACACGCTGCTCGCCATCCCGTTCTTCACATTCATGGGATTGGTGCTGGAGCGGTCGGGCATGGCCGAGGACCTGCTCGACACCATCGGCCAATTGTTCGGCACCATCCGCGGCGGCCTTGCCTATGCCGTGATCTTCGTCGGCGCGCTGCTCGCCGCGACGACGGGCGTCGTCGCCGCCTCCGTGATCTCGATGGGCCTGATCTCGCTGCCGATCATGCTGCGCTATGGCTATGACCGCCGCGTGGCATCCGGCGTCATTGCCGCGTCCGGCACGCTCGCGCAGATCATTCCGCCCTCGCTCGTGCTGATCGTGATGGCCGACCAGCTCGGCAAGTCCGTCGGCGACATGTATGAGGGCGCCTTCATCCCGGGCCTCGTGCTCGCGGCCCTCTACGCCGGCTACGCCTTCCTCGTCAGCATGATCTTTCCGGCGGCCGCGCCCGGCCTGCCGAAGGAAGCCATCGCTTTCCGCGAAGACAATGGCGACCGCGGCCTGGTCTCGCTCGGCATGCTGTTCCTCGCGAGCTGCGTGTTCGGATGGTTCATGATGCGCAATTCGAGCACGCATGGCGCCGATTACGTCGTGCTCAGCATGTTCTACGGCATCGTCTTCGCCTTCGCCGTCGCGGTGGTGAACTGGCTGATCGACAAGTTCACCGGTTTCCGTTTCCTCTCGAAAATGGCGCAGCAGACCACCTTCGTCATGGTGCCGCCGCTGTTCCTGATCTTCCTCGTGCTGGGCACCATCTTCATCGGTATCGCAACTCCGACCGAAGGTGGCGCGATGGGCGCCGCCGGCGCCCTCATCCTGGGCGCGGCCAAGCGCCGTCTGAGCTGGGACCTCATCCGGCAAGCCACGGAATCGACCGCCAAGCTGTCGGCCTTTGTCGTGTTCATCCTGGTCGGCGCCCGTATCTTCTCGCTCACCTTCTATGGCGTGAACGGACACGTCTGGGTCGAGCATCTGCTCACGTCCCTGCCCGGCGGCCAGATCGGCTTCCTGATCTTCGTCAACGTTCTCGTTTTCGTGCTGGCCTTCTTCCTCGACTTTTTCGAGCTGGCCTTCATCGTGATCCCGCTGCTCGGACCGGCCGCCGAGAAACTCGGCATCGACCTGATCTGGTTCGGCGTCATTCTCGGCGTCAACATGCAGACGTCGTTCATGCACCCGCCGTTCGGCTTCGCCCTGTTCTATCTCAGATCGGTCGCGCCGAAGGAGCGGTACACGGACCGCCTCACCGGCAAGAGGATGGAGCCGGTCACCACGGGCCAAATCTATTGGGGCGCGGTGCCGTTCGTGGTCATCCAGTTGATCATGGTCGGCCTGGTGATCGCCTTCCCCGCGATGGTGATGCACTACAAGGGCGTGCAGTCGAACATCGATCCCAACACCATCAAGATCGAGGTGCCGCAGATCGATTTGCCCCCGCTGGATCTCGGACCGCCGCAGAAGTAGCGGGAGGCAAGCGCGGTTGCCCTCTTATCCCTCCCCTTGGGACCTCTCCAGGGGAGGGTATCAAGCTGCGTTCTCCGCCAATCTGAACCGCAACGTGAACTCGGCGCCGCCGCCGGGAAGGTTCTCCACCGCGACCATTGCCGCATGATCGTCCGCGACGCCGCGCACGATCGAGAGCCCCAGGCCCGCGCCGTCGCTGCGCTGTCGGTCGCGGCGCCAGAAGCGCTGGAAGATCAGCTCGCGCTCGGCCTCGGCGATGCCTGGACCGCAATCGCGCACCTGCACCGATCCGTCCTCGCCCACTTCGACCTCGACGGCGGTGTCCCTGGCCGTGAACTTGATGGCATTTTCGGCGAGGTTGAAGATCGCGCGCTGGAGCATCTCCGAATTGCCGTGGATCATCACCGGCGCATCAGGGCCTTTCAACGCGATGTCCTTGTGCTGTGCGATCGCGAGCGGCGCGATTGCGCCGACAACTTCGGCGCAGATGGCGTGCAAGTCCGCGGTCTCGCCGGGATCGAGCACCAGCGTGTCGAGCTCGGCGATCTCCAGCAACTGGGCGACGATGCGGCCCATGGCTTCGATGTCGGCGAGCAGCGCCTGCCGGGCCGCGCCGTCGCCCAGCGTCTCGATCCGCGTTCGCAGGATCGTAAGCGGCGTGCGCAGCTGATGCGCAGCATCGGCCGTGAACTGCCGCTGCACCCGAAACCCGTCCTCGAGCCGGTCGAGCGCCTGGTTCACCGCCGTAACCAGAGGCATGATCTCGCGCGGGATCTGCTTCGTCGGCAGGCGGATATCGGTGCGTGCCGGCCCGATATTGCTGGCCTCCTCGGAAGCCTTCCACAGCGGCGCGATTGCACGGCGGAAGATGAAGATGTCGGTTGCGAGCAGGACCAGCAGGATCGGGATCGTGATCCAGCCGACCCGCCGGAAGAAATTCGAGACGATGTCGTCGATGATGACGTCGCGATGCGCGAGATCTTCGGCGACCTGAACGCGGACCGTCCTGCCGTCGATGATCCGGGTGACGCCGGCGCCGGAAATCGTATCGGATGGCCGACGCGTCGCAGCGCCGGCCTTTCTATACGAGGAAAACAGCAACCGGCCTTCCCCATCGCGAATGTCGTATTGATAGCGCCCGTAAGCGTCCGAATAGAGCCCGCGCAGACTATCGGGCAGGTTGAACGTGAGCGAGCCGTCCGGCTGGATGACGATGCGCTCCGCCAGCACCTCGGCCTGAGCGCGCATGCCGTCGCGGTGCAACTGCTCGATCTCGGAATTGAGCAGCCAGAACAGCACCAACGGCAGGACGATGGCGACCATTGCGACCGCCACGATGTGCAGGAAGACGATCCGCCAGATCAGCGATTTGAACGCGAACGATCCGGCACGGCCACCGAGAGCCACGCTATTTTTCCTCGGACATGAGATAGCCGACCCCGCGGATGGTATGGATCACCACCTTGACGCCGTGCTCGGCGAGCTGCTTGCGCAGGCGCGAGACGTAGACCTCGACCGCGTTGGATGCGACTTCGCCTTCGAGCCCGAAAATGTGGTCCTCGACGTTCTTCTTCGGCACCACCCGCCCCTGCCGGCGCAACAGGATCTCCAGCACCGAGGTCTCGCGCGCAGACATGACCCGCGGCTGGCCATCGACGAAGATCTGGCGACTCTCGGTGTCGTAGACGAGATTGGCGAGACTGAGCGAGCGTCCGAGCAGCTGCCCTGGTCGGCGCAGGATGGCCTCCAGCCTGGCCACCAGCTCCTCCATCGCGAACGGCTTCGCCAGATAATCGTCGGCGCCGCTGCGCAGGCCGGTGACACGGTCCCGCAAGCCGCCGCGCGCCGTCAGCACCAGCACCGGCAGCGGCTCCATCTGGTGGCGCAGCTCGCGCAGCACCGACAGGCCATCGCCGTCAGGCAGGCCAAGGTCGAGGATCATCGCGGCATAGCTGACGCTGCTGACGGCCTCGCGCGCCTCGGCCACGCTGCGGACGATGTCGCTCTCATAGCCGGCCGCCGCCAGCCCGCCGGCAACGAGCCGCGACAGCTCGACATTGTCCTCGACGATCAGAAGGCGCATCTTGGTCCCGCCGGATGTTCCGGTATCGCGCGCGGCTCGCGCCGCATCTGCGCTCTTTTCCAGCATTCGGCGCGCCCCGGCCAGCGAAAAGCGCACGAGGCGGTCGGCCTCTGTCAGGTCGGTGTAAGCCAATCGCGCCCGCACCCACGAGGACGGAAGGGCGGCCGTCCGGTGCCGGCCTACATCCAGCGCAGATCGAACATTTCCGCTTCCGTCCCGGAGCGGCTGCCCGTGTCATGCGTCCCGGTTCGTCTCAGGAGCGCCTTCGACGCGCGCGAACGGATTGCCGTATACCGAATAGGCCAGCCAGGTGAGTTCCTTCCGGCTCTTGGCTGCCTCGCGAGCGGTTCGGACGGCATCCACCAGCGCATCTCCGTCCTTGAGCGAGCGATAGAACGCCTCGGCAAAACTGTAGGCCAGCTTGTCGTCCACCGACCACAGCGCTCCGACCAGCGCGCCCGCGCCCAGTTCGGAGAACGGCCGCAGGAATGCATCGACAAACCCGGCGACACCCCCGCCGATACCACGTCCCGAGCGCCCGGTCTGACAGGCATTGATGAAGATGGTTGGCCTCGGTCCGCTCTCCGCGAAGCGGGCAAAGGCCTTGACCTGATCCGCTGAGAGCGAATCCTGCGCAAAGGTGCCGTCCACGTTGGTCCCCGCCATCAAGAGGTCGGCTGTCATGACCGCCCGCTGTGCCGCTTCGCCATGGCAGGCAAAGTGCAGAACGTCGCATTCCCTGGCATCCTTCCGAAGAAAGTCGGCCACCGAGATGCTGTCGGGCGTCACTTCGCGGGGCTCGCCGAACAGCCTGGCCAGCATCTGACGTTCAGCATCGGCGCCCGCGAGCCGCAGGGCGGGATCGAGATAGGTCGGGATCACGCATTTGATGCGATCGCTGCGCATCGCAAGCTTCGGTCCCGGCCACGGCGTGCTGTGCAGCCAGCGGACCAGCCCCCATTCCGCGAGGAAGCCCTTGCCGTCCAACCCGGACTTCCGATCGTTGATGTAAAGCAGCTCCCACGGAATGAAGGGCTCCTCCGAGATGACCTGGATCGCGCGGATCGCCTCGCGATGGGTCCAAAGGGCTTCGCGGACCTTGTCGGGCAACAACTCGTTTGCCATGACAATTCCGTTTGCCTGGAGGCGCAACAGGAACTGGTCGTACAGCCGGTTCGTCGCGAGCCAGGAGTTCTCGATCCCCTTGAAGATCTCCGCAACATAGACGTCGCGGGAGAAGCCGCCGGGAAGCGTGCGCGATTCCGAAACCGCGATATTCGGATCGACGCATGCAAGATCGAAGCGCAGCGTTACCTTGCCACTGTCCACGATCTCGTAGATCCGCAGCACCGCCGGCTCGTTCGGATGTGCCGCCATGGCCAGCCCGGCCTGGCTCTGACGCAAGGTCTTGCTGTCCACATCGACGAACACGGGAGCCAAGGCAAAAGACGCGAGAATGCGTGGCCCCTGCCGCGCTTCGACGAGGATGTCCGCTGCGCCCTCGGCGGTGCCTTCCACGAGGAATCGTAGCGCCTCCGCCCGTCGGTCCCGCGGTATGTCGATCTCTGCGCTGGCTTCACCGATGACCCGGCAGTTCTTGCGTGCGATGACTTCGACGACGATGGCGCGGGACGTGTCGACGTTGACCGGCGCATCCGAGGCGGTGGACGTTTGTGTTTCCGCAGCCTGGATCTTCTCGCGGGAAACCGTGACGAACAGCGGGACCGGCTTTCTCGGCGGCGGATGAGACTCGATCTCTGCGGCAAAATAGCAGGCAACGGTTCGTGGATCGGGCGAAGGTGCCGAGGGCGCCGTCTCGACTGCTCGCGGTGCCTGCCTGGGCGCAGGCGGTGCAGCCGCAGGAGCGGCACGCGTTCGCGATCGCCGCAACGTAAGTGCGTCCAATGTCGAGCCGGATCCGGGGCCCTCCCGATCACCGGCGACGACTTCCAGCTGGGCTTCGTCAGTGGACGCAGCTCTCACGGTCGAGCGGCGCGATGTCGTCCGCCGCAGCTCGAATTGCTCCCTGGCTCCGCCAGGGCGGGGCACGCCGACACCCAGCCATTCGCTCACCTTCAGCGGAACGATGTCTGTTGCGAAGTACGTGGTGTGAATGACGGCGTCCGTATTGCCGAAGGCAAACGTCGCATCGTCCGCGAGGCGCGAGCCCCGGGTTCCAAACGACGTCATCGACGCTGTATCCACCACCAGATCGTTGTCGAGCCGAAACAGGCGATTTGTCACGCGATCGGCGATGAACTCGGCGAACTCCTTCGTCATGCCCTTGCTGGGTTCGACCTGCGCGACAAAATTCGACGTGATCGCATAGTAGGTCGCGAGCCCCTCGAGAGGACCGGCAGCTCCGTTCAACTCCATGACCAGGTCGCTTGTGGGCCGCATGGCGGCCAGTCCAGGCACCCTCTGCTCGTCGATGGCGACTTCGGACAACGCCTGCACGAAACGGCCGACGGTCTCGATCCCCTGCGACACGATCGGACTGAGCGCGGCCCCTCCCGTCAGGTAGGAAACCGCACGGACGCCGGCCATGATCCCGTTGGTGTAGAGATCGATCATCGCCGCCCAGTTCTCGGGCTCGGCCAGATGCGTTCCGGCATTGGTGCAGCCGACGAAGATGGCCTTGCCGAGCCGGATGTCCGGTCGCTCGTCCGCAAGCAGATTTTCGACCACGCGATAGACCAGTCCGCCGCGGCTGTGGACGACGGCATCGATCGAGGACTTCTCGGGAATTCCGAGAGCCTGCAACGCCGCAAGAAGAGCGGCCGCGTTTTCTTCCGGCGTTGCGGTCAGGGTCTTGTGGTCGAAGCCGAGCACGGCGTCGTAGTGCTCGTAGGCTCCTGAAAGAAACGCCCGTCCGCTGTCCGAGCCCACAAGCTGCGCGAAGCCGCTCGCGGTCGACGAGAACGTGCCGTGCACCATGAGCAGGATCTTCAGCGGACGATCCTGCGGCAAGCGAGGTCGCGCCGATCCCGCCGGTGTCCATGCTGCCGGATCGAGCCCCGCTATCGTCACGAGGCCCTCTTCCCGGTCTCCGTCGATATAGTCGGTCGCCGCATCGATGGCCCGTCTGGCGACGAACTTCAGCACATAGGCGCGGACCGGATCGATCAGCTTGTCGGAGACCCAGTCAAGAACGGGACCACGCCTGCCGGTCGCCGTCGCGACTCCTCGGGCGGAGCCCCTCGTTCCGGCCGTCAGCGGGAACACCAGAACCTGCGCACCACGGCGCTGCCCCGATGAACGGGCGGCCTGCTGCGGATAGGTCCAGGCATAGACACCGCCTGCCCCCTCGATCAGGACCATCGCCCTCTCGGACGGGCCGACCTCCACCTCGATCTGCGTCGGCGTCTGCGCATCCCGTCGCAACACGCGCGTTCCAGGGCGCGTCGGCGCTATTTCAACTTCGGCAGCGATGGTGAAGCCCGACGCCGACAACGCTCTCCTGAGATGATCCGTGCCGCTCATCCGGCTGACGGCCGCGCGGCGCAATCCCCCGCGGAGAGCGCCACCGCCAACCACCGTGACCTCGACGTCATCGGGACTTTGAACCACGATCCCGTTCGCTACCTCGATTGCAGCCATGTCTTCGCCCCTCTTCCAGACGACCTTTTGGTCACGTTCTCATGTGCCGCCGGGCGCACGCCGGCGCCCTTCCGACCGCACGAGGTCAAGGTTTGACCGTCGACTGGGACGCAGGAGGCGCGGCCCAGCCGAGCAGGTTGCCATCAAGCGCCGACGACTTCCGGATCAGCTTGTTGGCTTCGATGTAGGCTTCGGCCGTGGACGGCACGAGGTATCCGATCACCGCGCCGAGAACTCCGAAAGAAGCGACGATCCCGGCGTACCACTGCAACGGGATGGCCGGCATTTCCAGACCGAAGGCCCTGGTGACCAACACAAAGCTGACGAGAAGGCTGAACATGACTGACGCCATGACGACCGCATGGGTCGCGCCGTCCCTCAGCCTCGCCTCGTGATAATCAAGTCGATCCGCCCTCAGCCGCACATCGAGAAGAATGCTCAGGACCACCGTATTGACCAGGAAGATCAGGGAAAACAGCGAGCTCGCCGCAAGCGGATGACTCTTCGCCAGCCAGCCTTCCGCAATCGGAATTGTGCTGTAGGTGATCCAGAGTATGAAAATGCCGGCCAGATAGGAGCACGCTCCGAAGACCGCGTAAGAGCTCCAGGGCAGCGCGTACAATGAGGGACGAGCGAAATTCGTCGAGGCCTTCGGATAGATCGCAAAGAAGATCGAGATCGTCAGGGCTGCCGCATGCGCGAGGGAGGAGAAGCCTCCGGCCAGCGAACCAACCGCAAACTTCTTCGGCAGATCAAGGAAGAACAACGGCGCGACAGAGAACGCGAAGTCGAGAACGAAGATGATCACCAGCGGCGCAAACGGCAGCGGCTGGGGCAGAACGGTCTGATAGCCGAAACTGGAAATGAGCTCCGTCCTGGAATCGCGCCTGTCGACCACCGACAACGTCGCCTCGGCCAGTCGACGCTGGTACGCAACCCGCAGATCCTCACACTCCTCCGCGATGAAATCGGAAATCTCAAGCACCAGCTCCCGCGCATCGACATCCGACACCATGATGTCTTCCGTGAGCAGGAGTGCCCTGGCCGATCGCCGCAGCATTCGCCGATACTGCCGCTCCAGCGCGTCGAATTCGCCTTTCCGGGCACGAAAGAACCTCCCGAAGCGCCTGTTGCCGCGCAAATCGACGAAACTGGTATGAAGGGAAGCGACCTGCTTGATCATGGCCGCCGCACCGGCGGCGAGCACGTCGTCATCCTGGTTGAGCGCCTTCTCGATCAGTCTCGTCGGAACGCCATAGCCTTCGAGCTCACGCTGCAACTCCGGCCTTGCCCGCTCGGTCACCTTGATGGGCGAGCGCGCGATGGCCACGATGACGGTTTCCACCGCCTGGGGATAGCGCGCCAGCGTCTGCATCATCGTTCGCAGAAACGCGATCACCCGGCATAGGAGCGGCAGATGAGGCACCAGCACCATGAATGCGATCGTCGCCGGTATGGCAACGAGCCATCCGGCTCCACGTCCGGGATAGAGAAGATTCGTCAGCCAATGGATCTGGCTCACGAGAAACACATAGAAGACCACGGCTATCGTGACATAGGCGATCACCGCAAAATAATAGCGATCGCGCATCACGGCGTAGCGAATCTCCGCACTTTCGAAGGGAGCGTGGAAGTCGACCGCGCTGACGATGCAGATCGCAATCGCACCGAGGCAGAGAGCGACGACGGACGGGTCAAGGCCGTACATTGATGAGATCCGCTATGATCCAGCTCGGTCCACGAAAATTTCTCCGTCGAGGCCGCGCATGTACAGAACCGGCGAGATCCATTCGGCGAATTGCCGCGCCTTCAACTCGGCTCGGGTATGCGCCAGCGCCGCCTGTATCGATACGTTGTCGGCGAGATAGGTGTAGAACGTATCGGCAAAGACCAGCCCCATGTTGTCGCTGATCTCGAACTGCATGGCGATCACCGCGGGGACGCCGCCTTGAATGAGCTCGGCGGCGGTGCTCGAAAACAGGGACCCGTCGGCTTGCGCCCCGCTACAGGAGTTCAGGACGACGAGGCTTGGCGTCTGGCCGGGCTGGGTGAGAAACACTCTCAACGCGTCGGCGTACAGCCTCGTCCCGCTCGATCCGCCCTCTTCCTGCACCACGATGAAGCCCATTTGCCGATCCGGATCGTGCCCGCCATGACCGATGAAGTGAAACAGATCCCACCGCTTGCCATCATCTCCCCTCAGGAAGCGACGGTTGAGATCGCGCGCCTTCGCCGAGGGAATCCAGGACAGCTTCAGTCTCTTGCCGTCGTTCAGTTCGTTCAGCGCCTTCTTGATCGCGACCTGCTCGGCGTCGACCTCGATTTCGTCCAGCGGAAAGCCGTTCAGGACCTTGACCCGCGCAGCCATGCCCAGCATCCGTATCGGCCTCGCCGCGCACATCCGGCGGTCCTCGCCATAGTCGTCGACGGCGCGCGTGAACGGTGTGCTCTGGGAGGTCGTCACATAGAAACGGTTCTTCCTGTCGTACATCGTTTCCCAGGGCACATAGGCGAGCGCGGGATCGCTGACCCGCAAGCGGATCAGGAACGGCTCGTCGTCTCTTCGCGCCGCCTGGAAACATTCCTGATAGAGTTCGAGGATCTTTCGCTGGAAGATGAAGTCGAAGAGTTGCGAACCGACCTCCTGCACGATCCGCTCGTCCGATCCCGCAGCCAGGACTCCGGCAGCATCGCGGATGGCAGGTCTTGGCTCATCACCGCCGTTTGCCGTGTCCGGGGCTCGCCGGCGTAGCACGACCTCGGCGCTGCGCGCGGCAGAGCTCTGGAGGATCGCTTCCTGCAACGGTCTCAGGTTCTGACGAAAACTCGGCTTGAGCTTCTCGACTTCGATCTCTCGGCTCGACGAATTATATTCCGCGACGATGCGGCAATAATCTTCGCCACAATCTTCGATGGTCAGATTGAAAACGACTTTCGCCACGACGCAACCCTCAGCCGCGCACATGCCAGCGCAGAATAAGCGCCTGCAAGGAAGTCTCCAGCGGGCAAGGTCCACACCGTATGGGCTTAATGCCCCAGCATTTCAGCGCCCCGAGCGCTTCAACGACGGTGCAGGCCGCAACCACCCGCGATTTTCGGTATCGCTTCTCCGTATTTCGGGACCGGCATTCTGCCGGCAACTCCGTTCTTCGTTCAGGCCATCCACGATCCGGTGCACGGCCTCAGTTCAAATCCGTTAGGATCAGTGTCGATAGGGTACACAGGCAAAGCTCGCGCCGGCCTCCTCCTGAGCATGCCCGGCCCCGGTCGCAGCGGCGCACCGCACGGCGTCGTTCGGCGCAATCAACGAAAGGTTGCCGGGCGCTAGATTGTCTAGCGGATTTCCTCAGGCCTGATTGTGAAGCATTTCACACATCTCGTTTTGGTGATGAGGCAGACGGCGCTGGCCCGATATAGATTTCGAGTTTTTCGATTGACGTTCTTTCGCCGCTGTTTCGCCAGGACGAGTCAAGCGGCTTCGCAGCCCGGCAGATGGATTGGCGAAGCCGATCGCCTGAACAGCCCGATGGCGTTGATACGAAATGGGAGCCAGGCCCCCGGCGGCGGGCCGATCGTGCCTTTCCACCGGTTTGCCTCGACTTGCCAGATGGTTGACCGCATCCGCCGGCCGGCCTGCCCTCACCCCACCTCTGCTGTGCATGGGGTTGTTTTCCACATTTTTGGTGTGGCGCCGTCGGACAAGCCGCAACGACAACGCCCCGGAGCCTTCGCTCCGGGGCGTTGTTTTCGGTAGGTCAGACGATCAGCTCTGCGAGCGCCGCGCCATGAAGATGTCGTAGCCGACCTCGGCGACCTGGAACCAGGCGTAGCCGTCGCTCGTGAACTTGGCGAGGGAGTCGTGCACCTTCTTGAAATTGGCGTTGGTCGCGCCGACTTCGGCGTGCAGCTCCTTGGCCGCCTTGTGGCAGGCATCCATGATCGACGGCGAGAATGGGTGCAGCTTGGTGCCGCCCGCGAGCAGCTTCTTCAGCGCCAGCGGATTCGCCGTGTCGTACCGCGCCATCATGTAGTTGTTGGCGTAGTGGCCGGCCTGCTCCAGCACGCTCTGATAATATTTCGGCAGCGCGTTCCACTTGTCGAGGTTGACGAAAGCCAGCAGCATCGGACCACCTTCCCACCAGCCGGGATAGTAGTAGTGCGGCGCGATCTTGTAGAAGCCGAGCTTCTCGTCGTCATAGGGGCCGACCCATTCGGCGGCGTCGATGGTGCCCTTCTCCAGCGCCGGATAGATGTCGCCGCCGGCGAGCTGCTGCGGCACCACGCCGAGCTTCTGGAGCACGCGGCCGGTGAAGCCGCCGATGCGGAATTTCATGCCCTTGAGATCGTCGGGCGTGTTGACCTCTTTCCTGAACCAGCCGCCCATCTGGCAACCGGTGTTGCCGGCGAGCAGCGAGGTGACGTTGTAGCTCTTGTAGAACTCGTTGAGCACCTCGCGCCCGCCGCCCTGCATGTACCAGGCCTGGTTGATGCGCATGTTGGGGCCGAACGGCACGGCCGAGCCGAAGGTGAAGGTCGGGTCCTTGCCGAAATAGTAGTAGGAGGCGGTGTGGCCGATTTCGCATGTGCCGTTCTGCACGGCATCGAGCACCTGGAGACCCGGCACGATCTCGCCGGCCGCGAATATCTGGATCTGGAATTTGTTGTCGGTCGCCTCCGCGACCATCTTGCACATCATCTCGGCGCCGCCGAACAGCGTATCGAGCGATTTCGGCCAGCTCGTCGGCATGCGCCATTTGATTTCCGGCATCGATTGCGCGATCGCGGGCGCCGCGAGCGTGGCGGCGCCGGCCGCGCCAAGTCCTGTGACCTTGATGAAGTCTCTTCTCTTCATGATTTCCTGCCCTGATGTACCAGTGATTGTGGGCCTTCTTGCCGAGGCTTGGCGCTACCATGACGCAATGCGAGAGCGAATTCCATCCCGATCGCACTGCGACAAAGAAAAAGCCCGGCCTCCAATGGAGGCCGGGCTTTCCGGTCTTGCGACTTTTGGCCTAGGCGATCAGCCGCGCGTGCGCGAGCGGATCATGAAGCTGTCGTAGGTATATTCGGCAACCTGCCACCACAGATATTCGTCGGAGCGGTAGGCCTGCATGGCGTCGATCGACTTCTTGAAGTCGGCGTTCTTGGCCGAGATCTCGGCCCACAGCTCGTTGGTCGCCTTGAGGCAGGCTTCCAACACCTCGTTGGTGAAGGGACGAAGCTGGGTGCCGCCGGCAACCAGTCGCTTCAGCGCCGCCGGGTTCTGCATGTCGTAGCGCGCGGCCATCCAGGTGTTGGCATTGGTCATCGCGTTGGTGAGGATCGCCTGGTAGCTCTTCGGCAGCGCATTGAACTTTTCCAGGTTGGCGAAGGCGTGGACGGTCGGCCCGCCTTCCCAGAAGCCCGGATAATAGTAGTACTTGGCGACCTTGGCGAAGCCGAGCTTCTCGTCATCGTAGGGGCCGACCCACTCGGCGGCGTCGATGGTGCCCTTTTCCAGCGCCGGATAGATGTCGCCGCCAGCGAGCTGCTGCGGCACCACGCCGACCTTCTGAAGCACCTGGCCGGCGATGCCGCCGATGCGCATCTTGAGGCCGGAGAGGTCAGCGACGGTCTTGATCTCCTTGCGGAACCAGCCGCCCATCTGGGTGCCGGTGTTGCCGCAGGGGAAGCCGATCACGTTCGACTTCTTGAAGAACTCGTTGCCGAGCTCCATGCCGCCGCCCTGGTACCACCAGGAGTTCTGCTGGCGCGCGTTGAGGCCGAACGGCACCGAAGCATAGATCGCGAAGGTCGGGTCCTTGCCGACATAGTAGTACGAGACGGTGTGGCACATCTCGACGGTGCCGTTGGAGGTCGCATCGAGCGCCTGCAGCGCCGGGACGATCTCGCCGCCGGCGAACACCTGGATCTGGAATTTGTTGTCGGTCATCTCGGCGACGTATTTCGCCACCTGCTCCGCACCGCCATAGATGGTATCGAGCGACTTCGGGAAGCTCGAAGTCAGGCGCCACTTCACCTCGGGCGAGGACTGCGCGATCGCCGGCGAGGCCACTGCGGTCGCCGCCGCGCCTGCTGCCGACACTTTAAGAAAATCACGACGCTTCATCTTCAGGTCTCTCCTTGCTGGGGCGTTTTCCCCTAGACTTCTCTTCTTGCCGCCGCTCATTCCGGCGACGCGTTCAGGCCGCGTCGAACCGAAGGGGCTTGACTGCCGTGGGCCTTTACCACGGAAGCCCCGGTTGCGGAACGCGACAATGGCATGACGGGGCTCTACGAAAGTCGCATGTCTCGGGCGGCCTCATCAGGCCGCCGCGATGACGCCCTTGAGCTGGTCCCGGACCTGGCCTGCAATGGCGCGGTAGATCGCCGCATGGGGACCGTCCGGCTCGCTATCGACGACGGGATTGCCGGCGTCCGAGCTGGCGCGAATCGCCATGTGCAGCGGGATCTCGCCGAGGAACGGTACTTCGAGCTTCTCGGCCTCGTGCCGCGCCCCGCCATGGCCGAAAATGTCCGACCGCGTGCCGCAATGCGGGCACTGGAAGTAGCTCATGTTCTCGACGATGCCGAGCACAGGCACGTTGACCTTCTTGAACATGGCAAGTCCCCGCCGCGCATCGATCAGAGACAGGTCCTGGGGGGTGGAGACGATCACGGCGCCCTTGAGCGGTACGTTCTGCGCCAGCGTGAGCTGGGCATCACCGGTCCCGGGCGGCATGTCGACCACGAGAACGTCGAGCCGCCCCCATTCGACATCGCGCAGCATCTGCGTCACCGCCGACATCACCATGGGACCGCGCCAGATCATCGCGGTCTCTTCCTCGACCAGGAAGCCGATCGACATGATGGCGAGGCCGAACCGCCGAAGCGGAATCATTTTGCGCTCGTCGTTCAGTTCCGGCTTGTCGTGCAGGCCCGTCAGGCGCGGCACCGAGGGGCCGTAGATGTCGGCATCGAGCAACCCCACCTTGAGGCCGAGGTCGCGCAGACCCAGCGCCAGGTTCAGCGCAGTGGTCGACTTGCCGACGCCACCCTTGCCGGAGGCGACCGCGATCACGGCGGCGACGCCCGGGATCTCCGACTGCCGCGCCATCGGCGATTGGCCCCCCTGTGGCGGCTTGTGGGCATGGACCGGCTGCACGCCCGGCGCGCCACGGCTGGGTTGCGGCGGCGGTGGAGGTGGAGGTGCGGAGCCCGGCTTGCGCTCGGCCGTCAGCGCCACCATGACGGTGGTGACGCCGGGAATGGCACGCACGGCGGCCTCGGCCTCGGCCCGGATGGATTCCCAGGCCCTGGCCTCGGCGGCGTCGACATTGATCGAGAAGAACACCTTGCCATCGGACGCGCTGATGGCGCTCAGCACATTGGCATTGGTGAGCGCGACCCCACGGGGCGATTTGATCCTGGCGAGGCTGTCGCGAACCTGTTGCTGCGTCACGCTCAAAGCGCATCTCCTGAACGGAGCCTGATCCGAACCCGGAGGGCCGCGCCAGCGCAAAGCGCGGAGCGGCCTTCCGGCAAGGTCATGCTCGAGACTTTAGGATGCCCCATTAGAGCGGAAACGCCCAAAAGGCTACTGCCGCCCGATATCGTCAGCCATCTCGGCAGGCGCCGCCCCCTGCTCCCTGGCAGCCTCGTAATTCAGCTCGATCATGACCCCGTTGGGGTCGTGAACGAAGATCTGCCAGAGGTCGCCGCCGGGCACCTGGCGGGAGTCGAATTTCATCCCCTTGGATGTCAGCCGCTGCTTCATGCCGTCAAAGCCGCGGCTGACGAAGGCGACGTGGTGGACAACGCCGGAATCCGGCTTTTGTGGCTCAGCCGTCGCAGAAATATCGACGAGATGCACCACCGGTTTGCCCTCGCTGTACATCCAGGCGCCTGGGAAGGCGAAGTTCGGCCGGGCACCTATTTCCAGACCCAGCACATCCTCGTAGAAGCGGACGGTCTCGGCCAGATTCCGGGTCCGGATGTTGAAATGATCGAGGACGCCAACGCTCACGCTGCCCATGCTCTCGCTCCCTTTTTCGAAGTCCTCTTGGTCCCGCCATCCTAGCACAGGGGGTCGCCAAACGAAGCCGTTGCCCTCCCGGCTTAACGGTTTATGGTGCGCCTCCGGTCCGCCCCGAAGCGGAACTCGGAGGGCGCCGCCAGGCGCCATCGCCCGGATACAACCGTAAAACTCAAGCTACGGACAAGGTACCACACATGGCTAAAATCGCTTTCCTCGGTCTCGGCGTCATGGGCTTCCCCATGGCCGGACACCTCGTGAAAAAAGGGGGCCATGAGGTCACCGTCTACAACCGCACCGCGGCCAAGGCGAAGGAATGGGCGGACAAATTCGGTGGCAAGACCGCGGCGACCCCGAAGGCCGCCGCCGAGGGCCAGGATTTCGTGATGTGCTGCGTCGGCAATGACAATGATCTGCGCTCGGTCACGATCGGCGCCGACGGCGCCTTCGCCGGCATGAAGAAGGGTGCGACCTTCGTCGATCACACCACCGCCTCCGCCGAGGTCGCACGCGAGCTGGACGCAGCCGCCACCAAGGCCGGCTTCAAATTCGTCGATGCACCGGTCTCCGGCGGCCAGGCCGGCGCGGAGAACGGCGTGCTGACGGTGATGTGCGGCGGCGCGCAGGATGCCTATTCCGGCGCCGAGCCGATCATCACGGGCGCCTATGCGCGGATGTGCAAGCTGCTCGGGCCCGCCGGAAGCGGCCAACTGACGAAAATGGTCAATCAGATCTGCATCGCCGGTCTGGTGCAGGGTCTCTCCGAAGGTATCCACTTCGCCAAGAAGAGCGGCCTCGACGTCGCCGCGGTGATCGAGACCATCTCCAAGGGCGCCGCGCAGTCGTGGCAGATGGAAAATCGCTACAAGACCATGAACGACGACAAATACGATTTCGGCTTCGCTGTCGAATGGATGCGCAAGGACCTCTCGATCTCTCTGGCTGAAGCCCGCCGCAACGGCGCCACGCTGCCGGTGACGGCACTCGTGGACCAGTTCTACGCCGAGGTCGAAAAGATGGGCGGCAAGCGCTGGGATACGTCGAGCCTGCTCGCGCGTCTGCAACGCTGACGCTCTGCTGCGGCCTCATCGGCGGTCGCGCAGCATCCGGACATCGGCGCGACCTCGGTCGCGACGATGTTTCGGTTAAGCGGGCGAGCCGAAACAATTATAGCGTTCGGGGGGAGCCTTGCTTAGCGTGATCGCCGCCATTCTGGTCCCTGCCCGTGTCGGCGTCGCGCCGGAGCTTCGACGGGGACACACCGAGCTCGCCGGGCATGGGATCCGTCGGCGGCGGTCCCGCCTCATGACCAGCCTGCTCTTCGTTGCCATCCTGGTTCTGGCCGCCGCATCACCTTCGCAGGCGCTGGCCGCATCGCTCGATGGCGCCAGCCTTCGCCCACAATGGGCGCTCCCGTTTGCCGGCATGCTGCTGTCGATCGCGATATTCCCGCTCGCAGCGCCCCATTTCTGGGAGCACCACCAGGGCAAGATCGCCGCCATGTGGGCCGCCCTGATCGTGCTGCCGCTTGCAATCTGGTACGGCCCGCTTCCAACCATCCAGGCGCTCGTTCATACCGCCCTGCTGGAATATATCCCGTTCATTCTGCTGCTCCTCGCTCTGTTCACCGTCGCCGGCGGAATCGTGGTGCGTGGCAATCTTCACGGCTCCCCGGTTCTGAATACACTGCTGCTCGCCATGGGCACTCTGATCGCGAGCGTCATCGGCACGACCGGCGCGTCGATGGTCATGATCCGGCCGGTGATCCGCGCCAATGACGACCGCCGCCATAACGCGCATGTCGTCATCTTCTTCATCTTTCTGGTGTCCAACATCGGCGGCTCACTCTCGCCTTTGGGTGATCCGCCGCTGTTTCTGGGATTCCTGCGCGGCGTGGACTTCTTCTGGACGACGACACATCTGTTCCCTCAGACCACGTTCGCGGCCTGGATTCTGCTCGCCCTCTTCTTTTGCATCGATGCTTATCTGTATCGCAAGGAAGGCCGCGTCAAACCCGACCCAACTCCCGACAATCCCTTGCGGATCAGCGGCGGCCTCAATTTCGTTCTGATGGGCGTCATCGTCGCCGCGATCCTGTTCAGCGCCAAGTTCGACCTCGGCGGGTTCGACATTCTCGGCACGCACCTTCAAGTGCAGAACCTGGTCCGCGATGCAATCATGATCGGCGTCGTGTTCGCATCCCTCGCTGCCACGTCAAAAGAGGATCACGACGCGAACGGCTTCTCTTGGGGCCCCATGATCGAAGTGGCCAAGCTATTCGCCGCCATTTTCATCACCATCATTCCCGTGCTTGCGATCCTCAACGCGGGCCGATCCGGCGCGTTTTCCTCCGTCGTGAACATGGTCACCAACGCCGACGGCACGCCGAACAATGCCGCATATTTCTGGTTGACCGGCCTGCTCTCATCCTTCCTCGACAATGCACCGACCTATCTGGTCTTCTTTGAACTTGCCGGAGGCGACGCCAAGCATCTGATGACGAATGGCGCCTTGACCCTTGCCGCGATCTCTGCAGGTGCCGTGTTCATGGGCGCAAACTCCTACATCGGCAACGCGCCCAACTTCATGGTTTACGCGATCGCGCGATCCGGCGGCATCGCAATGCCGGGCTTCTTCGGTTACATGGCTTGGAGCTCCGCGCTGCTGCTGCCTGTATTCGCATTAGTTACGCTCGTCTTCTTCAGGTAACGCGACCGCGGAACGAGGCCGAACTGGCCGGAAATTAACGCCGGGTTAACGTAATTCTTTAGCTCCTTAAGTCACCTCTTAAGGATTTGTTGCCAGAGATAGACAATGCAGAAGGCCCGCGTCCGGCGTGGGTAGGAATCGTGTTGCTTGATGAGTAACCCCGCTGAAAAGCCCGAGGTTGTACAGCTTCCGGCCGAGCCGGTGAGCGCTCCATCGGCGAGCAGCCGAAGGGCTGCGGCGCAGCGGGTGCGCGAGGCGCGCGACAAGTTAACATCGACCAGCGGGACCCGGCCCGCCTTCGACGCCGAGATGCTGCGCCAATACGCCCAGACCCGGCTGTCGGCTTCCTATGTCGTGATGCTGCTGGTGGTCGCGACCGGCGTGCTGTTCGGGCTGTGGATGCAGCCGATCCCGGCCGCCGCCTGGACCGCGGGCATGCTCTGCATTCACGGCGCCATGATCCGCAGTTGCCGGCGGTTCCTGACCGAGCCCAGCTCTCCAGCCGCGACGCGGGCATGGCGGACGCGCTTCGTCGTGCTCGACCTGCTCTATGGCCTGTGCTGGATGGCGATCCTGATCCATCCCCTGCTCGACCTGGTCACGGAAACGCTGATGATGTTCCTGATGCTGCTGGTGATCGCAGTATCGAGCATGCTCGCCGCCAATCTGCCAATCGCAGCCCTTGCCGCCACCGCGCCGGTCGCGGTCGCGATGGCGCTGAGCTTCGCGATGACCGGCTCCCTGGACAATTACGTCCTGGCTGCGCTCGCGCTCGGCGCCGAAGGCTACTTCGTGCTGCTGGCGCATCGCCTGCACTCCTCCACCTTCGCCACGCTGGAAGCACGCGCCGAGAAGGACGCGCTGATCGGCGAGCTCGAACAGGCCAAAGCGATCTCGGATGAAGCCCGCCACCGCGCCGAATCCGCCAACGTCGCCAAGTCGCGCTTCCTCGCGCAGATGAGCCACGAGCTGCGGACGCCGCTCAATGCCATCCTCGGCTTCTCCGAGGTGATGAAAAGCGAGATCTTCGGCGCGCATGCGGTGCCGGTCTACAAGGAGTACTCCGCGGACATCCATAATTCCGGCGTGCACCTGCTCAACCTCATCAACGAGATCCTCGACCTGTCGCGGATCGAGGCCGGCCGCTACGAGCTGAACGAGGAAGCGGTGTCGCTGGTCGGCATCGTCGCCGACTGCCATCATCTGATGAAGCTGCGTGCCTCGAGCCGCGGCATCACCATCCACGAAGTGTTCGAGCAGGCCATGCCGCGGCTCTGGGCAGACGAGCGCGCGATCCGCCAGGTCGTGCTCAACCTGCTCTCCAACTCGATCAAGTTCACCCCGCAGGGCGGCGAGATCTGGCTCAAGGCCGGCTGGACCGCCTCGGGCGGACAATATCTCTCGGTGAAGGATACCGGTTCCGGCATACCCGAGGACGAGATCCCGGTCGTGCTCGCCTCGTTCGGCCAAGGCTCCAACTCGATCAAGTCGGCCGAACAGGGCGCCGGCCTCGGCCTGCCGATCGCCAAGAATCTGATCGACCTGCATGGCGGCACGTTCACGCTGAAATCCAAGCTGCGCATCGGCACCGAGGTGATCGTCACCTTCCCGCCGGAACGCGTGATGAGCGCGCTTGCGCCGCTGTCGGACGATTCTCCACCGCTCCAACCGGAGAGTGCCGCACTGCCCGACGAGAAGCGCCGGCCCCGCAACAAGCCGATCATGAGCGCAGGTACGGGCTCTTAACCAGATGCTTGCAGACATGTCCGACAATCCCCCACTATGTCCGAATGAGCAAAGAAACGCCGTGTGTCGCCGTCTGCATGATCGATCCCAGGACCAAGCTATGCTTCGGCTGCGGCCGGACCTTGCCCGAGATCGCGCGCTGGCACGCCATGGAAAGCGCCGACCGGCTCGCGCTCATGGCCCGGTTGCCGGCCCGCATGACGGAAGCGGGACTTGTGCCGATCGCGGGATCGCCGAAAAGCACCTGAATGGCCTGCGCGCCCGCGGAGGCGCGCAATGATCCGCCTCCTCCTCGTTCTCGTCATGCTCGCCGGCACGGCAGGTGCGGTCGTCGCCTATGGCGATCCCGAGCAGATCGCCCGCGCCAGCCACAAGGTCTCACACATTTTTCGCGCACAGACGACGGCGCCGCCTGCCCCCGCCGTGCAGATCCCCCGCGGCCAGGGCGGCGAATTTGCGCTGCGGGCGAAGATCAATGGTGTCGCGGCGCCGATGGTGATCGATACCGGTGCGACTTCGGTCGTGCTGACCTGGGAAACCGCGAAAGCCATCGGACTGCCGCTCGAGATGCTCGAATACGACGTCGATCTCGAAACCGCCGGCGGCTATACCAAGGCGGCCCGCCTCACGCTCGACCGCCTCTCCGTTGGCCATCTCGTTGAAAAATCAGTGCCGGCCCTCGTCGTCCAGCGGGGGCAGATGAAGACCAACCTGCTCGGCATGAGCTTCCTCGATCGCCTGGAGAGCTGGGGCGTCCGCGCCGACAAGCTGATGCTCACGGGCTATCCCGAACTTCAGAGCGCCCACCGCCGCTCCCGCACGGCGATCGACTAAAGCGCGATGCGATGGGATAAATAGCCATCGCGCTTAAGCTCGTTGTTCAAGCATGATCTCCGCGCAAACGCGTTCCGCGTTTGTCGCGAGGGGAAACCGCTGCGCACCTTTCCGGATCATGCTTTAGCCGAGTTACGCCGCCTCGGCCGGCGCACGCGCACCGACGCGCGCGATCGCATCGCGTAGCACCTCGAGGCCCGCGCCCGGCTTCACGCCCTGCTCGGCGAGATGGCGGCGGAAGGCCCTTGCGCCGGGCACGGCATGGAATGCGCCGACGAAATGCCGTGTGATCGCATGCAGCCGCGTGCCGCGCGCGAGGTGCAGCTCGATATAGGGCATCATCGCCGCGAGCGCGTCCTGCATGGATCCATGCGGGGGCGCCTCGCCGAAGATATCGGAATCGACAGCGAGCAGCCGCCACGGCTCCTGATAGGCGGCGCGGCCGAGCATCACGCCATCGACATGTTCGAGATGCGCCTTCGCCTCATCGATACCGGGAATGCCCCCATTGATGATCACGGGCACGCCGGGCATGGCACGCTTGAGGCGATAGACACGCTCATAGTCGAGCGGCGGGATGTCGCGGTTCTCCTTTGGAGACAAACCGTTGAGCCAAGCCTTGCGGGCATGCACGATCAGAGCGTCGCAGCCGGAAGCGACCACGGCGCGCGCAAGCGCATCAAGCGCAACCTCCGGATCCTGATCGTCAATGCCGATACGGCACTTCACCGTGACGGGAACGGCGACTGCGCGCTTCATGGCTTCCACGCACCTCGCCACCAGCTCCGGTTCCGCCATGAGGCAGGCGCCAAAACGACCATCCTTCACGCGATCGGACGGGCAACCGACGTTGAGATTGATCTCGTCATAGCCGAACGCCTCGCCGATCGCCGCCGCCTGCGCGAGCTCCCGCGGATCCGAGCCACCAAGTTGAAGCGCGACCGGATGCTCGATCGCGTCGAACCCGAGCAGCCGCGCCCGGTCGCCATGAATGATGGCGCCGGTCGTCAGCATCTCGGTGTAAAGCAGCGCCCGCCGCGTCAGGTGACGATGGAACACCCGGCAGTGCCGGTCAGTCCAATCCATCATGGGTGCCACAGAAAAGCGATAGTGTTGCGATTCCAATGATTTACCTTACACTCTCAATGGGATGAAGCACGAACGTGTGCACTCCAAACTAGCCGAAACTGCACACGTTTGTACCCGTTTTGACCTCTCGGTGCACACATAGTGCACACGAAAGCCGGAGTGCACACGCGTGGCGACCTTCACTCAATTGGCATCCGGAAACTGGCGCGTCCAAGTCCGCCGCAAGACACGTTATGTGGCTGAGACCTTCCGACGGCGCAAGGACGGCGAAGAATGGGCGCTCGAAATGGAGCGCAACATTGACCGCAACGGATCGTCCAAGCCGCGCGTGACCCGGAACGTTCACACGTTTGCGATCTGGTTGACCTGCACGACGACGACATGCGCGAAGTCGGCAAGCCCCCTCGCCGATCAAAAGCTGCTGTGATGACCTCGCTGAAAACTGAGCTCGGCAGTGTAAAGCTGACCGCGCTCAATCGAGAGCGGTTGATCGAGTTCGGAAGAAAGCGCGCCAAGCAAGGCGCCGGCCCCGCGACGTTGGCGATCGACATGTCCTTCATCCGCACAATCATAACGCACGCCGCCGCCGTGCACGGTATTGAGGTCTCAGCCGAAGAAACACGCCTCGCACGTGTCGCGTTAACTCACCTCAATCTGGTCGGAAAGAGCAAAGAGCGCGACCGACGGCCCACGCAAGATGAACTCGAAGAACTCATCGAATACTTCGAGACAAATCGTCGGCAATTCATACCGATGGGGCGGATCGTGAGATTTGCCGTCGCAACGACATTGCGCCAGGAAGAGATCTGCAAACCCGAGTGGCCGCTGGTTGACATGAAAAAACGACTGGTGGTTATTCAGGACAGAAAGGACCCGAGGAATAAGGATGGAAACGACCAGAAAGTGCCTTTGCTCAACCTACCTAATGGGCTATGATGCGTGGGAGGTCGTGCTACAGCAGCGAATTGTGACGCGAGGCTACGGGCGGGTCTTTCCCCATAACCATAGGTCCGTAAGTGCCGGGCATGCGATGAACTCAAGATCGAAGACTTGCACTTCCACGATGCGTCACGAGGAACGAGCCGTCTGTTCGAAGCGAGGCGCGTCCTCGCATCTGAAAGCCGTGGGGATCGTCGACCTTGCCGCGCATCCCGGATCTGAAGCTCCGTAACTGTTTGATGAGATATTCTGAGTGCTGCCCCGTCAAATTTGGTGCGAACATCTCGTCGCGGCCTTGAGCTCCATTGCCATGACAGCCGGCGCAGGTCGTAAAGAAAGCCCTGCCTCGCTGTGCGTCAGCCGCCATGAACGCTTCTAGTACCGTACCGCTGTCGATGTATTCCTCGAAACGGACGATCTTTCCGTTCGCCACCTTCCAGAGATGGAGATTATTCACAACGTAGTGCTCTCCCGTCTCCTTGACCGTACTTTCCTCGGTGCCCGGCACCGCCACCTGATCTCCCGACGCGATGAACTCACGTTGACTAGCCCCGGGTTCGGTGAGAGTGTCATCGACCTTCACGAAGAAGTCCGCGACCCCATCCGGTCCCTTGCGCACCCCTGCAAACGGAAGCGCATACTCCGGACCATAATAGGTCCACGTCGCATCGGGCGCGATGAGGCTCTTGATCTTTTCCATATCGCCGACATCAAAGGCCGCGTAGAGCGCCTTGACGACTGCCACGGGACTGTCCTGATCTTCGGATTTGGCGACCGTCGCCCACCCAGCTAGCATTGCGAAGACAAGCATCGCTCCGATTCGGAAGGGCGCACGCATCGCGCTAGGCGATATCGATCCGGCCGCGGTTGACCGTACGGCAGAAGCAATCAGGCGCGGTGGTCACACCGCCCTCGCCTTGGTCTGGGATTTTGCCGATCTCTTGGTCACTGAAGCGCGTGTCGGCAGATCGAGGCTGAACTCGGCCAAGTCGACATCCTCCTCGCGCCGAAGCCGGTCGAGCAGCTGCAGCACGACGGCCTGCACCGAGAAATCCAGCGCGCAATAGGCTCATCGAGCGCCAGCAAACGCGGCCTGCACGCAATAGCGCGGGCAATGCCGATACGTGCGCGGCAGATCGCTTCGACTTCTCCGCTGATGGGTGAGACTCATCTGGCTCTCCCAAATCCGAATCTCGACCAATATTTGATTCTCATGCTCCAACAGCCGCGACCAACTGACTTAGTAGAAGTAACGTCTGCTGCGCGTCAAACCGGCCTTTAGATCCCGCCCACACGAAGGTGCGATCTAACCTGCAAAACGGATGTCACCATTCAGAGGGGCTCTTCTGGTTCATGCCGGCGGAGGTCCTGCCGAGCGGCAGGCTTAGCCGGAGGCACTGGATCTCCGCCGGGCGGTTGTCGGCCTGCGCATGCTCACCATTGCTGGGGAACCATATGTGTGTTGGCCGGTTGGCTTGCTGTTGAGCTGACGCTCAGGAGAGCAGTTCGACAAACCGGCATGTGTTCTAGAGCCGGGGCATCCGTCGGGGGCGATCCCATGATGGACCACACCACCAGAGTAGGCAATCGCTTGCTAGCAACGTTGCCGCCAGCAGATTTTTCTTTGCTGGCGCCTCATCTGCGGAAAGTCAAAATCGAACGCGATTCCGTGCTGATCCGATCGGGCGATCGGATCGAACATATTCTCTTTCCCTTGAGCGGCGCGATCGCCGCTATCGTGGAGCTGCCGAACGGGCAAACTGTTGCCGCAGCGATAATCGGCCATGAGGGGGCTGTGGGTCTGACGTCAGCGCTTGGAGCATCCCACTCGCCTGCGACGGCGATCGTTCGCCTGTCAGGGTCTGCGCTGCAGATCTCGCCGGTGCAGTTTCTGGCAGCGCAACATCGCAGCCCTTCAATCACATCCATGGTGCAGGTCTCCACGAGATCGTTGTTGACGCAGCTTCAGCACGTGGCGGCCTGCAATGCACTGCATTCTGTCGAAGCTCGCCTGGCGCGCTGGCTGCTTCACATTCACGATCGAGCGAATGGAAGCGATCTTCTCCCGCTGACCCAGGAAACATTGTCGGAATTGCTGGGCGTCCGCCGCACCACAGTCACACATGTCGTGAGCACAATGCGCGCATCAAGAGCGCTGAAATCCAATCGGCGCGGCCAGCTCGAGATTGATCGACCGCGGCTCGAAGCGTTGGCATGCGAATGCTACAGAGTCATGAGCCGCGAGATCGATCGGATAGTTTCACAGGGCGCGCTCGGGCTAGCTCGCGGGGGGCGAGCGCGCGGCGACTTGCCTGCTAGCCGAAGAGCCGGGACAAGCTCTTAAAGCCCGTTTGCTTTCGCGAACGAAACGTGCGCACCTTTGCAGTTCCGCAAAACCTGCGCGAGACCCCGTCGTGACAATCGCCCAGTCCTGCGCGCGGAAGCGAGCTCAAGAACTTTGCAGCTTTGGGGCTGGCTCCCGGCCGAAGCCAACTAGAGACATCCCTCATTTCATCCTCCCTGCGGTGCTCGTTACACCGGACCTATTGGGACCAAGGAGCGCAGGCACGAGCTTTGCCTCTGCGAAGCCAGAACGGCCGCTCGCGGTCCGAAATGGGCTAAGGGACCTGCCGCCTTGCGCAGCTCGCGCTGACGACTTTCCTCTCGACCTACCCGCTCTCTGAGCTTCTCAAGCTCGGCGAGTTGGGAGACAAGCGCTTCGAGACGCTCTCGAAGGAGAGCCCCGGGATCGCCGGCTTGAAAGTGGCTATTCATGACGCGCCTCCTGATCGACGTTCTTGGGAAGAAGTCGCCCAACTTCGAGAGTCGGGAAAATTATGCAATTCCAGGACACCCGCACTAACATTTGGCAAGTTGCGTTCGCAAAAGAGCTGCGGCGGTGCGTCAAGAGGCCGCTCGGCTGTTTAGATCTGCTTTCGGCCAGTGTTCAGCGCGCCGGAGCAAAGGGCCCAGCCTTGCCTAGCCGTATAGCGCCCACAGCCTCGCCGGGCTGAGAGGCTCCTACCGGCCGGTCTCGGTCGCACTGGAAATGCGAGTATTAGCTCCGGGGCAATCGGCCTTTCGCTTGTCCTCGTTCTCTTCTGCGCAATCGACCCCACCATTTGCGCTTGGAATTCCAGAGCTGCCGCCGGTTGCGAAGGGCCCTTTGGCATTGCCTCCGCCAGGACCGGACCCGCTGCTACCCCCGGATCCGCCGCCGGATGTCCCTCCGGCACGAGAAGATCCGGCAGGACGACCGCCAGGTGATCCCCCACCCCCTGATGATCCGCCGCTGGAGCTCGCCGGCCCGGTCGCGGACGACCGATCATTGTCGAAGAACGATTGACTGCTGTCGCTATGCCTCGCCGCGTGCAGACCGCCCGAACGTGCAATGGCTTTTGAGGTCAGGGAGGTGGACAGAAGCAGCGTCATAACAGGGGGCGTCACGGTTGCAAATCTTCCGCAGGTTTTCAAAAACGCCCGCCGATCATCGTTTTCGTTGCCGTCTCGGGTCACGACGCCGGCAAGGTGCGCTGAGGAATCGGGCAGAACGGCGGAAAGTGCCGGCGTTACGGCCGGGACACGCACGTTCAGCAACCTCCATTAGGACAAGAAAATTAGTGGTTGAGAGTTAATTTAATATATAATAATGTTTTAAATCGGACGCTCCGGCTACCTGGCGAGTTGGCGTCCGCTTCACAACAACCAGGTCGCGATCAAGATTGGCGGATCGCCCTTTCGAACGTTGGCCGAGGCCGAAGGGGCCTGCCGCGACATGATTGAGCATCTGGCCCCGGGATAGACCGGCCCACACGCACACTCCCGAAGGCGCCAGACGTACCCGTCAATTCGCGCTGGCCGGATTCTGACGCAACAGATCAAGGGAATCCAGCTCACCCGGCGCTGCATGCAGTTCGCTTCGCGAAATCGCCAAAGCCGCGAGAACCGTACGATTGCTGATATCCAGCTTCTGGAAGATATGATGAAGGTGGACCTTGATCGTGCCGTCGGAAAGATTCAACCGACGCCCAATCTCCTTGTTCGATAGCCCCTCCGATACGAGCCGCATGATCTGCCGCTCCCGGTCAGTTAGTTGTGTCAGGGGCTTCACACCGGCCCGGGGGTCATCGCTGACCGGCCCAGTGCTCGGCGAGGCCGCCGCTTGGCCTTGGGCTGTTTTCCGCAGGGTTGCGACCAGCATCTCGACGTCCGAATCCTTCGAGAGGACGATGCAGGGGCCATCCAAGGCCAGCCTTTGCAACTCACTGTCGCCCATAATACCGGTGAAGAAGATTATCGGAGCACGTGGGTCGACCTCGTTTGCAGGGGCGAGGATCTGCCGTCGATTGAAGTCGGGCAGTGCAGCATCGACAAGCGCGACGTCCGGCGTAAGAAATCGAATTGCCTCGATACAGCTTGCGCCATTGCTGCAAGAAGCAACGACCGCAAAATCATGCTGCGCCGCAAGAACGCTCCTGATCCCTTGCAAGACGATCGGGTGTCGATCAGCGATGACAATTCTGATACGGCGCATGCTTCCCTTGCCTGTTGCTATCAACCCCGCTTGCGGCCGCTTAATCCGACCCTCCTTTTGAGACGCGCGAGATATAACCGTTAAGCTCCGTCATAACGTCGCAGGATCTCAGGCCTGAGACAGCACCGGGCGGCAACGCTTGATGGCCACGCTACCGTAGCTCGCTCAGAGAATGAGTGCAGCACCGTAACAATGCGGTGCTCGACGCAAAACTTAAAACCGCGAATTCTTCGAGGATAGTGACTTTTCGTCTGCAATTTTTGATAGCCGCGATCTTACAATTCACTCCAAGGATGTCATTAAGCTACTGTTCGGAGCATTACTATTATGGTCAACATCCAACTAACTTGGCTAGAGCCGGATATTACCAACGATATATAGGGACATTCACGATTCAAATCTAACATTCGACGAAGTTTCACTGAGCGAGGGCCGTTCATGAAGGCCCCCCGCGGAAAGAGAGGTGAAAACGTATTACTATTCATCAATGCAACGACTGGGAATCAAGGACAGACCAAGGCTGCGGTTGATCGCAGCCCGTGTAGTACCAATGAAGTGCCGCGCTTGAAGCTGAATTTCGTCATGTCAGCAATTTCAATGAAAAGCACGGTCGTCGTTGGCCATGAGTAGGTGGTCACATGTATTCTTCGGCAGTTTTGCGTCAAACACATAAGGCCCTTATCGTTCAATTCACCGAATTGCAGAACTTACGTAATCGCGTGTTGAAAGCTGAGCAGCGATTGCTTGAGCCCAAGCGACGAGCCTCCGGACGGAGGGTGCTTGGGAAGCGACCGCGCCGTCGGGGACGCAGTCTCAACCGCTAGCACCAAGTACTGCGCTGCACACGAGCGTCAGCGCGGGCGCGGATCGCGCTTGCCCAACCCTGGTATGACCTGATAATCCCCCTCCGCTTCGATTCGAAAGTAGCTGGGGACGGCTTCCATGGAGAAGGGTGACTGGGCCAACTTGGCCACAGCGGAGCTGTGGCGGCTTTACGATGAGGTCACGACCCTTCTCAGTCGCAGGATGACCGCGGAAAAGGCCAAGCTCGAAGAGCGGCTGCGCAAGATTGAGGGGACCGCCGCTTCGTCCCCAAACCGGGAACGTCAGCGCCGCCCCTACCCCCCGGTGCTACCGAAATATCAGAACCCGAAGAACCCGTCAGAAACCTGGTCCGGTCGCGGCAAGCAACCTCGATGGCTCAAAGCGCAGCTACGAGCTGGTAAGAAACTAAACGATCTCTTGATCGATCGCTCGTCCGCACAAAGGCGGCGCCGGACCGGCTGAGCCTCTGACCGTCACGGGCACGCCGGTGTCAGGACCGGGGATTTTAGCGAGTACCATCCTCTTTGCCGTTGGGGGTGCCGTCGCCACCACCGTTGCCCTTACCATTATTGCCCTGCACAATCTTTCCGCCAGAGCTGGCAATGGCGGTTGAGGTCAAAGAGGTCGAAAGCAGCAAAGTCATCACGGGCGGAGTGACGGCGGCAAATTTTCCGCAGCTCCTCAAGAACTCACGTCGGTCGTCACGGTCGCTGTCGAATTGGCTCATCGGCGCCATCCTGCGATTGTCGGACTTAAAAATAAGCGAATTCTAATGCGCCGCAAGTTAAATATGTTAATCTCCAGATATAAATTGCCAGCCTATCGGAAGCGACGCTGCCGTTGCGCACACGGCTGGAGGTGAATTCCTGGTCAAGTGCGGCCCGCAACGCCCCCGCAAGATGCGAGGGGCGACTTATACCATACGTGTTATACACACACGGCACGTTTGACTCTTTTAAATTAGAAACATTATAATTTTAATTCCTCAAATGAGGTGCATCACTCTTTGGCCGCCGCCTTTGTCGCAAACGAGCCTAGAGCAGCCACGGCACATCCGCAAAAACGACCCCTACTCTCAACTGGCGAAGGAAGCAGTCCATGATCGGAGCCGAGGCCGATGCAGCATTCGGGCAGTTTCGATCTGGCTTCGACACCGCCTTGCGACCGGGATTCTCATTGCCGCGTATGGGCGCCCTGATGAGCCGAGCCCTTACCGGAACCCTCCTGGACCTTTCGGAACTAACGGTTCTCACCGAGGCGGCGACGGGCGCGTATGCCGTGACGGCCGTTCTCGCATCGATGGCCGGAGCCAGGCACGTCTATGCCTTCACGAGAACCACGCCACACGGCACCTCGGCTGAAGCCAGGGAACAGACCCTAAAGCTCGCAGATTCGGTCGGTGTTGCCCATCGCATTGAGGTCTTGGAGCAGATCACCCCGGATATCCTCCACCAGACGGATATCGTAACCAATAGCGGCCACCTTCGGCCTCTTACCGCTGCGCTCATTGATGAGCTGCCAAAGGACGCCGTTATCGCCTTGATGTTCGAGGCCTGGGAATTTCGCCCCAAGGACCTCGACATGCAAGCATGCCTGCGGCGCGGAATTCCGATCGTCGGCGTGAACGAACGCCATCAGTCAGTCGATGTCTTCTCGTTTCTCGGTCCGCTATGCGTGAAGCAACTGCACGATTGCGGTTTATCCGTTTACAAGAATCGCATTGCTGTGCTGTGTGACAATGAGTTTATTGGCTCGCTTCGCTCCGGTCTCGCCTGTTATGGAGCAAGTGTGGAGGTCTTCCACGACGTCCGGGCTGTGTTTCGGGACCAGTGGGATGCAATCATCGTTGCGCTGCGACCGACGGCTGAGCCTCGTATCGGTTCGCCGGAAGCAGCTCACCTCGCTGCGTGCGCGCCCGCTGGTGCCATTGTCGTGCAGTTCTGGGGCGATGTAGATCGATCCGCATTGTCAGCAAATGGCCTGGGCGTTTGGCCAACAGAGCCTCCGGGACCGGGGCATATGGGCATTCTGCTGTCGGAGATCGGCCCTGAACCGATCGTGAGATTGCAGGCAGGCGGACTACGCGCTGCCGAGTGGGTTCGGCGCAGCAGAACTGTTTCGTCTGATGGACTCGCGCAACTCGTTACGCAGCATTCCGGTCAACCGCCTATTTGCTAGGCCTTCGCCTCGATGAGCTCGATGAGCGTGAGCGTTGCGGAGGCTAGAAACACTATGCGGCGCTTGTCGAACGCAACTGCGGGCGCAGGTGAGGATACCGGAAGATATTGCTGCGCCCTGAAGCAGGCGATCGCTTCGTCGAGGCGAGCCACTTCGTAGGCAAGATGGTAAAATTTACTGCCGCGCTTCAGGACCCCCGCCACGGGGGATTCTGCGCCGGCCGGCTCAATGAGCTCCAGGCGCGGACCGCCGCCTGATACGAATTGAATGCGAACCTGCTGGATCTGGTCCTCAAACATAGGTCCTTCGGGACTGTAGCCAGCCACCGCCAGTTCGGGCAACTCCGCCGCGATGTTTCGGCACGCCATTCCCACATGATGAAAATGCAACTCCATCTGCTGTTCCTCTCGTCCTTGGCCCGTTCGGCCGGACTAGAAAGACCGGGATTGTCGATCCTCGCGCGCAGGTAATCGACAGGAAATTTCCTCCGGTGCTGCGCAGTCCGGACGAGGCAAAGGATCCATGATCCAGGCGCTGTCATGGGGTGCCCAGGAGCAGCTCCCAACTCCAGGCGTGAATCCGCCGCCTCGGGAGCGCGAAGGGTTGCTCCTGCTGATCGTTGGCCGCTCGGACAATTTAACTTTCGCGCGCATCGAAGAGCAGCGCCGACCATGCCTGCTTCAACCGCGGATAATCTTCGCGCGACATTCGAAACGTGATCACGTCATCGCCGTTCCACCAAGCATTCGGTGCAATCTTTTCGATCTGGAAACCAAGGCGAATATGGAAGTTCTTTGCGGGCGCGTTCTTACTTTGCACTTTGGCGACGACGACCGAAAGTCCGAGCTGCTCGAATGCAAACGCAAATAGCAGGTCGAATATCTCTGCCAGGAAGAGACGCGCGCCGGGATCGACGATCAACCGCGCGACTTCGCCCTGTCTCGCCGCGAAATCCAGGTTGGCAAGCGCGATGCTGGCAGCCGGCTTCTTAGAGCGCTTGAATTCTGCAATGAAATAGTAGTCGTCCACCCTCGCCTGATATTTCCGGAAAAATTCTTCCTGCTGGGCCAAGGTCAGCTTTTCGCGGGTCAGGAACTTGCCGAGAATGGGATCGTTCCGCCAAGCGATGATTTGCGCGGAATCCTCCAGTCGGACCTCTCGCAGGAACAGGTTATTTCCTTCGGGAAGGCGTTTGAGATTCTCCGCCTTGGTGAAAAGCATGCCTGTGCTCGGCGGCTCCTGTCCCACGTGCGCCATCATGTATTTATTGCACCTTAACAAGACATTTAAATTTATTTAATTGACCCGAGCTTTACCATTATTTAATGTAGATGGCAATCAATCAAAATGATGCCGCTGTCCTCGATGGAGGCCACCATTCTCGCCGTTGCAGCCGTATTTCCGGACCAGCCCATCACTGATGCCGAGCTCAAATCCCTGGCGTTATCTGGCGATGTCGCGTTCTGGGGGCATCTCGTCGCCCGCTCGCGGCAAGCGTCGAGCTTTTCCGAGCTGTTCTTTCTGTCGACGCTCCGAAAAAAGGCGAAGCTCCATGCGCCCGATAGCGCCCGGCCACGACTCCGCCTCGCCTTGATTGGAGGCTACAACCTTTATCCGTTGCACGAGCTGGTCGAACATCTCCTGGCCATTCGTGGGGTCGAGTGCGAGCGCTTCCTCGGCGATTACAACAATTTCGTCTCGGAAATCCTCGACGGCTCGAGCCCACTCTACGCCTTCAAGCCGGATCTCGTCTTCATATTGCCGAACGCGAACCACTGCCGATTTTCCGGTTCGCTCCTCAATGCCGTGGAACATCAGCGCGAAGCCGCAATCGGCGCCGCCGAGCACCTCCTCAACCTCGCGCAGACTTTCACCGCACGCTCAGGCGCGGTGGTGATCCTCGCCAATTTTGCGCTGCCGGGCGATCTCGATCTCGGCTCGTTTCGGTCACGCACGCTTGGTGCCGATTGGAGTTTCCGAAAGGCGGTAAACCTCGAGCTCGGGCTCCGGGCCCCAACGGACGTGCAAATCTGCGACATCGAGTTCCTCTCGGCGCGCCGGGGAATCTCAGCCGCGGCGGACGCGCGAGCGTGGTATGAATCCAAGCAGCTCGGCTCACCTGACTTTCTGGTCGACATCGCGCAAGAGCTGAGCCATCTGATCGCCTCCCGGAAGCAAGGCCCCAAGAAGGTATTGGCAATCGATCTCGATCACACGCTGTGGGGCGGCGTGATCGCGGAAGACGGTGTCGAGGGAATCGAGCTCGGCGATTCCTCTCCTCGCGGCGAAGCTTTCAAGGCCTTCCAGAAGTACCTGCTTGGGCTTTCCCAGCGCGGCGTCCTGCTTGCGATATGCAGCAAGAACGATCATGAGCGCGCGGTCGAAGTTTTCGAGAAACATCCCGAGATGGTTCTCCGCCTGGAGCACTTCGCAGCCTTCAAGGCGAATTGGGACCCGAAATCCGACAACCTGCAGCGGATCGCGGATGAACTCGGCCTTGGTCTGGATAGCTTCGTGTTCGCCGACGACAACCCGGCTGAAATCGAGATTGTCCGTCAATTTCAGCCCCAGGTCGCAGGCGTTCTCCTCGGGCCAGACCCCGCCGAATTCATCAGCCGCCTGCAGGCCGGGCGACATTTCGAGCCACGGAACGTTACCGAGGAGGACCTCGAGCGGACGGCGCAGTACAGGCAAGAACGGCGACGTGCGGAGCTCGCGGCGAGCGTAACCGACATGCCGGCCTACCTCGCCTCGCTTGAGATGCGAGGCAGGATCAAGGAGTTCGATATCCTCGACGTCCCCCGCATTGCCCAGCTGGTCGCGCGCAGCAACCAGTTTAACCTGACGACGGTCCGTCGGTCCGAGACCGAGATCCAGGGACTTCTAGGAAGGCCGGACTACCGGTGCTTCACGATGCGGCTGGAGGATCGGTTCGGTGATTCTGGGCTCATCTCCGTAGTCATTGCCAAGATCGAGAACGGCGTCTTCATTCTCGATACCTGGCTCATGAGCTGCCGCGTGCTCAAGCGCCAGGTCGAGGACGCGATCATGAACGAGATATTTCGACTTGCAGAGGCAGCCGGTTGCGTGAAAGTGCGCGGCATTTATCTCCCGACTGCCAAAAACGGGATCGTCGCCGGAATCTACGAGGAATTCGGCTTCGCGCGTGGGAAAGACTCCGCCGCCAGAAAAGAATTCGAGCTCGAGGTAGAGAACTATCAGATGCGCTCGACAACGATCCGCGTGACCCGGAGGGCTTATGAAGCAGGCTGAGATATTGGCGAAGCTGCAGGAGGTGTTCGACGGGATATTCCTGGAGAAGGTCGCGGCCAAGCCCGAGCTCTCGGCGGCCGATGTCGAGGAGTGGGACTCGCTCATGCAGATCTCCCTCGTCATCGCCGTCGAGCAGAAGTTTCGCGTCCGATTTCGGGTTGGCGAGGTCGAGGCGGCGCGCAACTTGGGTGAGTTTGCCGATCTGATCGCGAAACGGATGGAGGCATAAGGGCTGGGACTCGGAGGTAAAACGCGGGAATCGCGGCGCGCCAGCTTTTGGTGTCGGCGTACGCCCGACCGATTCGCATAGCTTGCTCCCGCGACCGTTCGTCTGAGAGGGAGCGGAAGCCACGCCAACCAGCTTTTCATGAACTCAGAGGAAACCAGCAGCACATCCTTCAAGAGAAATCTACCTTCGCGCACGTGCTGATCGCTTCTAATTTTGGAAACTTCGATTTCGGCCGTTTGATTTGTCAATTCACCAACAGGACTCGACTGCGCGGAGAACAAAGATGGCAAGTTTGTTCACCACCCAGACTCCGGCCAACACCAATGCCACGGACGGGACTGGGGCGGATTATGAACTGGGGATGCGCTTCACCGCCGACACGTCCGGCGTGATCCAGGCAATCCGGTACTACAAGGCCTCGAACGAGACCGGCACCCATGTCGGCCACATCTGGTCGGCAACGGGCCAGGAGCTGGCTACCGTCACGTTCACCAATGAAGGCGCATCGGGCTGGCAGCAGCAGGCGCTCGCCACGCCGCTCACCATCGCCGCTGGCACGACCTACGTGGTCTCGGTCAATATCAACAGCTACTACGTCTCCACCACCCAGGGCTTCGCGTCCGGTATCAGCAATGGCGGCCTGAACGCGCCGGTCGGCGCCGGCGTCTTCGACTACGCCGAGGGCGTCTTCCCGACCGCGACCTATCAGAATGCAAACTACTTCCGCGACGTCGTGTTCGCTGCGAGCGCGACCAACCCTAACAACCACCCGGGCACGGTGAGCGTCAGCGGGACGCCGACGCAGAACCAGACCTTGACCGCGACGGTGAGCGATGCCGATGGCGTGCCAGCCAACATCACCTATCAATGGCAGCGAAGCACGAACGGCAACTCGTGGACCAACATCACGGGCGCGACGGCGAGCACGCTGACGCTCGGGCAGTCCCTGGTCGGCAGCTTCATACGTGTCAACGCCGTCTACACGGACTCCCTGGGCAGCAGCGAGACCCCGGTGAGCGCCGCGACCGCCACGAAAGTGGCCAATGTCAACGACGTCGGCATGGTCACGATCAGCGGCACGGCGACCCAGAACCAGACGCTGACGGCCAGCGTCGTGGATCCCGACGGCGTCCCGGCGAGCATCACCTATCGCTGGCAGAGCAGCCCCGACGGCACCACCTGGACGAATCTGTCCGCCACCACCGCGAGCCTCACCCTCGACAGCAGCCTCGTCGGCAAGCGGATCCGCGTAGACGCCACCTACACCGACCAGCTCGGCACCGCCGAGAACGTAACCAGCCCGGCCACGGCGACGGTCGGCGCCGCGAGCGCCACCACCACCCTGTTCACCACCCAGACGCCGGTCAACACCAATGCCACCGACGGAGCGGCGGCGGACTATGAGTTGGGGATGCGCTTCACCGCCGACACGTCCGGCGTGATCCAGGCAATCCGGTACTACAAGGCCTCGAACGAGACCGGCACCCATGTCGGCCACATCTGGTCGGCAACGGGCCAGGAGCTGGCTACCGTCACGTTCACCAATGAAGGCGCATCGGGCTGGCAGCAGCAGGCGCTCGCCACGCCGCTCACCATCGCCGCTGGCACGACCTACGTGGTCTCGGTCAATATCAACAGCTACTACGTCTCCACCACCCAGGGCTTCGCGTTCGGCATGAGCAATGAGATCCTGAACGCGCCGGTCGGCGCCGGCGTCTTCGACTACACCGAGGGCGTTTTCCCGACCAACGTCTATCAGAATACAAACTACTTCCGCGACGTCGTGTTCGCTGCGAGCGCGACCAACCCTAACAACCACCCGGGCACGGTGAGCATCAGCGGGACGCCGACGCAGAACCAGACCTTGACCGCGACGGTGAGCGATGCCGATGGCGTGCCGGCCAACATCACCTATCAATGGCAGCAAAGCACGAACGGCAACTCGTGGACCAACATCACGGGCGCGACGGCGAGCGCGCTGACGCTCGGGCAGTCCCTGGTCGGCAGCTTCATACGTGTCAACGCCGTCTACACGGACTCCCTGGGCAGCAGCGAGACCCCGGTGAGCGCCGCGACCGCCACGAAAGTGGCCAATGTCAACGACGTCGGCATGGTCACGATCAGCGGCACGGCAACCCAGAACCAGACGCTGACGGCCAGCGTCGTGGATCCCGACGGCGTCCCGGCGAGCATCACCTATCGCTGGCAGAGCAGCCCCGACGGCACCACCTGGACGAATCTGTCCGCCACCACCGCGAGCCTCACCCTCGACAGCAGCCTCGTCGGCAAGCGGATCCGCGTAGACGCCACCTACACCGACCAGCTCGGCACCGCCGAGAACGTAACCAGCCCGGCCACGGCGACGGTCGGCGCCGCGAGCGCCACCACCACCCTGTTCACCACCCAGACGCCGGTCAACACCAATGCCACCGACGGAGCGGCGGCGGACTATGAGTTGGGGATGCGCTTCACCGCCGACACGTCCGGCGTGATCCAGGCAATCCGGTACTACAAGGCCTCGAACGAGACCGGCACCCATGTCGGCCACATCTGGTCGGCAACGGGCCAGGAGCTGGCGACCGTCACGTTCACCAATGAAGGCGCATCGGGCTGGCAGCAGGCGGCCCTTGCCACGCCGCTCACCATCGCGGCCGGCACGACCTACGTGGTCTCGGTCAATATCAACAGCTACTACGTCTCCACCACCCAGGGCTTCGCGTTCGGCATGAGCAATGAGATCCTGAACGCGCCGGTCGGCGCCGGCGTCTTCGACTACACCGAGGGCGTTTTCCCGACCAACGTCTATCAGAATGCAAACTACTTCCGCGACGTCGTGTTCGCCCCGTCCAACATCATCGCGCTCCTCAACACGTCCACGATCTATGTCAGTGAAGGAGCCGGCACGGCTACCGTCACCGTCACACGCTCCGGCGACCTCTCGTCGCAAAACACCGTCGAGTACACGACGAACGAAATCGGCACCGCCGGAAGCGCGACGGCAGGATCGGACTTCATCCAGCCTACCTTCAACGGTCGGGCGAACACCGGCCAGATCGTCTTCGAACCCGGCGAGAGCACGAAGAGCTTCACCATCCCGATCGTCGACGATCAACTGACCGAAGGCAACGAAACGTTCGCCATCGGCCTTCAGAATCCCGGCTCCGGATCACTCGGAGCCGCACGCACTGTGCTCGTCACGATCGTCGACAACGATTCACCCGGCACAGTCGCAATGGCGGACGTTCTCCTGAGTGTTGCAGAGAGTAGTCCGACCGCGACCATTACGTTGCTGCGCAGCGGGCCTGTCAATCAAGCAGCCACGGTCGGCTTCACGACGAGCAGCGGCAGCGCACTCGCGGGATCCGACTACACGACCACATCCGGCACGGTGACCTTTGCCGCTGGACAGGTGAGCCAGACCATCTCGGTACCGATCGTCAATGACACGAGTCCGGAGAATGACGAGACCTTCACCGTCACCTTGAGCAACCCGACGGGCGCCACTCTCGGCTCCCAGGCGACGACGACGGTGAAGATCCTGGATAATGACAACCCCGCGCTCGGCAACCTGGTGGGCGAGACCGCCGTGACGGGTCTGAACCAGCCTGCGGCGATGGACTGGACTCCCGACGGCCGCTACATGCTGGTCGCGCAGAAGGACGGCGTGGTGCGGGTGGTGGACAACGGCACATTGCGATCGACTCCGCTCATCGACCTTTCGAGCGAGGTCAATGATTCCGGCGATCGCGGGCTGCTGGGGATCGCCGTGAACCCGAATTTTGCAAGCGACCACTATGTCTACCTGCTCTACACTTACGATCCGCCCGAGACGGCTACTCAGAGCGGGCTCGCAGCGCCCGATGGAGCTGGCAATCGACCAAGCCGTCTTGTGAGAGTCACCGTCGACCCCACCACGATGATTGCCGATCCATCCAGCGAAGTGGTGCTGGTCGGCAAGAACAGCATCTGGGCCTATACCAGCCGTCCCGACGCGAACAGCGGCGGTGATCTCAGCATTGTTCCTTCCGGGATCGTCAACGGCAGCACAATCACGGCTCCCGCGAGCCAGATCGAGACGGGAGCGCAGGACAACGATCCCGACAGGGCCGGCATCCAGAACCAGAACATCCGTGACTATCTTGCAACCGACAGCGATTCGCATTCGATCGGTGCCGTTCATTTCGGTCCCGACGGCTATCTCTACCTCACGGTCGGGGATGGCACGTCGTACAACTTCGTCGATCCCCGCGCAGTGCGGGTTCAGGACATCCACAATCTCTCGGGCAAGCTCTTGCGGATCGATCCCATTACGGGTGAGGGAGCGCCCGGCAATCCGTATTATCAGGCCGGCGACCCAAACAGCAATCAGTCGAAAGTGTTCTACTACGGCGTTCGCAACGCGTACCGCTTCAGCTTCGATCCCGTCACGAATCTGCCTGTGCTCGGAGACGTGGGCTGGAACAACTGGGACGAGATCAATACGGGCCCCGCCGGCTCGAATTTCGGATGGCCTTACTTTGAAGGTCCGGACAAAACCGCCAGCTACCAGAACCTCTCCCAGGCGATCACCTTCTACGATAATGGCAACCGCAACAATTTGTCGGACCCGCCTGCCGTGTTCCCGATCCTGCCCCTTAGCCACGGGGCACCCGACAATGCCCATGTGATCACCGCGGGGGATTTCTATAACCAGAACACGATGTTCTTCGACGACGTCTACAACGGAACGATCTTCGCCGCGACCTTGGATGCGAACCGGCAGATCGCAAGCGTTCAGTTGGTGGACAACGTGCAAGGCATTGTGGACCTGCAGAAAGGGCCCGACGGCTGGCTCTACGGAGCCGACATATATGATGGCACGATCCGGCGTTGGGTGGACTCTACCGCCGCCGGCAACACGCTGGGCCTCGCGGTATCCTGACGGCGGGCGCGTCAGCTCTCGCCTGTCGCCGGCTTCTGCCGCCCGCCGCAGGAATCATGCTCCTGAGCGGCCGGTCGTCGCCCACATTCGACTATCGCGCGGGGCCTGCATCCGGACCCAACCGTACGGTGCCCGCGACCAAGGCTTGATCTCTGGCGTTAGATTATCGAGGACCAGATCGCCAGTCCTGGCGCGCACCACGAGCACAAGGTGATGGTCTCCAGAACCCGTCACCACTTCGCTCAATAGCAAAACCCGCGCCGGCCAGCCACGTTTCAGCAGTTCATGACGCTTGCTCACTGCGTAGTCGTTGCAATCGCCGCGAGCCGGGTTAACGAGCCACTCCTCACCTGCTAGCCCGAGTTCGTTAAGTTGCGGAGCAATGGCCCGGTTCACTGCGCGATTGACTGCTTTCAGCTCTGCCCACCGTTCCTACGTCAGGCGGACCGGCCCGCCGCGGAAAAAGCGTCGCGGACGACATTCGGTCTCATAGCGCAGACAGAACACCGTGTAAGTGAGTGGCGGAAGCGTCGGGCGTCCCAGCTCGATGTGCGCGAGGTCCGCTTGGGGGCCCGCTGGCAAGGTCGACAACGCCAGCGCCCACTGAACGCCCCCGATCACGATCGCTATGGTTGCCGCGATGACCGGGCCCGAGGTTCGGCGCATCTGCCGATCCCCTCCGAACGCCAAACCATGTCGGGTCCAGCCGGCGCGGGCGGGCTTGACCGCAGAATCCAAGTTTAATATTCTATATATATCGCAATTTAAATGGCAATAGCAATATTTGCTAAATACAACCTACCTTTGCGAGAGACACGGTGACGGCGGTGGCCCCGCAAGGACGAGCGGTAATCAGACGAAGGGACGATGAGAGACGCCTCGATAGGCGCCGCTTGCCCTTGGTGGAAAGCGTTGTTGCTCGGCGCGACGCAGGTCGTGCGTCGCCATCGCGGGCAATAAATCGCCACCGACATATTTTATCTTTGATTTAAATATTTACCGGAGTGAACTTCCTCGAGCAGGACCTAGTTCACATGCCAGTCGAGCTACTCGTCATTCTGGGAGCCGAAGCTTCGATACTCGGATTCGTGGCCGCAATGAGCCTGCACGCCAGACGGATGGACGTACTGAGCGGACGATCGTTCGAGCATCCCACCGTCTCTGCGAGGGGCAACAAGCATCTCGCGCGGTTGAGCCATTCAATGACGCGCGATTTACTACGGTTGATCGGGAGGTGCGCGATCTCATTACGTTCGCTCCACCCGATGTCTTGCGGCGCGCCTATAGCCAGAATGCCGCGGCCCCTTCAAACCAGACCGCAGACTCCGGTCCGGTTTGAGGTGGGCGATCGTTGGACCGGCACGACCGCTCCCGGTGCTTGCGACCGCCCGGCCGTGCCTTCAGGAGCTGGTCGCACCACCGACGATCAGAGCAAGGGCGCCAGTCCCGAAGACATGCAGTCGAGCGCTGCTGCCATTTTGCACCAACTCAGCGCTCCTTGAACGCACGCCCGGCCTGATCCTGCAGCGGCTTGAGCAAGTATGAAAGCGCGGTCCGACCAGCCGTCTTGATGAAGACCTCGACCGGCATTCCGGGCAGCAGCTTGGCCGAGCCGAGCTTCGCCAACTCCTCCGGCTTCAGCAGGATGCGGCCCGTGTAATAACTCGTGCCTGCGCGCTGATCCTGCGTGATATCTGCCGAGACCATGCTGACCTCTCCGTCGATCTCCGGAGTGGTCTTCTGGTTGAACGCTGCGAAGCGCATTGTCGCGGTCTGCCCCACATAGACTTGGTCGATGTCGCGCGGTGCGATCTTGACCTCGATGGCAAGCGAGTCCGCGTCAGGTACGATCAGCATGATTTGCTCACCGGGCGAGATGACCCCGCCGATCGTGTGGACGCTAAGCTCGTGGACGCGGCCGGACTGTGGCGCCCTGATATCGATCCGATGCAATTGATCGACCGCCGCAGTCTTGCGCTCGCCCAGTTCGGAGAGCTTTGAGCGCGTTTCGATCAGGTCCTTGCCGACTTCCGTCCGCAGGTCCTGGTCGATCTGAATGATCTGGAGGCCGATTTCGGAGATCTTGCCTTTGGATTGCGCAATCATGCCGGCCAACTGGCTGCGCTCGCCTTCGATGCGCGCGGAGTCGCGTTCGAGGGAATTGAGCCGCGTGATCGGCACCAGATTCTTTTGCCAGAGGCTGCGCACGCCTTCCAGCTCCTGGCGGATGAATTCGACCTCCTTCTGCTTGGCCTCGGTCTGCCCGGTATAGCCCTTGATCTCGTTCTCCAGCTGTGCGCCTTTCTCCTGCAACTGCGCTTTCTGGCCGCTCCTTGCCTGACGGCGAAGGTCGAACAGCTTCCTCTCCGCAGTGACTACGCGGCTAGCCTCGGAGTTGCTCTCCTTGGCTCGGTCGAGCAGCACCTTGGGAAACACGAGCTGCTCGGCACCATCGCGCTCGGCCTCAAGACGAGCCTGGCGCGCGAGCAGCTCATCGATGCTGTTCGTGACGATCGTCGCATTGGCGAGCGTCTGAGTCTCGTCGAGGCGGATCAAAACGTCGCCCGCATTGACCCGATCGCCCTGGCGCACGCGCAACTCACCCACGATCCCGCCGGTGGCGTGCTGAACCTTCTTGACGCTCGAATCCACCACGACCACGCCCTGGGCGATCACCGCGCCCGACAGCTGGCTCGTTGTCGCCCAACCGCCGACCCCAAATGTCACCAGGCCGAACATGATCATACCGACGATCATGTAACGCTGGATGGACTGCATCGCCGGCGCCACCTGTCCGTTCATCGGTTGCCTCCTTGAGCTTCCGCTACCACCTTGAGCGGCACGGGGTTTCGCAACACCTTCTTCAGGACCTCCTCTCTCTTGCCGAAGGACTGAACCCTGCCTTCCCCGAGGCACAAGACGTGATCGACGCCTTCAAGCGCCTTCGGGCGATGCGCGACCACGACGACGATGCCGCCGCGGCGGCGCACGTTCAGGATCGCCTCGGTCAGCGCCTCCTCTCCCTCGGCGTCGAGATTGGAGGATGGCTCATCGAGCACGACCAGGAACGGTTTGCCGTAGAAGGCGCGTGCGAGCGCGATCCGCTGCCGCTGCCCCGCCGACAGCGCCAATCCTCCCTCGCCGATCTTCGTGCCGTAGCCGTCCGGAAACGAGAGGATGAGATCGTGCGCGCCCGCGGCATGCGCGGCCTCCAGAACAGCGGCGGCCGTCGCCTGCGGATCGAACCGCGCAATGTTCATCGCAACGCTGCCGTCAAACAATTCCACGTCCTGCGGCAGGTACCCGATGTGCTTGCCGAGGGCGTCGGAAGACCAGTGATCGAGTGCGGCGTTGTCCAGCCGTATGCGGCCTCGAATGCTCGGCCATACGCCCACCAGCGCACGTGCCAGCGTCGATTTGCCGGATCCGCTCGGCCCAATGATTCCAACTGCCTGCCCGCTCCGCAATTGGAACGACACTTCATTGACCGTGGGCCGCTCCGAGTTCGGCGCGCCAACATAGAGATGCTCGACGGTGAGAGTATCAACAGGAGGCGGCAATGCCAGCCGCTCCTCCTCGCCGGGGAGAAGCTTTAGCAAAGCATCGAGCCGTCGTCCGGATTGCCGCGCAGCGACGAACCCTTTCCAATTCGCAATGGCCATTTCGACGGGCGCCAACGCCCGCGCGGTGAGGATCGATCCGGCAATGATGATGCCGGCGGTCGATTCCTGGTTGATGACGAGGACAGCGCCGACCGCAAGAACCAGCGATTGCAGGATCGCTCGAAAGATCTTGGAGGCGCCCCCCAGCCCGTTAACGACGTCGCTGGCCCGCTCATGTGCCGCGAGGTACTTGGCGTTGACATCCTGCCAGCGCAACGCCGCTTGCTGCCGCATGCCCATGGCCTGCAGAACCTCGGCATTTCGCCTCCCCTCGAGCGCGAGTGCCGTTCGCGAGACCGCCAGACGCGAGGACGCCTTTGCCGGCCCACGCGTGCGCGTTTCGGTGAGCATAGTAGTGCCCATCAGCACCAGCGCGCCGGCCAGCGCAGTGACGCCAATCCAGAAGTGGAAAAAGAAGCAGACACCGAGATAGATCGGCATCCAGGGCAGATCGAACAGCGCGGTCGGCCCTCCGCTCGACAGGAAACCGCGGACCTGATCAAGATCCCGCACCGGCTGCAGGCCGTCGCCATCGGCCCTGGTCTTCAAAGGCAGACGAACAAGCGCGTCGAATATGCGAATTCCGAGCCTCTCATCGAAATAGCGACCGACCCGCGCGCTGATCCTGCTTCTGACGAAGTCGAGCCCACCCTGAAACAGGTAGAGCACCGTGGCCAGAACCATCAAGGCGATCAGCGTCGGTATGCTGCGCCCGGGCAGCACCCGATCATAGACTTGCAGCATGAAAAACGAACCAGTGAGCATGAGGAGATTGCTCATCCCGCTAAAGGCCGCGAGTGCCCAGAATATCCGGCGGCAAGACCGCAGGAATGCCGACATCTCCGACTGCGGCTCCTCATAGTTCTCCGCCGGTCCGAAGCGAGCGACGAATATCCGCTGCCGCAAGGCCTCAACGCCGCGCCTTGCCCAGTCGACTAGCCGCCACGTCGGCCGTTCGGCATCATCTGCCAACTGGCGCCCGGACGACCATAGTCCTGACAAATGCAAAAGTGGATTTCGATAGAGATTCGCGGGCGGGGGGAATACCCCCCGCCGCCCAACGTCAGTCATGACACCTGCCCTTTAGTGATGCCTTTGTCGGGCGATCCCCAAGTGATCCCCCGAGGCAGTTATTGAGTACCAAATCGTAATGGCCGACCTTCTCCTACGCGAAGTGGAAGTCGTGGCTGTTCAGCTTGTCGAGCTGCGTGTTCTTCAGCGTGAGCGTATCGCTCCCGGTCGCGACCACGACGTCGGCGCCCGACTGAGTCGCGTGGGAGAGAACGCTCGCAAAACTGTCGAACACACTCTTGCTGAACTCGATCGTGTCGTGCGCAGGACCGCGGGCAACGAACCCCTTGATGACGTCGTTGCCGAAGTTTGCGCCAAACACGAAAGTGTCGGCCTGGCTGCTGCCAACGAAGGTGTCATTGCCTGAGGTGCTCTTCAGGGTCGTGTTGCCTGGGGAGGCTACCAACGTACTGCCGGCAGCAGCAACGGTGCTGTTGGTTGCAGTGGACGACGTAGCTACGCTGGACGTACCGATCTGCCCGTCACCGTTCAGATCCTGATGGAAGCCGGTCTCGAGTGACTTGAGGCCGGAGTTCGTACCCGACACGGAGCCGCCCGACGCGGAGCCGGTCAGGGAGCTGACATGGGAGACGTAGTTGCCGTTGTTGTCGACGTTCCAGGCCGTGTACTGACCCGTGCTCGCCTCCTTCCAAGCAACCTGATAGCCCGTCGCCGTCTTCTCCGCACCAATGGGAGTCCAGGTGCCATCTGACCCGCTCACGAAATCGGCACCGCCATCCTTCAAGGAGGGGCCCGTTCCGCTGCTGCCGTTGAGGTAGAATTTGCCGCCGCTCTCAACGAGACTTGTCACACCAGCAGACTCGACTACTTTGCCAGTGGTCGGCGCTGGCGACGTCGGTGCGGTGGCAGTGGAAGTACCGATCTGACCGTCACCGTTCAGATCCTGATGGAAGGTGGTCTCCAGCGATTTCAGGCCAGAGTCCGTACCCGACACGGAGCCGCCCCACGTTGACCCGGTCAGGGTGTCGACATGGGAAACGTAGTTGCCGTTGGTGTCGGTGTTCCACGCCGTGTACTGACCGGTGCTGGCCTCCTTCCAGACAACCTCATAGCCAGTCGCGGTCTTCTCCGCACCAATCGGTGCCCAGGTGCCATCCGACCCCTTCACAAACGCCACACCGTTGTCCTTCAGCGTAGGGCCCGAGCCGGTGCTGCCGTTGAGGTAAAATTTGCCGCTGCTCTCAACGAGAGTTGTCGAGCCAGCCGACTCGACTACCGTACCGGCAGTCGGCGCGGTCGGTGACGTCGGCGAGGTCGGTGTGGCCGGGGCCGAGCTGCTGATGCTGGCCGTGACCACCGTGGACGCCACGCTGGTATTGCCTGCCACGTCCGTTGCCTTCGCGGTGAGGCTGTGCGCACCGGCTGCAAGGGTGGTGGAGGTATAGGCCCACGCACCGCTGCCGTCCGCCGTCGCAGTCCCGATCTGGGTCGTGCCGTCGAACACCTTCACGATGCTGCTCGCTTCGGCCTTGCCCGACAACACCGCCTGATTGGCGCTGTTAACGGTATTGCTGGCGATGGTCGGCGCAGTCGGCGCCGTGGTGTCGACGGTGACTGCCAACGCAGACGATGCCGCACTGGTCTGCCCCGACGAATTGGTCGCCGTTGCGGTGAGTGTATGCTTGGCGTCAGTAAGGACCTTTGTGATGTAGTCCCAATTGCCGCTCGAATCCGCAGTCGTCGAACCGAGCTGGGTCGTACCGTCGTAGATCTTGACCGTGGTGCCCGCCGCAGCGGAACCCTTGAGCTCGATGGTGTTGTCGTTGGTGATCTTGTCACCGGCGGTGCCGCTATCGGTCGAGAACGACGCGATGACAGGAGCGGATGGTGCAGTCGGGGCAGATGGGGCTGAGCCCGAGCCGCTGTTCGCCGACGTGTTGAGCGTCGCGATCAGGGTCTCGCTGTCATTGACGTTGCCGGTGTAAACGGGAGTGTTGCCGGTGAATGCGGTCGGGCCCCAATAGCCTCCGCCCATATGATTGTTTGTGATCGACACTCCCGTGACCGATCCGCCGTTGAACTGGGCCGAGCTGTAGATGTTGTAGCCACCACCGTACAGCAGGTTGTTGTCGACAGTGACGTTCGAGACGGGCCCGAAGTAGTTGTCGATCATGATCGCCGCCGTTTGGGTATGGTCATTGATGACCGTGTTATGGCGGATGGTGATATCGTAGTTCTTCCCGTCGATCGAGATTCCGTCATAGTGCGGCGATCCCGACGCAATCATATCGTGGATGTAGTTGTCCTGGATGAGGGTATTCCCTCCATCCACCCCGATCCCGTTCTCGACATTGTAGATGTTGTTAGCGATGAACGTCCCTTGACCCATGATTCCATAGTCGCCGTCGTTGCCCGTGCCGACGCCATTGATCTCATTGTGCTGGATCACCGCTCCGGTCACGCCCGTCGCAACCCTCACGGCGTAGAACGCGTCGGTCGTAACCTTGCAGTTCTCCAACGTGACGTTCGGAGCGTTGATGAAGACCGATCCGTGGATGTCGAGGCCGCTGATCACGGCGCCCGCCGTGTCGATTACGAGATCCCCGTAGTGTGGAGTGAGGGTCACGCCCGCCGACACCCCAGTGTTCGTAGCATCAGGCCACGCAGTCGTCGTTGCCAAGATATATTCTCCTTTGCAGTTAAATCGAACGTGCAGTGCACGTGGGCGCGATTATCCCCAAGACGCGCCACGGCCGGTGTCATGCTCCATCGGCGGGGGCTTTTTTGGGACAAGATGGCGGCGCCACTTGGGTCATTTTCTGGATACCCGCTCGAACAATTCAACCGGATTAAAAAAAACCGAAGCATCACCGCTATATAAGCTGCAATAGATTGCGGGTGTTCGCGCGTTGCCACAAGAGCACACCTCGAACTTATTCACTTTTATCTTCTGGCGTTGACAACAAGCATGCGTCCCGCCGCCGTTGGCCTTATATTTCTCGATTTAATTTTCGTTATATAAGTGCTCGACCTCATCTAAAGCTCGCTGTCAGAACGCCGCCTGACCGCGAATGGCTGGGTCGAACCGTTAGATCTTCCGGACCTCGTTCGGATTCGTCAGCAGAGCTCGGGCAGGAGCTGCGCATCCACTGCCAACACGCACGTGAGATATGGCAATCGAACTCGCTTGAGGAGCTGTCAGGAGCGCGGCCAATCCGGTTGCGTGGCCGTAGCGTCTCTTAAAGCGCGCGCTGAGTCCTCGTGCCTCTGCAATCGACGGCCGCTGAGGCCAGGCTCGCAGCGCTGTCCCGGCAAGCTACGTTTGAAGATACAGCCATTACCGCCTGGTAAAGACGGCCGGGCTTCTAGCGCCGCCCTGGATGATATCCGCATGCGAGGGTCTGGTCTGGACGGCGGAATGGCGATGGGCCACAATATTCTCGTGTATCGAGGTGGAGCTTTGTTAGGCCGCAGACCGTCCCCGTTTCTTCTTCATCAGATCGGAAGTGATGATCCATGCACTATTTCCGCAAGTCTGTTTACACAATACTCGATCTGATTCTGGCGCCCGTCGTTCTTCTTTTTGCTCCGCTTGCGGTCGTCCTGAGCCGCCTCCGTGATCGAGCTCCTTTGTCGAGGTCCGTCTGCGACAGATTTCAGTTCGCCATCGTGCGGCATCACTACTATGAGCCCATCGTTTACGCGAATGACCTGAAGCGCGATCTGGATCGTCCGAGAGAAGTTGCCGGACTGGACTTGAACGAAGCGGCACAGCTTGAGCTGGTCGAGCAATTTACCTACCGCGATGAATTGCTCAAGATTCCCACCCTTCAGAAGGGACCCAGCGAATTTGGGTACCACAACGGCTCGTTCGAGCCTGGGGACGCCGAGTTTCTCTATAACATGATCCGTCATTTCCGACCCAAGCGGATCGTCGAGGTCGGAAGTGGCAATTCGACGCTCATGGCCCGCCTCGCTATCGAGGCGAACAGGACGGACAATCCGGGCTACGAATGTAAGCAGATCTGTATTGAACCGTTTGAGCAGCCGTGGCTCGAATCAGCGCGCGTGACGGTCCTGAGAAAAAAGGTCGAGTGTTGCCCCGACAGCCTGTTTGAGACGCTGGACGAGAACGACATTCTCTTCATCGACTCCTCTCACATCATTCGCCCGCAGGGCGACGTCCTGCACGAGTACCTGCACGTACTCGGCCTCCTCCGTCCCAGTGTGATCGTGCATGTCCACGACGTCTTCACGCCACACGATTACCCTGCTCAATGGCTGCTTCGCGACCGCTGGCTGTGGAATGAGCAGTATCTCCTTGAGGCCTTTCTGAGCTTCAATGCACATTTCGAGATCATTGGCGCAGTCAACTGGCTTGCCCGCTACCACAGCAACAGGTTGAACAACGCATGTCCGGTCTTGATGCGCGAACCCTGGCGACAGCCAGGTTCATTCTGGTTCCGGCGCGTGCAGAAATAGGGGACCTGGTCTTCCTATGATTTACCGTGGACCAATGGTGCGGCCCGTCGCGTTATCCACGTTTTCTCGCCAGAGCGGGACGTTCTTCACAATCGAACTATACCCCCACCTCCCTCTCCCCATCCGGTTCTTCGTGAAGGAAACCCCTTCGACCGTCCCGCCATTGAACTGCGCGGAGCTGTAGACCGTGTATCCACCGCCCATCAGCAGGTTGTCGTCGACCTGGATATTCGAGATCGGTCCGAAGTAATTATCGATCATGACCGCCGATGTCTGCGTGTGCGTGTTGATGACGGTGTTGTGCCTGATAACGATGTTGGCGTTGCCGCCGTCGATCGAGATGCCGTCGTAGTGCGGGGAGCCGGACGCAACGAGATCGTGAATGTAATTGTCCTGGATGAGCGTATCAGACCCGGACACACCAATCCCGTTTTCGACATTGTAGATGTTGTTTGCGATGAACGTACCCTGGCCCACTATGCCGTAGGAGCCATCGTTGCCGGAGCCAACGCCGTTGATCTCACAGTTCTGGATCACTGCGCCGGTGACACCGGGCTCGATTCGCACGATGTAAAATGAGCCGGAAGTCACCTTGGAGTCGATCAACGTTACGTTCGGCGCTTTGATATGGACGCGCCCTTCAATATCGAGGCCCGAAATGGTTGCGCCCGCCTGATCTGCCACAACGTCGCCGGAACGCGTTAGCTTCACATTCGGACGCACTCCCGTGTTCGTTGCGTTGGGCCACTCGGAGGTGGGAATCGGGTCACGCTCGCCCGCGCGCGCAACAATACCATCTCCTCCGGAACTCGCCACGACAAGCAACAAAACCGCCTGGATGAAGATCGTTCGCCGCATCTGGAGGTGCCCCCGATTTGCGTTCGCTATTGGGCCATCCGCTCCTTTGGCCGGCCCATCTCGCCTCTTAATCCAGCGACAAGCCCTTCGATCGCTGCACGACTGTTGTTTGGAGCTCCCTGCAGCAAGAACCTGAGTGCATACAGGAGAGAGACCGCGACTCTAAGAGGCACCGACCACGGAAAATGTCGCCGTACAAAGCGAACGCAATTGCGGTGCTGGAGATAAACGGAGAGCACTGGTATGGCCGATGAACCTCTGGCCGATCCCGTCGTCGTACCTCGCTTGTGAACGACGATCGAATCGGCCGCGTAACCCAACCCCAAATGTCTCGCGCGAAGTCCCCAATCCATATCCTCGTAGAAAAGAAAATAACTTTCATCCATGAGGCCGATCCGTTCGATGCACCAGCGGGTCACATACATCGATGCTCCCGAAGGGCTGTCCATCGCGTCTTCGACGGCTGCGATGTTGCAGGACACATTGAGAACGTCTCCGAGGCCGATGGCGACGTCTCTCGCCGCCAGCTTCTGCCAAGACAGGCCACCGCGGAATCTCACGTGATCCGCGTCCAAGCTGTCCAGAATAGTGCTGCCCACCATTGCCTTCCGGCCGGACTCCGCCCGTTCGTGGAGCGCGGCCAGCGCAGATTCGGTCGGCTGAGTGTCTGGATTCAAGATCCAGATCGCCCGCCACGTGGGTATCGCGGAAAGTGGACGCAACCACGCGTTAATCCCGCCTGCATAGCCAAGATTGTCGGAAGCGCACGCAACCCAGACATTTGATGACCTTGCTCGCAGAACCAGGCGCTCAACGTCGGTAAATCGGCTGATATTGTCATTTATCCCGGTTTCGGGAGGCTGGCCACGCATGCAAGGGCCTCCCTCGCTGATCAGATCGGCAACCAAGTGACGGTAGGCATCTTGACCGCCATTTTCGCAGATGAAGATATCGAAAGAAGGAGACGTCGTCGCTCGCGATAATGCTCGCAGACAATCAACGATGTCCTCAGAGTTGCGATAGCCCACGATGAGCACCGCGACCTCCGAAACGAGGCTTTCCGCCAGCCCATACAAGGCATCCGTTTCGTTGGCCTTCAGCCCCGTCGCCATTGGAACCCGCTCCGCAATTTAATACATATAATTTGATATATTTAAACGCGGATTATTGCAATCTGATTTATTCTGTTTAATCTGAAGCGGGTTGCATGCCGCGTAAATGGCGCAAGGTCCCGTCGCGATGAATTTGAAGCCTTTTGCCCGTTTCGCATATGCGAACATCCCCGGCGTTGCCGTCGCCCGATTTGCATTCAAGGACGCGGCGGCTTCATACCTTCCGAAACCCGAGTACGGGGGTGCCGCGTGGACCGCCAGAGCCGACGGCTTGATTATCGACATTGGGGCGAACCGCGGACAAAGCATTCGGGCCTTCAAGAAGTTCAGGCCGCAATCGAGTATCGTCGCCTTCGAACCAGAACCCCTCTCGGCCGACCGACTCAAGCTACGGTTCGCCGGAGACCGATCCGTTTCAGTATTGCCTTACGCGCTCGGGGCTAAGCCGGGCACCATTATAATCTTCGTTCCCTCATACGGGCGGTGGGCTTGCGATGGTATGGCGGCGACCTCCCGCGAGGCGGCGACCGAATGGCTGAGTGATTCCGGCCGCATGTACCGCTTCGATCAATCCAAGTTGACTGTGAGCGAGCACGGAATCGAATGTCGCACGCTCGATTCCTTTGCCATGGCTCCCTCCTTGATCAAGGTGCACGCTCAGGGTGCCGAACTGGACATCCTTCAAGGATCGGAGCGCACGCTGAGGCAATACCAGCCTGCACTCATGTGCGCGTTTGCATCGGACGAGATTTCGAGATTCGTTTCCAACATCGGCTATCGGCCTTACGTCTTTCACAACGGACGTTTTGCGACGGGGCTGGCGCCACGTTCGATCACCTTCACCTGGTATCTGACTGAGGACCATAGCCGGCGCGTTCAGATCGAAGCCGGATCGCCGGCTAAGGCGGTCCTCTCATGAGTGTCACGGTAGCAGGCGGCGAGTTCGGCCTGACCAGAACGGTCTCGCCGAGAGTCCCCGAGCGATGCAGTACGCTGCCAGCATGGCTGGTGCTGACCGGACTCATTCTGCCGGCGGCGCAAGTCCAACTGTATCTCGCCGATGCGAAACTGACGATTGGGCGGATCGGTATCTTGCTTCTCATAGTTCCTGCGGTGACAAGACTGGTCAGGGCCGGTCGTCACACGCTCGCCTCCGACTATCTTGCATTCGCCGTCGCGGCCTGGATGTTCGTGGCCGCTTCCTACACGAGCGGGTCGAGTGCGATCTCATCGACCGGCGCCGAAAGCCTCGAGTTTCTGGGCGGCTATCTTGTAGCACGCGGATTTTTCTTCGGCCCAGCGGCGATCCATACCTTTATCCAAACATTCAAGATCGTGACTGCCTATATCGTCCTGCTGGCCCTTTTCGATAACCTTGCGGGCCGGCTCATTGTTCAAGAGATGTTCTCTGCCGCTTTCGGCAGCCATGCGCCGCTCTCGCCCGACTTCAGGCTGTATTGGGTAAGAGCCGCCTCGACTTTTGACCACCCAATTCTGCTGGGCACCTACTGCACCGTTGCCTGCGGCATCTTCCTGTTCTCAGAGCAACGCCCGTTGTCGAAGATGCTCTGGGCAGGTCTTTGTTTCTTCGGTTGCCTCTTGTCCTTGTCCTCCGCGCCCCTCCTGTCGTGCCTCATAGTCCTGATGCTCTACCTCTATCATACGGCACTGAAGGAATATTCGGGACGATGGCGTGCGCTCCAGATGTGTCTCGTTACGATCGTTGTCGTGATCATGGCCGTCGCCAATCACCCGATCGGCTGGATCATCTCCCACCTGACCTTCGATCCAGTGTCAGGATACTTTCGAATGTTGATCTGGGACGCAGCCATCCAAAAGATCATGGAGTCTCCTCTCACCGGATACGCGTTCGGTCGCCTCAATCACGACATTCTCGATACCACGGTTGACTCTGTGTGGCTGGTGTTTGCGCTCCGGTTCGGACTTCCGATGATAATCCTACTTGCCTTGACAAACATCGCGAGCATCCTGCCCGTAAAAGGTCGCTTCAATGGGGTGGTGGAGGATCCCAGCGCGCCAGAGCTGCGCATCGCGTTCACCATCGCGGTCGTGATGCTCATGTTCACGGGGCTAACGGTCCACTACTGGAATTACCTCTGGATATTCTGGGGAGTCAGCATCGGCATCCGGGCGTCGCTGCGCGAGTTCTCGATGTACCGGGCCTGAGCCCTGAAAAATAGTTCATACACGAAGATTTTCCGGCCGCCGCGCCGGAAGCAGTCGCGCTTGGGGGTCGAAAACACCAGTGTAGTGCAGTCTGGAAGCTCGGAGCCGATCACGGCGTCCTTAGCCGCTCGATCGCCGGCCGCAGCAACTGCCATCCACGCGATCCCAACTGACGTTTGCAGGCGAGAAACCACCAACGACGCGATCGCGTAACTTCCGGGTCCAGCTTTGACGCGAGCGCCGAAAGCCGTTCCGACAAGCCAACGTCTCCCTCATTGAAGGCACGGCTCGCACAACTGATCGCGTCAAGCGCCAAATGGCGCGTCAGCCAGCACCTGAGCTCATCGGGGTCTGGAAGCACGGCAGCACAACGATCGAGGAAATGCTCAAACGCCAGTTTGCGTTGATGGAAATCTTGCTCGGCGGAGTATCCGCCAGACATATTGGTCGAATGTCGGCGATACACGGCCTGGATGGCATCGATATAACCGACGGGACCGTGCGCTGCGAACCGCAGCCACATCTCCATATCACCACTGTGCGTCAAATCCGGTAGGTATCCCCCTATTTTCTTCTGCAGGCTCGTACGCACGACCACGCTCGGCGACAGCACTATATTTCTGGCGCCGCCAATTCTGATGAAATCTCGGCCGGACAGTATCTTTGTTCCAGGCCCAAGTTCCGCCGGCGGTGCCACCGCCTCCTTCCGCCCCTCGTGGAGCGCGACCGCTCCGCCAAACGTGAGCCCGAGCGACGGATTGTCATCCATCAGCCTCACGGACCTCTCGATCGCCCCGGGCATCAAGTAATCGTCCGCGGAAAGCAAAATCATGTAGTCGGCAGCCGCCCAGTCGATCCCCTCATTGAAGGTAGCAATATGGCCGTGATTGGTAGCATGCCTGCGAAACTCGACCCGAGGATCTGAACTAGCCAGTTCTTGCGCAACCTGGGCTGTATTATCGGTGGACGCATCATCAATAATCAGCAAGCGCAACTCAGATCCACACTGCTTCAATATACTTTCGGCGCACTCTTTGAGGAAATGCCCGTACTGATAGCAGGGAATGATCGCGTCGACGGAACTCATGAAGGCCTCCCGAAAAGGGCCTCTGTGATTCCAGAGTCCTGGATGACAATGTTGACCGCCCTCGATCTAGATCGGGCGCTTATGAGGTCTCGAGGCGACATATTGATCGTGCACTCCCAGAGTGGGCGCCAAATAAAATGCACGTCCATTTAATTGGCTTTTATTTTCAAGGCAATATATATTATCTATTAATTTGCGGCATATCCCAATCAGGACATCGGACGGCATTTGAACCCATGAAGACGGGTCTCAGTCAGAACGGCCTCTCTTTGCGCGAACGCGCAACACTTTGGGCCCAACGGAACTCCTGGCGACTGCCGCGAGGCGTAAGAGGTGTCGCAAAAAAGCTCCTGATCAGCAGCCAGCTGGCTTCCAGAAGCGACTGGATTATCGACGACTGGTCGAGGCCCCTCGTGCCATACGTTACAAGCGTCGCGCCGACCGCACCGGCCGCCCCCGCCTCGATTCCGACCGCCAGCGTGTCGAGATCAGGCGACTTACTTCTTGTACCGCCGGGACGCGTGCACTGCCTGATCGTCACTCCGGTGCTTGACGCTGGCGGGCTTGATGAATTTGTCGCCTTTCTTGCAAGGCGCCTTCCCCACTTTGGACTTCGCGTAACGGTAATGTGTGCACATTCATCGCCGGCGCCCGTCGGACATTTGTTCACAACTCTGCAGAGGGAGGGAACAGCAGTCGTCGCCGCCTCACCAAAAGACGCTTGCCTATGGCTCGAGACGAACCGCCCTCACGTCGTCAGCGCGCACGACCCGCCGGGTTGGCTGTTGCGGGCGGCCAGTGACTTCCGCATTCCGGTCTTGGAGACGCTCCACGGCATTCCAACGCCCATAAGCACGAATTGGAGCGAAGAGCGCCAGAGATCACAACTCGTCACCCGTTTCGTCGCGGTAAGCGAGTTCGTCAGGCGTCAGTACCTTTCAGGTAATCCATCCTATCCTGAGTCCGCGGTCATCACCATCCCGAACGCGTTCAACCAGACTCACCGCCCGGCAGTAGACCGGTCGAAAGCCCGGGCCTGGCTAGGCCTCAATGACGAATTTCTCTTTCTCTCGCTGGGCCGTCATACGGTTCAGAAGAATGCCTACGGCCTGGTCCAGGCCTTTGCCGAGGTCGCCGAGAATGATCGCAAGGCACATCTGCTGATCGCCGGCCGTCTGGACGATGCAGTTTACACACGTCAAGTGCGCATTCTTCGCGACACGATTCCCTGCAAGGACCGCATTCACCTTCGGCAGTCGTTTCCTGATCCGTCCGTCCTGCTGGCCGCCGCCGATTGCTTCGTTCTGAACTCCTTCTTCGAGGGATGGTCGCTGGCTTCCATGGAAGCCTTAAGCGCGGGGTTGCCTGCGATTGTGAGTGACGTAGGCGGCGCGCGTGAACAGGTCGGTATGGACGGTAGCCGAGGCTTCGTTGTGGCGAACCCGGTCGGCGATTCCGAAAAGGCCAATTGGCATACCTCATGTCTTATGCGATTTCAGCCACAGAAGAATAAGGATGAACTCGTCAGCGCCATGACGTCAGTGCTCGCACGCCGAGATCATTGGTCTGGCGTGCGTGAACAACTGTCCGCAGATTCACGGAGTCGCTTCGATCCCGTCGTATGTTCCAGACGGCATGCGGAGGTCCTTCTTTCGATGATTTCACAATCTGCGACCGAGAGCCAGTTCGCCGAGTGTAGTGGCCCGTAGACGCTGGAGGGGTATTGCGCATTTTCGGGGCAGCAAGGCGGTCCGCCTCTTGCCAATCGCAGCACTAGCTGATTAGCCGGCTCTTCTTCCAGTTGATCTTCCGCTGTGCAACCGGCCCATCAGTCAGCTCACCCGCCATAATGTATTGCTTTGCCAAGTGATGGGTCAGGAATCCGAGGGTCAGTCCGTCCAGCAACTTGGACTTTGGACCTTCAAGGCCCGTGACCAGACCATCCTTGACCACCAGATTTGACTCATTGAGAAGCTGGAGGGCTGTGTCTTCGACAAAGAACTTCAAATGAGTGCGATCAAGAATTCCCGAATCCGTGTAGGCAAATCGACGTTGGAAAAGAAGCGGCAGGGTCACGCTAAGGTGCGCGATATTCGGAACGGAAACAATCACGCGACCACCATCCATGAGAAGCCTCCTCGTGATCGCCTGGAGCGTACGGGTTGGATCCGGGACATGCTCAAGCACATCGAGCAACAAGATCAGGTCAAACTTGCTGCCGACTCGTGATATCAAGTCGTCGATGTCTCCGATAATCGCGACATCGGCATGCTCTCGCAGGTCAACCTCGAGTGCCTGATTGAGCTCGACCCCGAATGTCGTGGCGTCAGGGTAGAGCGATTTGAGCCAGATCAGAGTGAAGCCTGCGCCAGGTCCAACTTCGAGTATCCGCGAGGCGCGGCTGGGCAGCAACGACCGTATCTCGCGGCGAGAGCGGCTATAGTAATCTTTCGCATCCGAGACCGGCAAGGCACGCCCCTGCCCCTGCATATCTCGGATTTCGATCCTTGTGGCGGCCTCCATGCTCATGAAGTGGCTCTCCTTCCGGAAACCTCCATTTGCTCCATCCCGTGCCCGCCACAAAAGAATGGCTTCCACGCTTCATGTCTTTTGGCGGTGACAATCAGATCGGGCGCAAGTATGGGCGACAGGAGTTGCAACATCGGACGAGTTCTTTTTGGAGCGCGTCTTTCAATCTTTTCGATCGCCAGACCAGCCTGCTCGCACCACCTTTGAATTTTTCCGATGGTCGTGTCGTGAATCCCTACAGCCTCGAAGGTCCCCCAGTGCCGAAAGACGTTGCTGGATTTCGCGCATTCCCAGACGTAACGAAGAGAGGGTCGATTCGGCGTGCATATGATCACTTTGCCGTCCGGAGCCAAGAGATCGGCAAATTGCCTGAGCAGATGAGCCGGATCACGGACGAACTGCAGGACATCGACAAAAAGCAAGCGGTCGAAACGCTCCGTTGCGATCTTCGCTCGCGCCGTCACAACGTCGCCCAACACCACCTCAGCCCCAAGCTGGGCCAAGCCGCTGCCCACCACGGGGTCGAGGGGTATAGCCACCACGCGGTTTCCTCGCTCCAGCAGTCGACGCTCATTCGCAGCCGAGCAGGATCCAATCGATAATACCGCGGCGCTTTCGGGGACAGCGGACAACACTTCGACCCTGGCCGGCTCGTAATAGTCCTTCGAATACATGCTATGCCAGAGCCGGGTCTCGGCACTGAATAGCGGAACAGCATTGCTGCCCTCGCGCGCAATCCGCATCAGGACAGATAATTGAGCGTCCAATTGGTGGCGATCAACGCCGAGCTGGTTGACATACTTGTTCGGCAAATGGTGGGCCGAGAAATCATCGATGTGGGAAATCGGTATCAGCTTCTTGAAACCACACTGGGTGTATGGATCAGTTGCGGCGGTACACGGAAGGTCGTATTTGCCTTCATGAGGTCCAACCAGAAATCCACCGGACGCAATCGCTCTCGCAAGCTGCTGCTGGGTGAGCACATAGCTGGCAGCGTGCTCGTTGGTAAATTGCGCGAGGTGGTATTTGCCCCTGATCCTGACCGACGTGCAATCCCAGTGAAAGGAGCCATGGGCTTGCGGATAGTTCAGTTCGCCGTCTGAGGCTTTCTCGACGAGCATCAATCCGGGAACCTCGTCCTCATTCAGCACCGAAGTCACGTCCAGGAATGCCCTGATGTTACTTTCAGTTATCAAGATGTCGTCTTCGGAATAGATGAACAGATCGTATCGATCAACGCGCGCTGCAAACAGCTCCTTGTGCGCGAAGGGGAGCGACCATGGATTCTTGTTGGGAAGGCCGACGATGCATTCGACGTCTGCAGCGGGCCTCTTGTCGATGTTGGATATGATGACAATGTCCACATCGAACGACATGGACCGGTACTCCTGGATCACGCGATCCAGGTAGGCATTGTTGGCGGTCCCATAGCTCGCGATCACGACAAAAAGTCGCAATGGCTTCCGATCGGCGATCCCCGAAGTCATCGTTCTAGCTCTGCTCGCACCGCAGCACTTACCTTCGACGTATCCTCCGCGCTCATCTGTGCGTAGATTGGCAGCAAGATCGACCGATCCTGGGCGCGCTCGGATTGGCGCAGATCCTGTCTTTGCGCGAGCCCCGAATACGGCGCCTCACGGTGGGCGCACATGATGCCGCGGCGGGTCGCAATGCCGTTATCGAGGAGGCGTTGCATGACGATCCGTTGGTCGAGGCGGTCTGGAAGACGAACGCAATAGCTCTGCCAGTTGGATCTGGCCCACGCCGGTTCGGTTGGCAACCGCAGTCCTTCCAGATTGCCAAGCTGTTCGATATATCTGGCGGCGACGGCCCGCCGACGTGCTACCAGCTCTGGAAGCCGCTCGAGCTGTCTGCGCCCAATTGCGGCCTGCATATCCGTCATTCGGAAATTGTAGCCCAAGGCGACGTAATCCTCGAAGATCACGCTCGACGAACTGTGTCGCACCGTGTCAGGAACGCTCATACCGTGCTGGCGCAGCAGCTTGAACTTGCGATCAAGCTCGGCAACCGCGGTGGTGAGCATCCCCCCCTCACCTGTGGTGATCACCTTTCGCGGATGAAAGGAGAAGCACGCAATGTCTCCATGCGGTTTGCCGATCGGCTCCCATTCGCCATTCATCCGGATCCGCGATCCGGCGGCACAGGCGGCATCCTCGATCACGGCGATGCCGTGGCGGCGCGCCATGGGCAAGAGCGCCGCCATATCGCATGGCATGCCCATCTGATGAACTGCAATGATCGCGCGCGTCCGCTCGGTGATGGCTTCGGCCAGCCGAGTACAATCCAGATTGTATGTCTCGGGGTCGATATCAACAAAAACCGGAGTGGCGCCTTGATGTCGGATGACGTTCGCGGTCGCAATGAAGGAGTGGCTGACCGTGATCACCTCGTCGCCGGCGCCGATGTCCAACGCCGCCAAGGCGAGCTGCAGGGCTGTGGTGCAATTGGACACGGCACAGGCGTGCGGCGCGCCGAGAAGTGCAGCGAACTCGCGCTCGAACGCTGCGACCTGCGGGCCTTGCGATACCCAGCCCGACAGCACGACTGCGCGCGCAGCGTCAGCCTCTTCGTGGGCAAGCAGTGGCGTGGCGATCGGAATCACGAAACCGCCGCCTGACGTTGATGGTCCGAGGCGAGCTCGCGCTCGGATCGCCACCATTTTACGAGATCGGAGAGCCCCTGCTCCAACGAAACCGTGGTGCGGAAGCCTAGCAAACGCTCTGCCTTGCCCGTCGATGCCAGTCGTCGTGGCACCGGATTGACCGAGCGCTCCGGCGCGAATTCGGGTTTCAGGCCGCGGCGTCCCATCACGGACGCAAGCACCGTAGCCAGCTCTATCAGGCTTGTTTCAGTGCCGCTCCCCACGTTGAAGACCTCATCAGTAATCTTCGCCCTGGCTGCCAGGATGTTGGCGCGCGCGATGTCGCGGACGTGAACGAAATCCATGCTCTGATGGCCATCACCAAAGATAACGGGAGGCAATCCAGCTTCCAGACGCTCCATCCAGCGGATCAAGACCTCGGTGTACCGTCCGTGGATGTCCATCCGGCTGCCATAAACATTGAAATACCGGAATGCCACGTAATCGATTCCATATGAATCGTTGAAAGCCCGCAGGAGCCCCTCGTTGAACGCCTTGGCGGCCCCATAGAGAGTTCGGTTGTTGTACGGGTTCTGCCGCTCTGTCGTCGGAAACTCCTCGGCCATGCCATATACGGAAGCCGAAGATGCCGCGATGATCTTCTCAATATCGTGCTTGATGCAAAGCTCCAGGAGGTCGTAGGTGGCGTCCACCATGACCTCCTTGGCGACGCGTGGTTCGGCCGCACAATGAGTGATGCGGAGCGCGGCCTGATGAAAGACGATGTCCGCGGACTTGACCAATGCTTCCATCATCTTGCGGTCGCGAATATCACCGTGAACCAATCTCACCGGCCCACGCCCGAGCGCGCGACGGAGATTTTCCGGCCGGCCTCTGATCATATTGTCCAGGGCGACAATTTCGATGCACCCCTCGTCGCAGAGCAGGTCGGTGATGTGGGAGCCAATGAATCCTGCCCCGCCGGTGACCAGAACCCGTTTACCCTTGAGATCAATCAAGACGCTCTCCTGTTGTGCGACCATGTCATGATACTAAGTTGACGCTCGGCCTGGTTGCTGACGGCTACGCTGGGCTGCCATGCCGCCGCGCTCCTCAGCGTGGCGACAACTTCGTTCGCCCCATCCGGCGGCATCTCCGGATAGATCGGAAGGGAGAGGAAGTCTTTCGCGAGCATCTCAGTGACGGGGAGATCACCGGCGCGATAGCCGAGTTCTGCATAGGCTCTTTGCAGATGCACCGGAACCGGATAGTGAATCCCAGCGCCAACATTGGCGTCGCGCAACAGCTTCAGGGCGTCATCGCGCCCGTCCAATCTGACCGCGTAGACATGATACACGTGACGGGAGTGCTGCGGCGGCTGCGGCCGTCCGAACGGGAGATCGGACAGCAATGCATTGTATCGTTCAGCCAACGACCGACGCGCCTCCGTCCAGCGCTCAATGTAGTCAAGCTTGACGTTCAGTACCGCGCTCTGAATTTCGTCCATGCGATAATTGTATCCGGGGATAGCATGTTCGTATTTCGCCTCCTGCCCCCAATCTCGCAGCAGTGACACGCGACGGGCAAATTCAGGCCGGTCGGTGACGACCGCCCCACCCTCGCCCAACGCTCCGAGATTCTTGCCGGGGTAAAAGCTGAAGCATCCCAAATCGCCGATCGAGCCTGCACGACGTCCACGGTACTCCGCGCCGTGCGCCTGCGCGGCGTCTTCGATGACGACCAACCCGTGACGACGCGCGATGGTCATTATCGGATCCATGTCCGCCATCAGCCCGTGGAGATGGACTGGCAGGATCGCCTTGGTTCGCGGTGTTATGGCGGCTTCGATCAAGCTGGGATCCATCGTCCATGTGACCGGATCGACGTCGACAAATACCGGCTTGGCCCCACTGTAGAGAATGGCCGCGGTGGTTGCGACGAACGTCATGGAGACCGTGATGACTTCGTCGCCGGCACCGACGCCGGCTGCCAGAAGGGCAACGTGAAGCGCCGAAGTGCCGCTGTTCACCGCGCGGCAATGGGCGGTCCTGCAATAATCTGCAAAGCGTCCCTCGAAGGCCGTGACCTCGGGTCCGAGCACAAAGTGCCCGCTACTGACGACCCTCGCGACTGCCGCGTCGATTTCCGGCTTGATCTGGCTATATTGCGCTTTGAGGTCCAGGAAGGGTATCAAGATTCAACACCGCGGGTTGGACTAAGATTATTATCCATTTAAATATCATTCTCATATTTAATCAAGCATTAAATCGCGAATGCATATTAATGCTAATGCTATTTCTGAAGCTCCTTTGCTGAGCTCCGAGCGTTCCGGACCATGTTCTCAGGTGCGGGCAGAATCCGAGCGGGCACGCCGGCGACAGTGGCCCCCGGCGGAATGTCCTTTGTCACCACCGCACCCGCGCCTACGCATGCACCCGCACCGATCGTGACGCCGCACAGAATCGTAGCGTTCGAGCCGATCGAAGCCCCTCTACCGACATGAGTGCGTTGCAGCGCCCAGTCCGAGGCTTGCTGAGGGCGACCACCCGCGGTTGTCGCCTTTGGATATTTGTCGTTCGTGAACATCACGCCGTGACCGACGAACACTTCGTCCTCGATCGTGACGCCCTCGCAGATGAAGCTATGCGACGATATCTTGCATCGTTCACCAATCTTTGCCCCCGCTTGGATCTCGACGAAAGTTCCAATTCTGCTCTCATCACCAACGGCGCAACCATACAGGTTGACCAGATCCGGATGCAGGATGCGGACATCGCGGCCAAGCTGGGTGTCCTTTATCGGCATGTCAGTTCCCCGTCTCTACAGTCAAGTAAACCTTCATAGCGCCGAACGTGAATGGAGCAGCCTGGGCGCCATCCTGGCAAGACCCGTTGCCGTTTGACGTAGGTGCTGCAGCAGAGGATGCCCTGTTACTATAAGACCCAACCACCAGCACAACGCGGCGAACACAAATGCCGACCCGAGGCCTACAATGACATTGACAGCCCCTGCTTCGATCAAAACGGCCCATGTGGCTGCGCCCGATGCGGTCGCCACGGCAACGACACCACTCTTCAGAAGGGCACGGCCAAACTCGCCCGGCCGCAGTGCCAGGTGCCGACTGAGATAGTATATCGCCACTGCCGCCTGAAATGGCAGCGTCAGCAATGCGCAAGCCGCGACTGCCTCGACGCCAAAAAAGGACGCACCCAGGAGAGCAAGTAACGACGGTGGCAGCGAGATGAAGGACGAGGTCAGCGCGTCCTGCACGCGTCCGACCGCCAGGAATACGGGATACGTCAGACATGCCGCAAACAGCGCGAGATTTGCAACGCAGAGAATGCGCACCAGCGGAACAACATCAAGCCAGGCTTCACCAAGCCAGATCGCGACAAGTGGCCTCGCCATAATCGCGACGAACGCGAGAAATGGCCACTGCACGGCGGAAAGCAGTTGGACCGCGTCCAGATATACGCCCTTCAGATCTGCCCCGGCTGCACGCCTCTCGACGATTGCCGGCATGATGATCGGGTTCAGCACCTGCGTGACGAGCCTGTCGAATACCTGGGTTAGGTTTATGGCTCGGCTATAGAGACCAACGGCCGTGAAATCTAGAATCTTTGCAAGAAAGAGCTGGGGTGCGAGGTTGTAGAAGATGTTGATGGCGCCGACGCCGCTCGAATAGAGACCGAATTTGAGGACGTCTCGGTATTCGAACAGTGAAGGACGCAGCACGCTGAAATCCCGATACGAGATCAGCAGCATGGTCGTGAGGATCACGCTCCCTGCCACACTACCCCAGACCGGGGCCATGTAGCTGAAATTCAGTACCGCAAGACCAATCGAAACCAGCGCGATCGTCATGTTGCTTGCAAGATTGCAGAGGGCGAGTGTCCCGAACAACATGTCGCGGCGAAACAAGGCGGCCACCGTTCCCGAGACGGGTAGAAGGAGCAGGTTCAGCGCAGAAACTTCGATACCTCGCCTTACGCTGTCTTGGCCAAAGAGTTGCGATACGATATCGGCCGCGGCTAGCAGGCTCAGCGCGACTGCCAGTGAGATCGCGCAACTGATAGTGAACGCCGTACGAATAGTCACGCGCGACAGCTCATGCTTCTGAAGCAGGTAATTCGCTCCTCCAAACTCCTGGAAAGCTGCCGCGATCACGGCGGTGAGCGCGTTGACCACCGCAAAAATCCCAAACTCGCCCGGCGTCAACAGTCGCGAAAGTACCGCGGTCGAGAAGAAGAACAGCACAAGACCCGCATAGCGGTCGACCGCAGAGAACAAGACAGAACGCTGCACTGAATTCATCGCGGCTCCGTCACGGCATCTCGGCTGGCGAATGGCCACGCGATCAAACGGCCAACTACGCCGTAGCCCGGGCCAGCTCCGGCAGGCGGCGCGGCGACGGCCTGATCTCGACTGGTCTGCCCTGTTCGGTGATCGATCGCGAGGCCGCCTCGAGCACCTCGATCACGCGAAGCCCAGACCTGCCGCTCGAGACCGGCTGTCGCCCGGAGCGCACGCAATCAACGAAATGCTCGACCTCTGTTTGCAACGCTTCTTTAGGCGAGATATGCGGTGCCCACATGTCGCCCGCGCGATACCCGATCCGAAATTGATGCGCGCTCTCGGGGGGCCTGTCGAGTGTAATTCCCTTGTCGTAGACCTTCACCTTTTCGGTCGGCTCGAGATCGTCATAGACGATCATCTTCTTGCTGCCGCCAATGAACGTCTGTCGCACCTTGACAGGCGAGAGCCAGTTGACGCTGACGTGGGCCACGCATGAGTTGCCAAAGAACAGCGTGATGTGGGCCATGTTTTCCGGCGAACCGACAACATGGCACGACCCCGTCGCCGAAACCGCGATCGGCTCCTCATCGAGGATATGATCGATGATGGAGATATCGTGCACGGCCAAGTCCCAGATCACATTTACGTCTTTTTGAAACAGCCCGAGACTGGAGCGTATGCTGTCGTAATAATAGATGTCTCCGAGCTCCTTCTTCAGCAATAGCTCCCGAATCTTCTGAACCGCCGGCGTGTAGAGAAAGGTGTGATCGACCATCAGCGTCAATCCGCGCCGGTCCGCCTCGTCAATCAAGCGTGACACCAGCTCCGAGCTCGGCGCCAGGGGCTTCTCGACTAACACGTGCTTGCCAGCTCTCAACGCAGCCATTGCCAGCTCGTAATGTGTGTGCACCGGCGTCGCGATGGCGATTGCGTCGATCGAGGCGTCCGTTAGCAGATCCTCATATCGCGTGGTGGTCGCTACCCCCGGGTACAGCTGCCCAATGGCCGCCAGCCTGCCTGGATCGAGGTCGCTGACGCTGACGACACCGGCGGCGGAATTGCTCGAAAAATTGCGGACGAGATTGGGACCCCAATAGCCGTATCCCACGACCCCGATTCCAAGCTGACTATCTCGCATACTGACCTCGATCGATTCGGAATAGCGATACGGTACGTTAGGTTCGCGCAGGCATATCCTGCCATATGCCTCGCGTATCGATGACGTCGAGGTGTCGCCGCTCTGCCAATGGCACCATTTTGAATTCATCATGATCGACGAGCAGAATCGCAATCTCGCAACTGCGCATGGCTTCGTCGATGTTCACGAATGCGACGCGATAGTCGGCCAGTTGAGGAGGCAAATGGCGCAAATTCGGTTCAACAACCTTGATCCGCTCGCCGTATTTCGCCGCGAGATGCGTGGCTATCTCCATCGCCGGGCTTTCACGCAAGTCGTCGACATTGGCCTTGAACGTCAATCCACAACAAGCAACGTTCGCGTAGGGATGATCGTCGATCAGCGCCTCTGCGCGCTCGATGACCTTGTGGGTCTTGGCGTTGTTTACGTCGCGGCTGGTTCGCATCACGCGCGCCAGGTCGGGGGCCGAGTCGATGATGAACCAGGGATCGACCGCAATGCAGTGCCCGCCTACGCCCGGTCCCGGTCGCAACACGTTCACGCGAGGGTGGCGGTTGGCGATGTCGATTACTTCCCAGACGTTGATGTCGAACCGGTCACAAATCATCGAAAGCTCGTTGGCGAAAGCGATGTTGGTGTCGCGGAAGGCGTTCTCCGTCAGCTTGACCAACTCGGCCGCTCGTGCGGTAGTACCGACGCAAGCTCCGCGAACGAACATCTTGTAGAAGCGTTGAGCACGCCGCGTGCAGGTTGGCGTAATCCCGCCGATGCACCTGTCATTGTTGATAAGCTCGGTCAAGATCCGACCCGGCAACACGCGTTCGGGACAGTATGCGACGTAGACCGCTCCGTCCTCCTTGCCGTTGACGCCTATGTGCAACTCCGGCCGGCGTCCAACGATTCGACTTGCGATGGCTTCGGTCGTCCCAATCGGCGAGGTCGATTCAAGAATGACAAGATTGCCGGGCACAAGAAGATCGATGATACTGTCGACGGCGGCATTCACGCTTGACAAGTCTGGATGGTTATCGTGATCGATCGGGGTCGGCACCGCGATGATGAACACGTCCGCCGGCCGCGGCTTTCTCGACGTCGTGAGCGCACCGCTCGACACGACTTTGGAAACAAGACCATCCAGATCTGGCTCGGCGATATGGATTTTTCCGGACGCGACGGTGTCGACTATGCGTTCGTTGGTATCGATCCCGACGACCTGCAGCCCTCGGCTCGCAATTAGCGCCGCGGTCGGCAGCCCGATATAACCAAGTCCAATGACATCGATCTTTTGGAATTCAGGCATCGAGAAGAACCTTCACGATCCGCTCACTCGCGTGCCCGTCACCAAACGGGTTGTGCGAGCGCGCCATGGCAGCATAAGTCTCGTCGTCGTCGAGGAGGCGAAAAGTCTCCGCAACGATCCTGTCATAGTTTGCACCGACCAGGCGCGCTGTGCCCGCCTCTACTCCCTCGGGACGCTCGGTGGTCTCGCGCATCACCAGGACGGGCTTCCCGAAAGTTGGGGCCTCCTCCTGTACTCCGCCTGAATCTGTCAGGACCAGGTAGGACAACGATAGCAAGCTCACGAAGTCCGTGTACTCCTGAGGGGAGATGAGGGCGACTCGCGGGTGGTCCGACAATCGCGACGCAAACAGATCACGAACATTCGGATTTGGATGAACGGGAAGCACCACGGCAACGTCCTCACGCCGCAGGATCGTCTCCAGTGCGTTCACGATATTGGTAACCCCGCCGCCGAAGTTTTCCCTGCGATGGCAAGTCACCAGGATGATGCGCCGATTGCCGTAACGCTGCTTGATGCCGTCCCATCGGCACGAGAGTCCTGGGTCGGATTCGACCATCGCTTTCGCGAGAATGAGAGCATCCACTACCGTGTTTCCGGTAACGTGAATGCGGTCATTCGAGACGTTTTCGGAACGCAGCGCTTGCGCAGCGCGCTCTGTGGGGGCGAAATGCTGATCGGCGATCGAGCCGACGATCTTGCGGTTCACCTCCTCGGGCCACGGGGCGTAGATGTCGCCGCTACGCAGTCCAGCCTCGATGTGCGAGACCGGTATACGATGATAATAGGATGCCAGCGCACCCGCCATGGCGGTTGCCGTGTCGCCTTGGACAATGACCCTGGTGGGCTTCAGCTTTTCGAGGAGTTCGCCGACTTGTCCGAGCAGCCGGGCGGTCAGGTGATCCAGAGTCTGATTGGTCGTCATCACGTTCAGATCAAAATCCGGGACCACTTTGGCCAGCTTAAGGACTTGATCAAGCAAGTGCCGATGCTGCGCCGTCGCACAGACTGTTACGGAGAGGTCCTTGCTCTGCTCGGCCTTGAGCCGGTTGATGACCGGAAAGAGCTTGATTGCTTCCGGCCGGGTTCCCAGAAGGATAAAAAAATGCTTCCGCACGCCTCAACCTCCGATCCGGCTCGTACCAGGCGGAAGAGGGCCAGGCGGAGCAAGCGGATGCCGAAGCGCCTGCCTGATGAGAGCTTGCGCCAGGACGCCCGCAAACAGCGTATTGGTCGTGGCGTAACGCCACCACATCCGCCCAGGCTCCTGATAGATGCGGTAGAGCCATTCGAGGCCGAGCTTCTGAATCTGGACCGGCGCGCGCCGAACCGTGCCTGCCAGAATGTCGAATGAACCACCCACGCCCATGATGAAAGGCACGCCGAGATCATCGCGGTGGGCGGCGAGAAAGCGCTCTTTTCGAGGCGTCGGCATGCCGATGAAGAGACAATCGGCCGCGCTGGATCGGATGTCGCGTACGACGTCACCCTCCTGCTCGCGCTTGAAGTAGCCATCGCGCCAGCCTGCGAAGACAAGTGAAGGATGTTTCTCGCGCGCAACCTGCATCGCCTGGTTCAATACGACGGGAGTAGCGCCAAGGAAGTAGGGCTTGAAGCCGTCCTGCGCACATACCGCGAGCAACTCGGAAAGGAGATCCACACCAGCAACCCGTGACGTCGCCGGAAGGCCCAGCGCTCGAGCGCCCCAGACGATCCCCATGCCGTCGAGGCCGACAACGTCGCTGTTGGCGACATCGGCCGCCAGTATGGGATCGGATCTCATATTGATGAACTTGGCGACGTTCAGCGCCACATGTTGCAGCCGCCGGCGGCTGCGCATAGCGCCGCGCGCGAGATCGACGGTCTCGGCCATCGTCAGCAGGTCGACGGGACATCCCAGAAATGAGGCGCGCATTGGAACCTACTCCAAAAAATCCGAGTCCGGTTTAAATTTGCATTTAACATTATTATAGAGATAATACGCAGCAGATATTTAATTGCAAGGTTTAAATGGATCGAAATGCGCGGCAAAAACGAGGCCTCTACGCAAACGCGCCAGCAACAATCAACGCCAACTTAAATGGAGGAATTAATTGATGATTTCGGTCATCATTCCCCATCTTAATCACACCGACGCGCTGGAAGCCTGTTTACGCAGCCTGGACGCACAGACCCTGACTCGGGACGCGTTCGAGATCGTCGTGGTGGACAACGGTTCGGCAACGCCCCCACTCGACGTCGTTGCGCGTCATCCTGGTGTACGACTGCAGCACGAACTGCATCCGGGCCCTGGCCCGGCGCGAAATGCAGGCGTCGCCGCCGCCAAAGGCGAGATCCTCGCCTTCATCGACGCCGATTGTAGAGCTCATCCGGATTGGCTGAGCAGCGTGATGGCATGGTCCTACTCATCGCCAGCCGGCACGGTTCTCGGGGGCGACGTTCGCATTTGGCGGCCGCAGAATACGGAGCTTGACGCCATCGCGGCCTACGAGAGCGTCTTCGCGTATCGCTTCAAGCTCTATATCGAGCGGCACGGTTATTCCGGTACTGGCAATATGGCGCTGTTCCGCCGCGACTTCGATCGCGTCGGTCCCTTTGCCGGCATTGACGTAGCCGAAGATATGGAATGGGGGCAGCGCGCGCTACGCGCAGGACTTCGATTTCGATACATCCCAGAAATGATCGTGTTCCATCCGGCTCGCGGCTCTCTCCAGGAGCTCTACACCAAGTGGGACCGACACATCGCACACTATCGCAACATGGCGGAAGGTAAACCTGTCTGGCAATTGCGCTGGATCGCGCAAGCGTTGCTCGTCTTCGCATCACTCGCGCCAAACGCAGTGACTGTGCTGACCAGCGACCGCCTACATGGCACCGGCGTCCGCCTCAAAGCAATTGCCGTGTTGTGTGCTGTCCGGACGCACCGCGCCGTGACCATGCTCTCGCACTTGCGAGGTCGACGGGCGGTCGCCTGGAACCGTTAGCGAAACGGAATTTCGTCAGACGCCATCAAAGGCACAATTGTGTGTCAACTCCGGCAGATCAGTACGTCGCCCGAATGACCACAGGATCCAACCCAGCTCGTAGCTGCGGCATTCAAGCCGAACTTCCACATTCGCAGCGTCGATCAGCCGCCCCTTGTTTCCGAGCCAGGCGTTCTTGAATGCGCGCAACACCCGCGGCGCCTTTGTCCTCGATTCACCCTTGCGAACCTGCGAGCGGACAGTCAGGTTCAGTTCGGGAACGAGCATGGCCCGCCCCAGTTGATTGTGGCCAAGGACCCAGTTGAACCCCTTGACCAGGGCGTCCCGCGATTGCCTCTGCCCAAAGCGCTCGGCCCATTCCAGCAGCGCCGGGGCCATTCCATACTGATGGACCGAATAGACTTCGTAGAAATCAATGACGCGGCCGCTCAGCGCGTCGAAAAACCAAGGCCATTCACCTTGCGGGCCTTGGAGCATTATCAGATTACGAACGCAAGTATCGGCCATGACAAGCGCGGACGCGTCGCCGGAAAACTCGCCATACTGATAACAGGCGATCGAGAGGTAGGTCTGCGTCGCAAACGACGAGAACCGGCGACGAAGGCCAAACGGTGCATCGAAGAACAATCCCGATTCGCTGTGGAAGCGCTCCTTCAAAAGGCGATAAAGCGGCATGGCGTAGCGCCACCACTCGTTCTCGCCTGCCCTCGCCTGGGCCACGACTCCGGTGAGCAGCATGCCAAGATCCTGCGCCCGGAAGCTCTTCCACCGGCCCTCATCGGAAAGAATGGCTCTCAGCTCGCATTTGACCGGGTCCGGTATTTCGAGACCAAGTTCGGCGGCGCTCCATAGCGCCATGCCGAAGGCATACTTCCTTACCGGAAGCTGCGTGAGTTGCAGAGCGTTGCGACGGAATATCTCGGGAATATCAATGCCACTTGGAACTTCGGCAACGCGCGACATGCCGAGAAGAACGTTGAGGGTATAGAATACGTCGCTGCTTGGTATCGACTCGTTTGGCGACTGACGTCCATCGAGATGGTAGATATGCGACCACCGCCGGTGTTCAGGTAGCCAACAACGCTCTAGCCCGTTGAGCGCGTAATTCACCAATGGTGCATTTTGCGAGAGCGTACTCGCCGCCGTAGGCACCACGAGCTTCACTCCAAAGTTCGGACTAATCATCATGGTGAACCGCCATTCCAAGCCGGGTTAGTATTCTCGAATGCTTTCATCCAATCCGCGTAGCAACGGATAGAGGAAGTAGGAAATCACGGTGCGCTTGCCGACTTTCAGTTCGGCCGTAACCGCCATGCCTGGAATCAGTTGAATGCGCTCGGGCGGCAGCCGAAGGTGCGTGTCCAACAAATCGACCAGTACGCGGTAATAGGGAGCTGGCGCGTGGCCCGCACCTTCGGCCTTCGGATCCGGCGAGAACGTGTCCTGACTGACGACGCGGACTTCTCCCGTCGCAGTTCCATACTTCTGGAAAGGAAATGCTTCGAACTTGATGCGGACCGCTTGTCCAAGCGCCACCTGGCCGATATCACGCCCCTCGACTTTGACCTCCGCCTGCAGCGGCACGTCGCGCGGGACTAGGACGAACAGCGTTTCCGCTTCGCGAACGACCGAGCCCACTGTGCGATTTGCGATCTCCAACACCACGGCGTCTGCGGGCGCTTGCAGGACGATCAACTGTCGTCGAAGCTCGGCCTTCTTCAATTCCTCTGCTGCGCTATTCCGCTTCGGCACCGTCTCCGCCAGTTCCTGGTAGGTCGTGCGGCGGAATTCCTCGGCAAAGACCTTCTGGTCAGCACGGGCTTTCTCCAGCCGATGCGCACTGTCGGCGATACTGCCGCGAACGCGTGCCAAATTGCTCTCAATCTCGAGCCGCGCATCACGAGACAGCAGGAAGTTCAACCTCGAGCCGACCTCCTTGTCCATCAGCGTGCTGCGCATGGCTTCTATCGCGCGCATGGTGTCGAGCCGCTGAAGAAGGACCCCCTCTTCATCCTTCGCTGTCTTGAGATTGGCTTGGGCGGAAGCGATCTGTGTGTCGTAGTTCTGGATCTGCGCCTGATAAGCGGCTCTCCTCTGCAGAAACACCTTGCCCTGCAGGATCTGGTCTGCATTCGTGAGCTCCTTGACCGCATACTCGGTCCCATCCAGTTCGGCGCCCAGGCGATCGATCGAGGCATCCAATCCGGCCACTCTGCCGCGCAACTGGTCGAAATCCGCCTGCGAGAAGGTTGGATCGAGGGTCGCCAGAACGTAGCCGCGGTTGACACGATCACCGGCCTTCACGTGGATTTCGCGGATGACCGATGTTTCCAGGGGCTGCACGACCAAGTTCGGACGTGTCGTGGTTAGTTTGCCTTGCGCCGTGACGATCATCTCCACTTGCGAAACCGATGCCCAGGTCACTGCAAAGACGATCAGTGCAAGTACGCCGTAGAGAGTGAGACGCGCCAGCCGCGGCGGCGCTTGCTGCTCCACCTCGGCTGCATCGGACTGGAACTCTGCGATCAATCGCGCTGGCCTCGGGGCCGGCCTGACCTTTCGGCGCCGCTCGACCGTCCTGGCCACGACCAGTCCGTCCGGACTTGCATCCGCGCGTGATTGCCTCGTCTGCTTCATGCAACTTGCTTCATCTGTTGGTTCCACAAATGCCTGTAGATTGTGCATTTCGACAGGAGGTGATCGTGGCGATCCACGTCAATGATCCGGCCGCGGTCCATGACGAGGATCTGGCTTGCTTCGGTCAGCATCGACAGCCGGTGCGAGACGATGATGACGGTACGTCCTGCTGCCAACCGACGGAGATTGCGCCTGATGATCATCTCGCTTTCGGAATCGAGAGCGCTCGTCGCTTCGTCGAGAATCAGGATCCGTGGATTGACGATCAGAGCCCTCGCAATCGCGAGCCGCTGCTTCTGTCCACCGGAGAGGTTGGCAGCGTCTTCCTCGAGCATGGTGTCGAAGCCACGCGGCAACCGCTCGATGAACTCGTCGGCGCCTGCGAGCTGCGCCGCAGCGACAACCTCGGCAAAGGTCGCGTCACGTTTCACGCAGGCAATGTTGTCGCGAACCGTCCCGCGGAACAGGAAATTGTCCTGAAGGACGATTCCGAGGTGTCGGCGCAGGTGTGTGAGGTCGAGCTCCCTTGAATCATATCCGTCGATACGCAGCAGCCCCTGCTGCACCGGATACATCCCCGAGATCAGCCTTGTGAGCGTCGTCTTGCCGGAGCCGCTCCGGCCCACGACCCCGAAGATCGAACTTGGCTCGATGGTGAAGGAGACATCGTCGAGCGCCGGCGCGCCTTCAGCTCCGTAACGAAACGAAACACTCTCGAACTCGATCTTGCCGACGAGGTCAGGCCGCAGCCCATCTTTCCTGCCATCACGCTCAGGCTTCTGGTTCATCACCTCACCGAGCATTTTCACCGCAAGAGCAACCTCCTGGTATTCGTGGACCATGGTCACGAGTTGGACCAGCGGTCCGGAAACTCTCCCGGCCAACATGTTGAAGGCGACCAGCGCGCCGATTGTCATTTCTCCCGCGAAGACGTCGATTGCTCCGACGGAGATGATTCCGAGTGTCATGATCTTCTCGAGGAATCCGGTGAGCGCCTGGGCGCCTGCGGAAATCTTCTCGACACCGAACCGCATGGTCACCGATTGCGCGCAGCGGCTATCCCAGATGCGCCCCTGCAGGGGTTCCATGCCCAGCGACTTCACCGTGCGCATGCCGTGAACCGTTTCGACGAGAAGAGCCTGCCGCGCGCCTTCCGCTTGGTAAAGGTCGTAAAGACGCCGCCGGAAAGGACCCATGAGCAGCCCGACAACAGCACCGCTCGCGGCAGTGAAGGCCAGAACGATAAGAGTCAATTTGACGCTGTAGAGAGCAAGTACCGGCAGGAAGACGAACAGCGAAAGCGCATCGAGAGTTGTCAAGAACAGTCGCCCGGTCAGAAATTCGCGAATACGGGCTGCCTGCTGCATGTGCTTGACCAAGACTCCCGCGGCCATATGCTCGAAAAACGTGACCGGAAGCCCGAGGAGATGACCGAACGTCTTTGTCGCAACGCGAATATCGACCTTGTTGGTCGCATAGAGCAGCAGGTAACGCCGCAGAAAGCCGAACATCGCATCGAAGACGAGCGCTGCGGCCGCCCCTGCCGCGAGCACGTAGAGCGTGGTGAAGCTCTCGTGAACCAGAACCTTGTCGATCACGAGCTGGAAGAAGATCGGGACGACGAGGCCCAACGCATAGAGCATGATCGCGGCGATCGCGACATCCCTGAACAGTCGCCACTGGCGAAGCAGCTCCGGCAAAAACCAGCGGAGGCCGAAATTCCTCCGTGCATCCTGTGCCAACTGTTCGCGCTTGATCAGGACCGTTTCACCGGCCCACTGAGCACAGAATCGGTCCCGGTCGACGACCAGCACCTCGTCCTTGCGATTGGCAAGCGGGTCGAAGACGCTGACGACCTCGATGCCCTCGGTTCCCTGGCCTGCACCAAGGACGACGATCCAGTTGCCATTGGCGAGCCGAGCCAGCGCGGGATAGGCTTCTCCAAGACGAATCAGCGCGCCCCAATCCAGTCTCGTGCTTCTCGCGCGCAGGCCTGCATCCTTCGCCATGCGCAGTAGGAGAGTCAACGGAAGCGGGCCGGCCACCGCGTAGGTGTGCTTCAGGCGTTCGACCGGAAGATCGATGCCATGGTGACCGGAAATCTTCGACAGGCATTCCAATGCCGTCTGCGTTGCCAAGCCGGACGCCTCCGCGACCTGGTCCGTCGCGCCGCCAGCCTCGTCGAGTTCAGCGGAAATTTGAAGAGACATTCAAAGGCCGTGTGTTGGGCGCGAGCGCATCACGCGCCCCCGAAGCGCCATTATGCGACTGGGCAGGCTGATTCCGCCGGACCACGCCCGCATCAACCAGGCCCTGAAGCGCCTTCTGCATCACATCCACCGAATTGGCGAAGGACTCGACCGAAAAGATCAGCCGCTGAGAGAACACCCGTTTGGGGGCATTGCTGGCATCACGCTCTGTCGGAGAAAGACTGACTAGGTCGACGCGGACGATTGTTCCGCTAACGGTAATTTCCTCGATTCCATCGGTATAGAGTTCGGCGTGCATCTTGCTCTCCTATGCTGCTGCCAGCTGCGGCCTGAAAACGACGTCAACGCCATAGCTCGTTGAGTTGTAGGTGTTGGTTGGAAACAGGTTGTCCGTGCCGTACGCAAACACACCGTTGCCGCCGATCGATGCCGAAGATGGGGCGGTCAGAGGTCCGTTGGTGATCGCATTGGCCAGCAGGCCCGGATCGGCGGCGTAATTCCCGGAGGTGTGATAGGAGGCGACGTAGGTGGATCCCGGCATGATCGTCACAGGTGTGGCGAAATTGACTTGCTGCCAGCCATCGGCCGTTTCGTTTGTAAAGGTCGCCGTCGCCAGCAATGTCCCGGTACCGCTCCAGAGATCTGCAACGTGCGTGCCGGTATTGGAAGGCCCCTTGTAAAAGCGAATGCCGATAATATCGCCCGGGGTAGACGCCTGAAATTTGACGCCTAGTTCCACTGAATTTGGATCATTGGCCGCCACGATGGCGGGCTCCTGACTTGCGCTGAACAGGCGCACCGTCGTCGAAGACGCAGCGCTTACATCAAGCGCAACAGATGCATCCGCTATGCCACCATGACCGTCGGAGATGCTATAGTTGAAGGACGCGGGTCCCGTGTAGCCGGCCGTCGGAGTGAACGTCACGATGTTGCTTTGGGCGTTGTAGCTGGCGACGCCATTCATACCGCCGCTCGCGCCTGTGATCGTGAGCGTATCACCGTTGGGATCGGAGTCGTTGGCAAGCAGTGCTGAGCTCGGAATCCCGAACGGAACGTTCTGTGTGGCGTGGAAGCCGCTGTCATTCGCTGCGACCGGTGACTGGTTGGGGCCGCCGCTCGAGCTCTTGAACACGACATCCACCCAGTAATTGCTCGCCTTATAGGTACTGGTCGGGAACAGATTGCTTGTTCCGTAGCTGTAGAGGCCATTAATGTTCGCAGGAGCCGTGAGCGGACCATTGGTGCGAGCGGATGTGAAGTAGCTGGTGGTGGAGGCGTAATGGCCGTTGCTGTGATAGCTCGCGACGTAAGTGGTTCCGGCCGTGATTGACACGGGATTGCTGAACGTGACTGTCTGCCAACCACTGCTGCTCTCGTTCGTGAACGTCGCGGTCGCCAGCAGCTCGCCGGTACTGCTCCACAACGAGCCCGTATGGGTGCCGGAATCGTTTGCGCTCTTGTAGTATTTGATTCCGGTAATCGTTCCGGCCACGGACGACGCGAATTGCACCCCGAGGTTGATTTGGGAAGTGTCCGAACCCGATCGTATGGCCGGAGTATCGGTGCTGGAGAACAGGCTCACAGTCGAAGGAACTGGCGAAACTGCGATATCGAATGTCGCGCTGCTCGCGAGGTTGCCCAGATCGGCAGCAGAGACGGTAACGCTGAGCGTACCAACATCCGCGGACGTCGGCGTGCCGCTAAAGGTACGACTCTGAGCATTGAACGTGAGCCAGGCGGGAAGGGCTGCACCGCCAGAGGTTGCGCTGTAGGTGAGCGAGTCGCCGGCGTCGACGTCGGTGAAGGTGCCGGCGGGCAACGTCAGCGAGAGCGCCGAGTCAACGGTAACGGCCTGGTTGCCGGTCTGGATCCCCAGTACGGGCGCATCGTTGGCCCCATGAATGGTGACAGTAAGCGTGCTCGACGATGCGACACCGGCAGCATCCCGCATCGTATAGCTGAAGACATCGCTCACCGTATTGGCCGACTGCCGCAAGGCTTGCACGGCTGCATCGTTCTCGTTCACCGTGTAGGTGAAAGCACCCGAAGCACCGAGCAAGAGGGTGCCGTGCGCACCCGTGAGAGGTGTATCGAGCGTCCCGTTGGTCGAGCCGAATCTGACTGCGCTAACGGTTTTGGTATCACCGGAATCGGGATCAGTATCGTTGGTCAGTACGTTACCGGTGGCCGCCGTGCCGCCCGTAGCGTTGTTTGCGCCCCCTTTTTCCGTCGCATCAGCGACGTCCGCGACCGCGGTTGGCGGGGTATTTGTGGTGGCGGAGGAACCGTTGAAGACAACGTCGACCCAATAGTTGGAGGATTTGAAGGTATTGGTCGGGAATACGCTTCCGGCGCCGTAGCTATAGACGCCGTTGCCGTCAGCCGGAGCCGTCAACTGGCCGTTGGCAAGGAGTGTCGCGAAGTAGTTCTGGGTGCCAGAATAATTGCCGTTGGTGTGATAGGATGCGACGTAGGTGGTGCCTGCGGTGATGGCCACGGGAATGGAGAAATTGACCTGCTGCCAGCCGCTGGCTGTCTCGTTCGTGAACGTGGCAGTTGCAAGCAGGGCTCCGGTCGAGCTCCAGAGATTCGCAATATGGGAACCGGTGTTCAACGATCCCTTGTAGAAGCGTAGACCGGTGATTGTCCCATTTATGGATGCGGTAAACTTGACTCCGACTTCGATAGGGCTGGTATCGCCGGAATTGGGGACGTTTGGCGCATCATTGGTGCCGAACAGGCTCTGCGCAGAGGCCGGATAGTTGACCTTGAGCGACACCTGGCCCGAACCGCTTTGACCGCTCGTGTCCGTGATCGTGTAGCTGAAGCTCGCCGCCCCGGCATAGCCGGCGGCGGGAGTAAACGTCACGGTCTGGTTCTGCGAATTGTAGCTTGCGCTTCCATTGGCGGCATTACCGACGCTGGTAAGCGAGAAAGCCAGCCCGGACGTGTTGGTATCGTTCGCGAGCAGCGCTGATGCCTGGATGTTCAGCACACCATTTTGGGTAACCGTGAAGCCGCTGTCGGCGTTGGCTTGCGGCACGCTGGCTGCGGAGGAGCCGTTGAAGACGACGTCGACCCAGTAGTTCGAGGACTTGAATGTATTGGTCGGGAACACACTGCCGGACCCGTAGCTGTAGACGCCGTTGGCACCGGCCGGGGCCGTCAACTGGCCGTTGGCAAGCGATGTCACGAAGTAGTTCTGGGTACCGGAATAGTTGCCGTTGGTGTGATAGGATGCGACGTAGGTGGTGCCTGCCGTGATGGCCACGGGATTGGAGAAATTGACCTGCTGCCAGCCGCTGGCGGTCTCGTTCGTGAATGTAGCACTTGTAAGCAGAGTGCCGGTCGAGCTCCAGAAATTCGCAACATGGGCTCCGGTGTTCGACGATCCCTTGTAGAAGCGCAGGCCCGTTATCGTTCCGCTCACGGATGCGGTGAACTTGACGCCAACTTCGACAGGGCTGGCATCGCCGGAATTGGGTACGCTTGGCGCATCATTGGTGCCGAACAGGCTCTGCGCAGAGACCGGATAGTTGACCTTGAGCGACACCTGACCGGACCCGCTTTGGCCGCTCGTGTCCGTGATCGTATACCTGAAACTCGCCGCCCCGGCATAGCCGGGAGTGGGAGTAAACGTCACCGTCTGGCTCTGCGAATTGTAGCTTACGCTTCCATTGGCAGCGTTACCGACGCTGGTAATCGAGAAAGCCAACCCCGACGGGTTGGTGTCGTTCGCGAGCAGCGTTGATGCCGGAATATTCAGCACGCCATTTTGGCTAACTGTAAAGCCGCTGTCTTCGTGAGCTTGCGGCGACGTCAAGCCTGAATCGCTGAAAACGACGTCGACCCAGTAATTCGCGGCCTTGATAAAGGAGGTGTTGCTGGGGAAGACCGGGCTGCTGCCATAAGCATAGATGCCGTTGAGGCTGCTACCGGGCGCGGTGAGCGCACCTTTCGTAATTCCGTCATAGTCGATGAAGTAGTAGTCCGTTGAGGAATAATGGCCGGTGTTCGTGTGATACGAGGCGACATACGTGACGCCGGCCTGCACACTGACAGGCGTCGCAAAATCAACCTGCTGCCAGCCGCTCGCGGTTTCGTTGCTAAAGGTGGCTCTCGCAAGCAGCGCGCCGTTCGATGTCCAGAGATCACCGATGTGGGTGCCCGTATTCTCGGGTCCCTTGTAGAAACGAATGCCTATGATCTTACCCGATACGGTAGGCACGAATTTGACGCCAAGCTCAACCGCGCCGGAATCGCTGTTCGAGATCACTGCTGGCGTGGCGGTCGGACTGAAGAGTGTCAGGGCGGAAGATGCTGTTACCGTGTAGCTGGTGCCCGCACCGGGTGTTTCCAGGTTCAGGCTGTCGTCGACCGCCCGGGTTTTCAGAGAATATGCCCCCTGAGCTCCTGTGCTGAACGAGTATGACCACGTCACGTTGGCCGCGCCGACATTGCTGTTGGCTGGATGCCAGCGCGTTCCACCGTCCGTGGAGATTTCGACGCCGGCAATCTTTCCACCCGCGTCAGTGGCCGTCCCCGTCACCGTGATGGACTGCCCCTCGGCAACGCTGGCAGCAGAAAGATTGGTGATACTGGAGCTCGGCGCCGTGACATCTGTCGACCGGATCGCGGCAGTCAAGCTGGCTTGCAGGGCCGCCGGCTGAACCCCCATGTCGGCGAAAAGATTCACCATCGCCTGCTGGACGTTGGGATCGACAGGAGTCTCAGGACCGTCGTGGTCGCTGGCAAGCGCCCACGGCCAGTTGATTGAACCGGCCGAGAAGATCAGCGCGCCACTGACGGGATCCCGATGCAGAACGAGATTGTGGGTCGCCGTGCCTGCTCCGAACGTGTTGCCATAGTCAAGCAGGTACTTCCCATCTACATTGATTGTTGAGGACGAGACGCTGACCAACCCGGCAGGGCGGAATCCATTGTCCGGCGCGATGTCCCACTCAACGCCCAACAGGCCGGGTACGAGCGAGGCAGTCTGACCCGATGAGGTTTGCGCGACGGCCGTATTGCGCCAGAAGCGCAACTGGGTCATCGGGTAAGGTATCGTGATCGTGTCGTACCGAAATGCGTTGACCGCGAACAATGTACCGGTCAGCTGATTCGAGGGAAGAGGAGCACCGAAGCGCGGGTCGGAGAAGTTTCCGGTCGCCTGTCCTGACGGATCAATCAGCGCATTTGCGTGCGTATCCTTGTAGCTAATGAGTGTGCGATTGGCTGTCCCGCTGCCATCGATGCTGGGTACCAATCTCGTTTTCCAATAGATCTCGTTGGCTGTGAGAAACGCAAGATTCACGCCGGCGTGCGCGGCCGCCTCTACGTTGGCGCGCTGGGCTTCGGTCCAATACTCGTCATGCCCCGCGTCCATGAAGACCTTGTGATTGAGCAATAACGAGCCGTTTGTCGCAGCATCTATTCCAGAAATGTAAGAGACATCGTACCCGTTCTGCTCGAGCCAATAGATGGCCGCAATCTCAGCCGTGAACGGGGAGTCTCCTCCCTCGGAGAAGGTTCCCGTGCCGTCACGCGTTACGAGGGGACGATTGTAGCTGACCGCGTAGGCCGATCCATTGATGCCCGGGCCATTCCCGAAATAAAGGTTGGCCCCTCCCCAACCGTTGTAAGCTTGCCAATCCTGATCACTTGTCTGCAGGACGATGTCGCTGTGTGAAGCGTCGTTCCGTATGATGAACGGAATCTGGAAAATCTCGGTGCCGTTGATGACGTTGGCGAAGTAGACCCCCGAGGCCGCATCGGCTGGCACGCTCCAGGAATCGGTTACGCTCCAGTTGCCGGCATCGACGAGACCGGTGGACGCCTCCCTTAGTGCAGCGGGTTGGACGACCGCGGCGGCGGCCTGATGCTGCAGGCTCGTAACCAGTCTGGCACCATCGCCACCGTAATAGCCTAGCCGGTAAACATCGACGCGATAGTTCGGGTTGCCGGTCAGGTTGTTGATCTTGAATTGGACCGTACTTCCGACATTGGTGCTGATTGCTGTCGCAAACCCCTGGGTCAGGGTCGAATTGTCGCCCGGCTGGATCTCCCAGACACTCCTCGGTGTGCCCGGCTTCTGGTTCTCCAATACGGTGGGATTCGTGGGTGGATCTGAGACGATAGTCCCCCCCTGCCCATTGCTCGTGAAATTCCAGTTCAAGTCCATCCCCGAGAACAGCAAGGAGACGTTGGCCGCACCGTTGCTGAAATCGACCGCGCTGATGTTCGAGCTGCTGTCGTGGTGGACGGTCGCCGACATCGACGTTGTAAAGGGTAGATCCTTCAGGTCGATGAGATTCCCAGGGGAAAGCGGCGCTTCCGGGAATGGACCTGCGATCAATCCGCGGAAGTTGGCCGACTGGTCGAGGACAAGCGTGCCAACATCCGCGTCGAACGACACGGTTATGCCGGAGAACGATCCATTCAAGAACTGGCCGGAAACAGAACCTCCGATCTTCAGGACCGCTTGGTCAGCGATCTCGAAAGATCCAGTGCCGCTGACGTCGCCCCTAAACTCAGCGGTCGCTATGCGATCGCCAAGGAACGCTCCAACGACGACCGTCCCATTGTTCAGAACATTGCCTTCGACGATAAACGGCGTGCCGCCATCCAACGAAAGCGTTGCACCCGCGTCGAGCACCAGGCTCCCAATATCAACAGGGGCCGAGCTCGTGACGACATACGTTCCTGAGGCATCGAGGAACGCAGAGTCGTTGATACTCGGGAGGCCAGCGCTCCAGTTCGGTGCGACATTCCAGCCTCCGTCAGTCGGATGGGCCCAGTGAGTGGCGCCAGGGGTGGAAATCGGTTGTGACGTCGGCGTCGCATCGTTCGCCGCAGACGGGAGCGTGAGCGCCAGGCCTTTGTGACCGCTCGTCAAAGACGTCGAGGACAGCAGCGCAGACAATCGCGACCGGGAAGCTGCGGCGAAGAAACGGGGCACAAAGGCGCGTAAGCCCGACGTATCACCCGGGCCGGGCCGAGACGTCCGTTCGAAGAACGAGGCGTCACCGACAAGAGAAGGCAGAGTGGATATCCCGCTTACCGTGTGATCAACGAGCGACGGAGCCCAGAGGCCATGCGGGTCGAAGCCCGCGAATCCATTCAAGAACGTCGATTCCTGCCAAGGGGCGAAAATATCTTCCCCCGGAAGCACGGAGCGAGTTCCCCGGCCGAAGACGCTCGTTTTTTGAACCAGCATAGCCGTACCGATTAAATAAATAACAGAACAACTCTTTAATTCCATTTTGACCCGCGGTCAATTAAATGCGCAACATATAACGCAATTTAACCTGCCCGCTGAGTAGTGTTATCGCGAAGCGAATTGGGGCAGCCGCACGATTTCGTTTAAATATCTGCCGTAGCCGCTCTTCTCCAAGGGGCGCGCCAGCGCGAGCAATTGATCGCGATTGATGAAGCCGATTCTGAAAGCGACCTCCTCGAGACAGGCAATCTTCATTCCCTGCCGCTTTTCAAGGGTCTGCACGAACGTCCCTGCATCGATGAGTGATTCGACCGTGCCGGTATCCAGCCAGGCAAACCCCCGTCCCATGCGCTCAACGTGGAGCTCGTTGGCCGAAAGGTAACGCATCTGGAGATCAGTAATCTCGAGCTCGCCGCGCGCAGATGGCTCGACACGACGAGCGTAGCGGACAACGCGGTGGTCGAAAAAGTACAATCCCGTGATTGCCCAGTTCGAAGCTGGCAGCCTGGGTTTCTCCTCGATCGACACCGGGCGGTCCGCCTCATCGAACGCGACGACGCCATATCGCTCCGGGTCGCGTACGTGATAGGCAAACACTGTTGCGCCTTCTTCACGTCCTGCCGCTCTGGCAAGCAACTCGCTCAGGCCGTCGCCGAAGAAAATATTGTCTCCAAGCACCATCGCCACGCGATCGTTTCCGATGAAATCCGCACCCACGATGAACGCGTCCGCGAGACCGGCGGGTCGGGCTTGTTCCGCGTAGCTGAGCCGGATGCCCCACTGGCTACCATCCCCCAGCAATCGCTCGAACTGACACCGGTCTGAAGGCGTAGTGATGATCAGAATTTCGCGGATCCCCGCCAACATCAGCGTCGACAGGGGATAATAGATCATTGGCTTGTCATAGATCGGGAGCAACTGCTTGCTGACCACGCGCGTTATCGGATAGAGCCGCGTTCCGCTGCCGCCAGCCAGCACGATTCCCTTCAGCATCGGTTTCTCCTTCTCCGACCAGCTGGTCCAGACAAGATTCCAGTGACTGGCGCCAAGGTGCCAATCGAATCCCGAACACACGTTCGGCCTTGGATGAGTCCAGGCGCGAGTTCCGAGGTCGACGCGCAGCAGTTGGAAACTCCTCGGTCGTAATCGCCTCGAGCGTCGGAATCCGCGCTCCACGACGGGAACGCTCGTGAAAGATCGCCTCTGCAAAATCGTACCAGCTTGCCTCGCCTTGACCCGCGAGATGAAAGATGCCGGCGATGGCCCTGCGATCGTCCGCTACGGACCGTTGTGCGATCCGGAGGACGGCTTCCGCGAGGTCGAACGCGTAGGTCGGATTTCCACATTGGTCGCGGACAACCCTTACAATTTGCCGCGTCTCGCATAACCGCAGCATCGTCCGGACGAAATTGCTGCCATAGGGACTGTAAAGCCACGAGCACCTGATCACCGTCGCAAGCGGGTGCGCGGCCAATACAGCAGCTTCACCGGCAAGCTTGGATGCGCCGTAGACGTTCAGCGGCGCCGGAATGTCGGTTTCGTCGTAGGCATCGGACTTCGCACCGTCGAACACGTAATCGGTCGACAGATGGATCAGCGGAATGTTCATGTGCCACGCGACATCTCCCAGCGCCGCCGCGCCATCGCGGTTGATGCTGAACGCCCTCGCTCTTTCGGATTCGGCCTGATCTACCGCTGTATAGGCGGCCGTGTTGATGATTGCGGAAGGCGCGATCGACGCGATGAGTTTCTCGATCCCTTCGCGGTTCTCCAGATCGAGCTCTGGGCGCCCGAGAGTCACCGCAAGCAGACCGCGCATTGCGGCAAGTTCTCGAAGACACCTTGCCAACTGGCCATTGCGTCCGGCGATGAGGATGGGTCGATCTGTCATCTTCAACTCAGCTTTGGGCGGCCAGGAGACCCAGCCGCGAGCCGTCATAGACGCCGCAGCGAGCACGTTCCCACCATGTGCGGTTCTTGAGATACCATCCGACGGTTTGGGCCAGGCCCTGTTCGAAGGTTCGCTTGGGTTCCCAGCCGAGTTCGCGACGTGCCTTCGATGCGTCGATCGCATAGCGCGCATCATGTCCCGGACGATCCGGTACGAACGTAATGAGGGAACGTCTCGATCCGGCGCCCGGAGACAATCGATCGACAACGTCACAAATCCGAGTGACGACCTCCAGGTTGGATCGCTGAGCATCTCCTCCGAAATTGTACTTCTCGCCAGGCCTTCCTTCGTACAGAAGGCATACTAAGCCTGCGGCATGATCATCGACGTGAAGCCAGTCTCGAATATTCCTGCCGTTGCCATAGACTGGCAGAGGCTTCCGGTCGATGGCATTCAGGATCGTCAGCGGGATAAGCTTCTCCGGAAACTGATACGGACCGTAATTGTTCGAGCAGTTCGATACGATAACCGGCAGGCCGTAAGTTCGAAACCACGCGAGTGCGAGGTGGTCCGAGGCCGCCTTGCTCGCCGAATATGGGGAGCTCGGCTTATAGGGCGTGTCCTCGCGGAACAAGTCGTCGGGACCCAACGAGCCGTAGACTTCGTCAGTCGACACGTGGATGAAGCGGAACTGCTTCCGCCTCGAAGACGGCAGACGTTCGTAGTAGGCTCTGGCAGCCTCCAACAGCGTATAGGTGCCAACTACATTGGTATTGACGAAGGCGTCGGGCCCGTTGATCGAGCGGTCGACGTGGCTTTCGGCGGCCAGATGTATGATCGCATCCGGTTCATAGTCGGCGAACGCAAAATCCATGGTCTCACGATCGCAAATGTCGGACTGCAGGAATGCGTAAGTCTCCAGTCGCTCGATGCTCGCGAGCGACGCCAGGTTGGCTGCGTATGTCAACTTGTCGACGTTGATCACCGCAGCACCCGTCTGTAGCACCAAACGGCGACAGACCGCAGAACCGATAAAACCCGCTCCGCCGGTTACCAAGATACGCATTCTACCCGTCTCCACTAGTCGAAAACGCAACCGAGCTGGCTGAGCGTAGGAAGGGTCTGGTCCCTTGGCGACACCTGGGCTTCCGAGGGCGTCACGGGCCACTCGATCGCCAACGTTGGATCAGCCCAATAGACGCCACCGTCATGACTTGGGGCATAGACCTGGTCGACCTTGTACAAGACGACGGTCTTGGGCTGCAGCGTACAGAAACCGTGCGCGAATCCCTTCGGAATGAAGACTTGATCACCGCTCTCACTATCCAGTTGGATCGCGATGTGCTTGCCGTAGCTGGGCGATGAACGCCGAAGGTCAACTGCAATATCGAGAATCGCTCCGCTCAACACCCGTATCAACTTCGCCTGCGCGAAGGGCGGGCGCTGGAAGTGCAAGCCGCGCACCGTGCCGACCCGATCCGAGCTGGACTGATTATCCTGAGAGAAGTCATGAAGAATTCCCTTCTCCGCAAAAGCCGATCGCTGAAAAGTCTCGCAGAAGTAACCGCGGGCGTCAGAAAACCGATCTGGGCGAATGACTTTGACATCGGGGATCGCCAAGGATCGCAGTTCCAACATTGGGTACCCTCCTGCCCTCTCTCAATTCGGATCGGGCTTCGATGCGGTGGACCATAATCCCCGGTGGAGTTAATTTTCCGCCCCCTCAATCCACGCCTAAACGCTCGCCTTATTTTTAAGAAGCCGCCCGGGCGGCAATCGCAAACTACGGAAATGTCTTCGAATTCTTTTAAGACATGCCAGAGTTGAGCCGCGACGTCGTTATTTTAATCGCAATTCAATTAATATATGATTTATTTAATTTGGCAAGTGGATTTTTACAAGCTATATAATATCTCGCCTTCCCGCAGGCCTCATTAAATCTGGGTTTGCGGGTGGAAGGCCGCAACGTGACCCAGCGTCGGACAGGTACGTGATGCTTCATAACAATCTTCAACACACGGATAGAATGCGGCTGCCGGTAAACGGACTGCCTCAACCCGCCCAGGCAGACGGCGGAGGAATCACCGACGTCATCAATTTCGGCATCGGGCTTCTAAGGCGCCAGTATCTCGTCATTCTCGTCACTGCCGTACTCGCCACTGCGGCCAGCCTGCTCTACCTCCATTTGGTCCCTCCAACCTATACGGCGCAGATTCAGATCCTCTTGGCCAATCCAAGGCCTCAATTTGTCCAGCAGCAATCACTTCTAGCCGAGCCGGCTTTCGACCTCAGTCAAATCGAGACTCAGCTACAGCTCCTGAGGTCGAAGGCCACCGCGGCTGCGGTAATCGATCAGCTGAAACTGACCGAAGATCCGGATTTCAAGCCGTCCGGCCTATCTTTTCAGTCGCTCTGGCAACGAGTTCGGTCGTTGGCCTCAACCGGATCGAAGAAAGATGCGCCACCCGAGACGCATGGCGAACCATCGGACAATCTCGTAGACACATTTCTCAGTCGGCTCTCCGCTGGACGGATCGGATACAGCAACGTCATTGAGATCAGCTTCAGTTCGAGCAACGCAGCCCGAGCCGCCGAGATCGTGAACGCGGTAGCCAACACTTATGTTGCAGACCAGCTCAATGCAAAGTTCGACGCCAACCGCAGGGCGACCACCTGGCTGCAGGAGAGGTTGCGCGATCTCGGCGATCAGGCCCTCGCTGCACAACGTGCCGTTGACGTCTACAAGGCCCAAAACAACATCGTTTCTCTGGACGGAAAACCCATCGACGAGCAACAGATCACGGAAACCAACAATCGATTGGCCGCGGCACGTGCTCAAACGTCCGAAGCCACCGCCAAGTTGGCTCGCTACGACACCCTCCTTTCTATCGATCCGAAAAAGCCGTCCTCGATAGACAATCTGGATGCTATCGGGACCGACGCGCTGAACAGCCAGATCATTACGGGGCTGCGCCAGCAATATCTGGAGCTCACCAGACGTGAGGCCGAGTTAGCGGCCAGGGTCGGTCGCGACCACCTGGCCGTCGTCAATATCCGGAACCGCGCGAGAGAGTTCCGCGTCTCCATCTTCGACGAGGTCAGGAGACTTGCAGAGGTCAGCCGAAGCGAGTTCGAACTCGCCAAACAGCGCCAGGAAGAAATCGAAAAGCAGTTATCGCGAGCCGTTTCGCAGTCCCGTTCGGTCAATTCTGCTGAACTCACCATCAAGGATTTGGAAAGCCGGGCAAAGGGCTTGCGTAGCTTGTACGAGACCTTCCTGCAGCGTTACATGGGCTCCGCACAGCAGGAGACATTTCCCACATCGGACACACGTGTACTCTTTCCGGCGTCGCCGCCGGCGAGCAAGAGCAAGCCGAAGACAAGGTTGGTACTGGCGCTTGGCATTCTCGGCGGTCTCGCGCTAGGCATCGGCTTGGCACTCCTCAGGGATCTAATGGACCGTGTCTTTCGGACTTCGTCACAAGTGGAAACCGTGCTGGAGTTGCCTTGTCTATCTATGGTCCCATTGTTGCCGGCCGGCAAATCTCCGAAAATACCCGTTCGCCTCCAGAAAACAGATGATGATGTTCAACAACGGATAGTTTCATCTCCAACCGCAATTCATCGGACCGTGATCGGAATGCCGCTATCTCGATACACCGAGGCGATTCGTTCTATCAAGCTGGCCATCGACCACAATCCGGGGAAGGCGCAGGTCGTCGGCGTTACGTCTGCCCTACCGAATGAGGGGAAGACCACGATTGCAGCCTCGCTCGCGCAACTAGTCGGGCACACCGGAAAGAAGGCTATCATCGTCGATTGCGACCTCAGGAATCCCTCGCTAACTGCCATCTTTGCGCCAAAAGCGGCCTGTGGAATCATCGAAGTTGCAAACGGCAGCCGGTCGCTCTCCGATGCAATCTGGCGGGATCCGACGACCAATCTTACATTTCTGCCCGCCGTGCGGCCTGGACCTCTGCTCCACACCAGCGAAATTCTTTGCGCCGACGCTATAAGCAAGCTGTTCGGCCGTTTACGCGCCGAATATGACTACGTCATCGTCGACCTTCCTCCCCTGACCCCGTTGGTCGACGTTCGGGCCACTTCATCTCTGATTGACTGCTACATTCTCGTTGTTGAATGGGGCAGGACAAAAATAGATGTCGTACAACACGCACTGCACACGGCACCAAACATTCACGAGTCGCTGATTGGAGCAGTTCTCAGCAAGACGGACACTAAGGCGATGGCCCGATATGACGGTCATCGAAGCTACTATTATCATGATAGCCATTACATCCGTTATGGTCTTTCTGGCTCTTGAGGCTGTCTCATAGCGGCCCGCACTCATCTGACGTGCGAGATCAGCGGAGCGGCCGCACCACACGACGGTGTTTACATGATGGTTTGGCTTGTCATATTGGCCGAGTTAGTGGCGATTACCGCGGCGTTTGCAATGCCTGAAAGCCTGCAAGGCTGGGTGGTGGCATCCCTGGTACTTGCAGCGGCGGCGCTGGTGGTCGCGATCTCTCCATCGTCCTCCTCCCTTGGGCTCGCCAAACTGCTTCGGCCCGGTCTCGTTGTCGTACTCGCGGCTCCGGTGCTCTGGATGGCGTTGCAGGCAGTGCCGATGCCGATGGGCAAACTCGGCAATCCCATTTGGGCGGCTGCATCGGCGGCCTTGAACGAGCCGCTCGCCCAAATGATCACAGTCGATACCGGGGCGACAATATTCTCGCTGGCGCAGTATTGCGCTGTACTCGCCGCGGCCCTCATCACGGCCGTCATCTCGCTTGACCGATATCGCGCGGCGCATGTCCTGCACATTCTGCTGTTGATAGCCACAATTGCTACGACCATGTGGTTCGACAAGGAAGCAACCGCTGTCGCCGGGCCAAATGGCTCAACAGTCGCAGTGCTCGGTGTCTTGCTCTCCTGCGCAACGGCAATACGAGCGGTCGATCAGTTGTTGCGACACAGTCGGCCAGGAACAATTGCGACAGCCCCGCTCCCTGCTCTGTCCGCCGCGACAATTGCAATGATGATCTGCATGGCCGCGCTGCTTGTTCGGGCCAATTCAGCTGCAGTCGTTGCCGCCCTCCTCGGATCTGTAATCCTGCTCTCAGTATTTGCTATTCGCAGGTGGTTTCTAGGCTTGTGGGGTACTGCTGGTGTTCTCGCAACCACCGCGATCGTCTTCATTACCATCGCGACAGTCATTCCCTTCAAGACGAACACCGACCTGACGATCGCCTTGTCGACGAGCAGTCAGAGCGCAACAGAGCTGATGCTCCAGGACGTTGGGCTGGCGGGATCCGGCGCGGGTGCTTCGACCGTGCTCTTGCCGGTTTACCAGGACGTTGAAGTCGGCGCCTCGCGAGAAAGGCCAACTGCCGCCGCCGCGATCGTTATTGATATGGGGTGGGCCTTCCTTTGCGGGCTCGTGGTTATTGCAATGCTCGGCGCTTGTATTCTGATGAGGCGCACTCTGTCGCGCACCTACGATTACGTGTTCCCAGCCCTGGGCGCTGCCGCTTCGATTGCAGTGACGGTACTGGCCTTTTCTGACCACGGAATTCTGGGTTTGGGCGCGTCGCTTCTGGCCGCCGCCCTTTTTGGGCTGGCGTGGGGGCAAAGCGTTCCCGGCGCGGGACGCGACGTCATATCCCTGGAACCAAAAGAGACCTCCGACCGGATCGCAGTTCAAGCACCGGCGTCTCCTCGGAGGTTCGCGTCAGCATTCGTCACCATGTGGCCCCGCATCACCTTGATGGTGCTTGGAATCGTACTGATCCTGCAGGCAGTATGGATGGTCCTCCCTGAGTTGTATCTCGGTGGGCGATCTTCCTTATTGTCAGCTGTGTCGACTGCAACAGGCTGGCCGAACGGAATCTCGAAGCCAGGTTCGGTAGCGGCAGCCCGTGAAGACCTATGGATCCGAGGCGGATCAAGATTCAACTGGGATTCGGCTGTAGCTGCGGACGAGCAACGGACGGCTCCTGTAGTGACTTCGAGTGTGCTTGCTCGTGCATTGCGCTCTTCGCCGCTCCGGGGCGACATTTGGCTCATGCTCGCGGCGAGGTCGAAGCACAATTCGTCCCAATCCAGCACGGCAGCGATGCTCAAGATGTCGTACTATACCGCGCCGAACGATTTGGATCTGGTTCCGTTACGCTTATCCGTCGCACTGGCTACGGATGGCGTGGTACGAGAGCCTGAGTTTCGTGAATTGATCAAGCGGGACATCAGCCTCGTCGTTAGACATCGGCCAGCCCTCAGGCCGGCGTTTGTGACCGCATACCGGTCAGCCTCGGCCGACGGGAAGATCTATCTGGAGGGCCTGATTTCGGAACTGGATCCGGCGTACCTCGACCAAGTGCGCACGCGGAATTCCCAACAGGGTTCTCGATAAGAAGCCACGACCTTTGATCAACAGGCGCTCGCGGTTCCGGCGACAATGGGGCGCACGAATCAAATTGCCGGAACCGATATTTCCACTTGATAAACTTGAGTAATTAATAATAAATTAAATATTAAATAGAAGGGCCCGCCATGAATTTCGTGAACCGACATTTCCCCGAACGGGAGGTTACGGATCGTGTCAGTCCCAAGCCTGCAATATCCCGCCAGCATAAATGGCCTCTCCGTTATGATGCGGTCGAGCACGTGGCGCTTGGTGCGGATATTGCAACCATTCTATTTGCGAGCATCGTTTCTACATTGCTCTACCAGGCTCAGCATGGGCAAGCCGCAGTCGGCTTGGAGAACGCACTTGGCCCGGCGCTAGTCAGCGCAGCTTGCCTCGTTTGCCTGCTGAAGACCTATGGGCTCTATCAGCCGGTTGAGCTCCTTGCCCTCCGAAATCAGATACGCGTGGTCTGTCTGGCTTGGGCGTCGTCGGTGCTTTTCATTTGGGCGGTGTACGGCTTTGCAATTCACCCGGGGGCATCCCAGCAAGCAGGCCTGCTCTTCGTCGTTATCGGTCTGGGTTTGCTTTTGGCCGAGCGGTGGGGAGTCAAGGTGCTTCTCGGAAGAGCCCTGAGCGGCAGAAAGTTCGCCAACACAAATATCGTTCTGATCAGCGATCAACCATTGTCGAAGAACGTGGGATTGTCCGAAACCCTGTCTATGCACGGATATTCCGTGAAGGGACGATTCAGCTTGCCTCCATTTGGCTTCGGTCCTGCCAGCCGAAGGCGTCTCACGGCCCGCGTCATCGACCACATTCGCACCTGCCAGCTCGATCAGGTGGTGGTGGAAGCAGACCCGGAGCGATGGCCTGAATTGCGAGCCTTTGTTGCCGATTTGCGCGTATTGCCGTTCCCGATCATATTCGTGCCCGTCGGCACAACGTCCGAATTGCTTCGACACCCTAAGCGGAGTCTTGGAAGTGCTGTTTGCGTAGAACTCCAGCGTGGTCCCCTTACGCCGCTGGAGTGCACGATCAAACGGACGATTGATGTTGTCGGCGCGGGCCTCGCCCTCGCTATGTTCGCTCCGCTACTTGCGCTGACTGCAGTGGCCATCAAGCTAGATTCTCCCGGCCCTGTATTCTTTCGCCAGCAGCGCTGTGGCTTCAACGGCCAGATATTCTTGATACGCAAATTCCGGACGATGCATGTGCTCGAGGACGGGCCTGTGATCCTTCAGGCCAACCGCGCCGATCGACGCGTCACCCGCGTCGGCAAATGGCTGCGCCGGACGAGCTTCGATGAACTGCCACAGCTGCTAAATGTTCTCGACGGCAGCATGTCGCTGGTGGGCCCGCGTCCTCATGCCGTGGCTCACGACAGTGAATTTGACAAGCTCGTGCGCAACTACGCGCTTCGCCACCGGGTCAGGCCGGGATTGACCGGCTGGGCCCAAGTTCATGGCTGCCGGGGCCCTACCCCCACAGCAGTCATGGTCGAAACACGTGTCCAATATGATCTCTGGTACATCGACAACTGGAGTCTCGGGCTGGATCTCGCAATCCTGCTGCGGACGCCCGTCGAGGTTCTAAGAGGGCGCAACGCCTACTAGACCCAAGACTTATGGGAGTTTCGCCGGCTTTTAGGTCGCCACAATCCTGCCAATCAAACAGCCTCAGTCACGCCCGCTGACGAAGCTTCGGACTTGCTTCGCCAATGCGAAAATCCTCAATTCTCCGACCAGACTTCATTGCAGCAACCAACCACCGCGGCCGCTTGCCACGCCCCGACCAGGTCTCGGATGTCTGCGGATTCCGATATTTCGGCAGCACGCGCGGATACTTACGTCTCGGCTTGCCGGTGGAAGACACGCCTTCCCGGCTCGAATCCGCCAAAATAGCCATCCCGCCCCCAAGTGCCGCTAAGCGCTTTTCGAGTTCGTTCTTTTCCGCCTTGATCCGATCGGACAGAATTCCGCTAATCTCCTCATGAAGCGACCAGAGATCGTCGAGGGACATCGTTTCTAACTCGAGTTTCTTCGCTGACATGCTCTCACCGTGTAGTTGCGCCCAATCCAATATTCTCCCTGTCGATATTAATCAAGACAGAGAAACTGATTATCCCAAGACAATGTGTGGAACCGAACTCGCCCACCCAGATAACCGGGTCGCGGTTATTAATCAAGCCGGTAAAATGAGCAAGCTTAATTTTAACCGCGGGCACGCACCACCACACGCGCTAGTTGCGGGTGGTTAGCTGCGGCCAGGAAACCGCTCAAGCGCCGTGGAAGGATGAGGAATCAAGCTGTCGCCCAAACGATCCGCCCCGCCTCAGCCTGCATCTTAGGGACGGGCGGCCGCTTTTCCGTCGTTCAGGAGCCCTTACCGCCGTGCGGCTGTCCCATAGACGCAGACGCGAGCTAATAACCTCGATATCCTTCAGCGCACGCCGTCTGAGTTCGATTTGGAGCCTAAGGGCCTGAATGTCCGTCACGGCAATCGAGGGAACCACAAACCGGCGGACTGAATCCTGAAGACGTTCAAGAGGATACTCAATCAAGACTACGCTCCTACCCGCGCCTCCAGCAGCTTCTTCACCTGCCGAGGTCAATTAATAAAATAATCGTCGCAATAATCATTAAATAATATATAACAAAATTTATTGTTGTCAATTTCAGCGCTGACTCGGGTCAGTCGAACGGTGACGAGAAATGCTATGCGAAGGCAAGATCTCGAAGCCATGGATTTTGAGGAACTTTGGCTTCTTCACGAGGAGCTAACGAAGATCCTTGCCGAAAGGATCACCGCCGAGAAGCGGGAACTTGAAAAGCGTCTTGCGCAACTCAACCAACCGGAACAATTCGGTGAAGCTGAAAGTGGGGCGGCTGAGGCGGGGGCAGACCAACCGCCCCGGCGCAAATACCCGAAGGTCATGCCGAAGTACTACAACCCGCTCCAGCCAACTGAGACTTGGTCAGGACGTGGTAAGCAGCCCCGCTGGCTGGTTGCCGCCCTCCAATCAGGCCACACGCTGGAGGAGTTCAGAATCCGCGAGAAGGGCGAATCTTCCGAACGGAATGCTAGTGGCCGAGAGCATTCCTAGCTGGGCGCGACTGGACGCACCGCGGGGCGGCTGAGAATGTTTGGCCCTGCGGATTCCCGGCAGCCCCCTCACCTGGAGCAGGTAGCGGATCGAAAACTTGCTCTACCAAGAGACCTGTTGCCACCATGTCTCGAAGGCGCTCGTGTGACGGCTTCAGGCTCTAGACCTTTCCCGCCCGAACTGCGGTCGTCGCATTCAACAGAAAGTGCAGGGTGCTCGCTCTTGGCACAGACCACAATCCACGTTGATGCGCGCTAGTTTTTGTCGAGACAGTAGTCGCCTCCCGGCGGTAACTTCTGATATCCAGAATGTTCATCGCCAGGAGAGGCACGCGTGTGGCCGGAAAGCGTGCTTGCATCAACTGTCGCATGAACTGCAGTCGGGGAATCAGTCGGGAACGTAATGCGTGTGGAACCTCCACGCCAAGCAACTCAGCAAGAGCGAACAGCTGGGTTTCAACCGCATTTTTCATCAATTCGCCCGAGACAAGAGAGGTAAGCTCTTTCCAATCGAGGCCCTCGGCAGAATTGTTCAGATCGCGTAATTCAACAAGGTGCCGCAGGTCGAGATCGCCGAGCCAATATCCATAGTCTTGAAACTGATCATGGATGATCAACATAAGCGCTCTGTAGGCAGGCGTCGGGATATACACGCGTCCGCGCCCCAGCGGAGCGGGGACGCAACGGTTCAGCGGATGCCCGACGCTCTCGTAGAGGTACGCAGGGCCTGGAGCTGCCTGCTGCAGGTCGATGGTCCCGACATCCTGTGAGCGATTCAGCTCGACATGCCATCTCTGGCTTTCGGGAGGGGTCTCATAGTCAATATCGTAACCAATTGCGCACAGAGCGGAGACAGCCAATTTGGCTTCGTCCGGCATAACCATAATGTCCAGGTCAGACATTAACCGAACTCCTCGTCGCTCCTCCGGCGCGGTCGCCAGCGTCGATGCCCCCTTGAGCATGATCGGCGTAACTCCAAGGCCGTTCATCGCGATAACAGCTTCTTCAAGTTGAGCGACGAGCCGATTGTTTCGCAGCACGTTTCGGCGGTGGATCTGGCGAATGTATCCGCAGACGTCCTTCGGCAGGATCTGTGCAAATTTGTCGACAAAATTGATGAGCGCCGGCGTCGTCAGAGTCTGATTTGCGAGCCCGACTACGGACATCCACTCGACGTCGACTGGTGGCATGCCTTGCAGGCAATTGCAAAGACTCGTCAGGGCCGTGCTATGCCTTGCCATTGCATAGATCCATAAGCACGTGCCGAGCCTCCACAGCCTCGCAGTAGGTCAACTGAAGCGACTGCGCCCCCAGGACTATCCGCTTCAATGCGAGAAAGCCGACTCGCGAAAGTCGGCCGTCGGCAGCAAATGCATTCTCGATGAGCCGCTTCATCGAATCCAACTGATCTATCACGGTCAATTCGGCCGGACCGCTCGCTATGCGGTTCAAGAAGATGATCCAGCTTGCGGCAAAGCATTCGTGGTGCGCATCCGGAATAGGCACGTACCGCACCAAAACGCCGTCGGAGCGACAATGCGTCGCGTGGTACCGGTCCCCGTGTAGTCGCGAGAGCAAGTCCCACGACCCCTCCTTCAAGGTGACAGCAAACGGAAGGCCGCAAATCGTTCCGTCAGCTCCACCCAGCGCAACATCATCCCCGGCATACCGAAGTCCGGCGTTCACCAGCTGCAGAGTAAGGGTAGACTTTCCAGCTCCCGGTTGGCCGCACAACAATAGGCCCATGCCGTCTTTGACCAGAGAAGCGGCGTGAAGGGAGAAGACCCAACGATCGCTTCGAATAAGCCGCTCGGTGATGTGCGCTTTGATCGTAGGTGCCAGTGCTTCGACTTCACATCTGGATACGCTGGAATCCTCACCGCGCAAGAACACTTGCTCGTCCAGCATCATTGCCTCAATCGCAATGTCGCCGTGACCCCCGGCGCCCTGATCCGGGACGCAAAATGGCGAAATCAGCCGTCTCAGGAGGTCGCGATTTGCAGCCCGGACACCTATTCTGTGCCGACCCAGAATCGCCGAGAAGGCACAATCGATCGGCATTCGCCAATCGACTTCGAGCAACGCTCGATCGATCCAGACATTGACGAGCTCTCGCGTGAACCGGCGTGCCGTGTGATCGTCAATGTCTAGCGTCCCAAGCTCCTGATAGATCTCTTCCAGAGAGGCACCTTGCGACAACTTACACCAAACGAATGCCCCTACTCCGTCCAGTTCAAAGATCTTCTGCCCTGTTTCGCTGAAAAGCACTGGTCGATCGTCCAGCAGCGCGAACACTGCATCCGAAGCTGGTCTCAACATCATCTCTGCCGACGATCTTTCCAGCACGGCACCAACCAAATCGAAGCAATCTGCCTCGTCCTGTAGCGACGAGGCGAGGACAGCTCTGGGATACTCTCCACGGCCCTCGGCAGCCTACCAAGTTCGATCTAACCCGTCCGCGGCGCGGCAATTCCCGTCTGCCGGGCACAAGTCACCCAATCGGTCTCGGTTCGTAACGACAATACAGTCAGTCATGCCACAGCTGGCCGCCCTGTTCTCTCCCTGCCGAGAAATGTTCAACACCTGCTCTCAAAGAAAGCTCGCGCGCGCTCAACCGATGAGCATCCAGGAGGTACCGATAGGTTTCACGATCGGCACTGCGTTCTCGCAGAATGCGCTCCTTCTCGCCAATGCCTACCAGTTCCGCGCGCATCTGGGCCAAGTGCGGCGTATCGGGGGCGAGGTCGTACTCACCAAGGGTTAAATCCCACATTGTCTCCTCCAGCCGAATGAAACCTGGACGAGCTTAGCTTACGTGATCGCCAGCAATTAACAACGACATTTATAGCATTAACCGATAATCAAAATTTATTTCAGATTTGAACCACCCACAACCGTCCGTTTACAAAGTCAAATCGCGGCGGCACCCGTACCGTGGGAACGGCTGAGTATGCGAAGGATTTGACGTTTTCGACAATGACAGTCCCGCCGCGGCGCCCCCGCAAAATAAACCGGTCGAGAGTCGTAAACCGGACCGACAATGCGAATTTAATTGCACATTAAATGATGTACGAAGATATTAACGAATTGCGCGCGGGGGAGTAAGACGAGTGATCCGATTGGCTGATATGTCCGACAAGAGGAAGGTGTCGATTTCGTTGCGGGCGAAGGATTCCGCACGAAGCCGCAGGGATCTGGGGATGATAATTGTGAGGGGCCCCCCAGAAGCTTTCAGTTGAGGTCGAAGCCTCATTTCAAGGCCCGCGCGGGCCAAAGAATTCACCCAGCAAGAATCCGGTCGGTTGGAGAACCGTCGTCACGAGCAAACTGCCCGTTGCTCGAACATTGACCCAGGTGCGATGCCCCCAAGAAACCTGCACCGTCGAGAGCGCACTCCAGCCGATCGGCCCCTCTTATTTATTCGGCAGATGCTTCAGGGAGGTTCACATGGGTATGATTATGGTCAAGTGTCCCAAAACAGGTCGCGCGATTCCGACCGGCATCAAATCCGATCGTGAGACTTTCCTGCGGAGCATCGTTTTCTTCGGCAATACTCGTTGCCCGACTTGTCAGGCCGATCACAGCTGGTTCGCTCGCGAAGCCTGGGTCGAAGAGTCAATCGTTCGGACGACGAATATCCTTGGTGCCGCTCCCTCGTGCTGATGCAAAATGCCGTGGCCGTTTCAGAGAGTGCGCCCAAATTCTCTGGTTTGAGACAGCCATCTCCATTGCAGCGCATTGGAACGCTCGAAAATATTCCCCGTGTATCGTCGTAAAGCGAACGGACGGCCCCAGGAGCCATCGCTTAGACGCTATTGGCACGTCATCACAAATTCGAGCTTCCCGTCACGGATTCGGCAAGGCTTGTTTGGGGGTGTGGTAGTGAGTAGCGGAGTTTGTAGCCTGGCTGTTCTGCGTCACACAACGATCGAACTCGTTAGCCTGCTGGCTCAATTGAACCGGCTCCGGGAGAGAGTACGAAGGGCGGAAGCACGGCGCTCGGTCGACAGACGACGGTCAGCGTCGGCGCCGCGCGCGCGAAAGCCACGAGCAACAAGGTATCGCGCGCGAGCTACCCAAGCCGCTGCGTTTCTGATCACCGTCTGGCTGGATTGAAGACCAGCATGGATGTGCAAGCCATATTCTCTGAAATCTGCAAGCCTTCTGTCCCGTCTATCCCGCTTTCACAAGCGCCCGGTTCGACTTGCCTTACAAGGGCCTCTCTTGATCTCCCGGTGCACGCATCGTGCACACGCCACCTTCTAATCCCTTGAGAAGCTTGGACTCTCGCTCCAATCCATCATCGGAGCCACAGAAAATCGATAGTCTTGCGATTTCAATGATTTACCTTATCATCTCAATAGGATGAAACACGAACTGTGCACTCCAAACTAGCCGAAATTGCACACGTTTGTACCCGTTTTGACCTCTCGGTGCACACGTAGCGCACACGAATTGGGGAGTGTACACGGCCATGGCCAGCTTCACTCAGTTGCCTTCCGGGAACTGGCGCGTCCAGGTCGCCGCAAGAACCGCTACGTGTCAGAGACCTTCTGCCGGCGCAAGGACGGCGAAGACCGGGCGCTCGATATGGAGCGATCGACCCAGTGGATCCCCAAAAGCCGCGCGCTGCCGTCCAAGCTGCCAGGCAGGCGGAGGCGTTGAACATCGCTAGCTCCAGCAAGCGAGATCCAATTGGAGCCAAGTCGCGAAAGGTTCGTCCATCCCTGGGACAGAAGCTCGCCGGGGAGGCGGCGCGTGGTCCTCTCGCCCCCTAGGAATGAGCAGGCCCGGACGGCGCCACATCCAAGCGAACCGCGATCCCGTCCAGATCCGGGCTCGGCGCCGGATAAAGCATCATGACGAGCGGATCGTGACCTGGAACGATGTGGTCCGCACTGGGCGCCGCGGCGCGCAGCTTGTCGAAGCCGACCAGCATGTCGCCGATATGGAACGCCGTCGTGAACGGACGCTCGCTTGTCATGTTCTCGTAGAAATGACTGACATCGGAGGCGAGCACGACAGGGCCGCGGCGCGTGTTGACACGGACGAACTGAAGACCGGCGGAGTGCCCACCGGCCGCATGAACCGTCAGTCCGGGTGCGATCTCAGCGTCGCCATCGTAGAACAGCACCCGCCGTGCATAGTTCAGCCGCACGATGCCGCAGACGTCCTCCACCTCAAAGGAATGCGACAGACGCGGATATTGCATGTAGCGCCCGGTGGCGTAGGCGAGCTCGCGCTCCTGGAGATGAAAGCGCGCATGCGGGAACCGGTCGAAATTGCCCGCATGGTCATAGTGCAGATGCGTGAGGATGACGTCCTTAACGTCGCCGACGTCGATATCGAACGCGGCCAGCGTCTCCACCGGGCAGCGCAGGAAATTCCGCCCGCGCTGCCTGGCGACGTCCGCGTTGAAGCCGGTGTCGATGACGAAGCTGCGCCCGCCTCCCCGCGCCAGCCACATGAAATAGTCCATCGGCATCGGGCCATCATGCGGGTCGCCGCCGATGAAGTGCTCGCTGCGCTGCGCATCCCGCGTCGCGTAACGGATGGCGAAGAGCTCGTATTCCGGGTCTGCCATGGGGCTTCCAATCGAGCGGACGCGGTCAAGAACCTGCCGCGTCGACCTCGTTGAACGCCTCGCGCGCATTGCGGAAGGCGTCGATGCCGGCCGGCACGCCGCAATAGACCGCGACCTGGAGCAGGATCTCCTTGATCTCTTCTTTGGTGAGCCCGTTCTTCAGGGCGCCCTTGACGTGCAGCTTCAGCTCGTGCGGCCTGTTCAGCGCGCCAAGCATCGCCAGATTGACGATCGAGCGCGTGCGGCGGTCAACGCCGGGCCGCGTCCACAGCGCGCCCCAGCAGAACTCGGTCGACCATTCTGCCATGGTGCGCGTGAACTCGTCGGCGCCGGCGATCGACTTGTTGACGTAGTCCTCGCCGAGCACCTCTTTGCGAACCTTGAGGCCGTTTTCGAACAGTTCGGTCTTGCTCATGATCGTCCCTTTCCGGTCTTGCGACAGTCTAGTTGGAAGTTGGTTGGCGCGACGCCGACGGCGGTCGCAGCGATTGCAGGACCTTGCCTACGTCATCCGCTGCATCGAGCCGCCAGACCGCGTCGATGACGCGGTCTGCATCCCAATCGCTTCGGCCAGTCCGTATGCCTTCGCGCAGCTTCTCTTCGATGTCGCGATCCGACAACGGTGCAGCCTGACTGCCGCGCGGCGACGTCACCGTTTCAGTGAGCGCCTCGCCAGACGACAAGCGCAACGTGACGCGCGCAGCTCCATCTGGCATCCGCGTATCGAGCTCCGCCCTCACCTTCTGCCGCAGTTGCGCGATATCGGGCCGGACCACCGTCTCGCGGGCAAATTCAGCGATCCCGGCCCTGCCGAGCAGCAAGCCGCACGCGACACAATGATGGATACTGACGCGCGCATCGCGCTCGTTGTTGACGGGGCGATCGCCGCGGGCAAGCAGCAGCGCCGAGCCCTGAACCGTCACGGCGTCAATCTGGTCGAACTGCCGACCGATCTGCTCCCGCAATTTCAGACAGGCATCGATGACCGCATGGAAGACGATGCCGGCGGGATAAGGCTTGTAGGTGTTTCTTGCTATCTCCCAGGTCTTGCCGAGACCATCAAGCAGACGAGCAATATCCGGCTCATCCCCCATAGTGCGCGCCCACCCGAGCGGACCTTCAATCGCGCGCGGGGCCGCCTCATAACCCTGCTGCGCCAGCAATGCAGCGAACAGTCCGTTACGCGCTGCGTTGCCGACGCTGACGTTCTTGGCGGCACTGGGCAGGTTCTCGACATTGCCCGCGGACTGGCTCGCCGCGAGCCCGATGGCGTTCGCAATCCCCTCTGCTCGCAGGCCCAGCAGTTTTGCACAAGCCGCCGCGGCGCCAAAGATCCCGCAGGTCGAGGTGATGTGCCAGCCGCGCGCATAGTGGCGCGGCGACACCGCATTGCCGATCCGGCACTCGATGTCCACTCCGAGGATGAACGCCGTGAGCACCTCGCGTCCCGACAGCCTGCGCGTCTCCGCGAGCGCCATGACGGGAGCTGCGACCGGCGCTGCTGGATGAATGATCGTCTCGGGATGCGTATCGTCGAAGTCGAGCAGGTTGGCCGAGATGGCGTTGAGGAACGATGCGCACATCGCGTCCATCTGCCGTGAATGGCCGATGACCGTTGCGGTCGCCGCGCCGCTGAACGGCGACAAGGTTCGCATCGCCGCCATCACGACGGGATCGCGTGCGGAGCCGAGTGCCGTCGCAAAGAAATTGAGGATCGAGCGCCGCGCTTCGATGCTCTGCGCCCCCACGTCCGCCCATGACGCGGCCGCAACGACATCGGCGAGGGTCTTGCTCACGCTTGGAATTCGGTCTTGCGGCACGCCGGGCGTCTTCCTCGTTTTCTCGGACCATAAGACGATCCGCGGCAAACTGTCGACTCCAAATGTTATGCTTGACAGCTTGTCTGACAATCATAACAATCCGGCCGCTGGCGCGGGATCCCCGCCGCCGCAACGACGGCGGTCGTCCAGACCAGCTGGCGAAGGTAACGACAAGATCAAGACGGCGCGCCCATCATGGACCGCGCAACAGGGAGTGGACGATGGCGGGAGAGACGCTCGGCGTGATCGGAACGGGTCGCATGGGCGGCCCCATGGCGGGGCGATTGATGGACGCGGGCTATTCGCTCGTCGTCTACGACACGCAAGCTGACGCGACGCAGCCGTTGGTCAAGCGCGGCGCTCTCCTTGGCAACTCGCCGGCGGACGTCGCCTCCCGCGCCGACATCGTGCTCGCAAGCCTGCCGACGCCTGACATCGTTAAGGCCGTCACGCTCGGCCAGGACGGCATCAGCAGCGGCAACCGCGCGAAGATCGTGATCGACCTGTCGACCTCGGGCCCTGGCGCGGCGAAGCTCGTTGCGGAGGGCCTCAAAGCCAAAGGCATGACACTGGTCGATGCCCCGGTCAGCGGCGGCATCAAGGGCGCGGTCAACGGCACCCTTGCCGTGATGGTGTCGTGCCCGCAGCCGACCTACGAGACCGTGCAGCCGATCCTGAAGAACTTCGGCAAGCTGTTCTACACCGGCGACAAGCCCGGCGTGGCGCAGACGGCCAAGCTCGCCAACAATCTGATGGCGGCGGCGGCGCTGGTGATCACCTCGGAAGCAGTCGCCATGGGCGTCAAGGGCGGCGTCAATGCCAAGGTGCTGATCGACATCATCAACGCCAGCAGCGGCCGCAACAGCGCTTCCGAGGACAAATTCCCCCGCTCGGTGCTGCCCGGCACCTTCGATTTCGGCTTCGCCACCGGTCTTTCCTACAAGGACGTCCGTCTCTGCGTAGACGAGGCCGAAGCCATGGGCGTGCCGATGGTCTGCGGCGCGGTCGTGCGGCAGATGCTGGCAATCACCAACGCCAAATACGGTCCATCATCCGATTTCACCTCGATCGCAAAGGTGCTCGAGGAGTGGGCCGGGGTCGAGATGCGCGGCTGAGCGCGAGAGCTTTTGGGAGCACCATTTGCGATGACGAACGGCTCGACCGGATCCGGCAAGCTATCGCTCACGCGCCAGATGGCGCGGAGCGCACTTGCTGTCGATCTCGGCGATTTCGGGCCCGACGTCGTTGCGAAGGCAAAGCTCTGCCTGCTCGACTTCCTCTCCTGCGCCTTCGAGGCCTCCCAGCATCCCTGGAGCCGCCAGGCCGTTGCGATCGCACAAGGTGGCGGCGGAGCAACGATCATCGGAACGTCGCAACTCTCTTCGCCGGCCGATGCCGCCTTCGCCAATGCCGTGATGGGGCACGGCCTGGTGCGCGAAGACATGCACGCGGCCAGCATCGCGCACCACGGCGTCGTGATCTGGCCGACGCTGCTCGCGCTGTCCGAACAATCGCCGCTGGACGGCGCGAAGCTGCTGACGGCCGCCATCATCGGCTACGAGACCGGAGCACGGATAGGCCGTGCGTTGCTGACCTCCGATCTCGCTCGCCTCTACCGTCCGACCGGCCTTGTGACCCCCTTGGGCGCGGCGCTCGCCGGAAGCTTTGCGATCGGCCTGTCCGAGGACGCAGCGACCAGTGCCGTTGCGATCGCCGCCAATACGTCTAGCGGGTTGAACGAGTGGCCGCATGCCGGCGGCTCCGACATGTATTTCCATCCGGGTTTTGCCGCGAGCAACGCGATCAAGGCGATCGGTCTGGCCGCGGCCGGCGCCTTCGGCTCCGAAACGATCCTGGAAGGCGAGGCCGGCCTCTTCGTCGCATATCGTCGCCAGGCCGCGCCGGACAGCATCGCGATCTTTCCTGACGGAGAGTGTGAGATCCTGGCGGTGTACAACAAGCCGGTGCCGGCCTGCAATTTCGCGCAGACCGCAGCTCAAGCCGCGCTCCGCGTCTCGCACGAGCTCGCCGGCACCGATGAGATCGAGCGCGTCGTCATTCGCGCACCCGATGCTGCGGTTCGCTATCCCGGCTGCGATTCCCTGGGACCCTATCGCAATGCGCTCCAGGCCAAGATGAGCATTCCCTTCAGCGTCGCGGCGACGCTGGCGCGCGGCGAGATCGAGGAACAGAATTATGCCGAGCTCAATGATGTCGACATCATTCGCCTGGTCGCGATCACGGATCTAGAGGCCGATACCGACTTCACCGCCGCCTTCCCCGCCAAGCAGGGTGCGGAGGTGACCGTATTTCTGCGCGGCGGCCGGACCATCCGGCACGCGCTGCCCGACGTCATCGCCGCCACGCCTGCCGACATTCGCACGCGCTTCCGCGCCGCCGCTCACGGCGTCCTCGGCGAGGACCGTGCGCAGCGGTTGGAGCAGCTCATCGAGAACAGCGAACGGCTCGGCAATGCCGGCGACATCGCAGCGCAATGCCGCCTGGACACGGCGGAACGGGTCTTACGATCGGCATCATAAGAAGTGCCGGAGAGTACGGGGGAAAACATGGTCGATTTCGAGACCTGCTTAAGTTCGTCAGCCATGCGGAGCCGGGGCTGATGGAGGGATTTCTGCAAGCCCTCGCCGCGGGCGTTCTGATCGGTGCTGTCTACGGCCTGATGTGCGTCGGGCTCGGCCTGATCTTCGGCGTGATGCGCGTCATCAACTTCGCCCACGGCGATTTCATGATGCTGGGCATGTACACCGCCTTCTATCTGTTCACCGCCGCCGGCGTTCAATCGTTCTTTGGCAATGCCGTCGGACCGTTCGTCGCCATCCTGCTGGCAGGCCCCGTGCTCGCTGTCTTCGGCTACTTCGTCCACCTGGCATTGATCTCGCACGTCTCAGGCACGCGCACAGCATCGCTGGAAGGCGAAGGCCATTACGCCCAGCTCATCCTCACACTCGGGATTGCGCTGATCCTGCAGAACGGCGGCCTCCTCGTGTTCGGCTCGGTGCTCGCCTCGATCCGCACGCCGCTGTCGAGCACGGCCTGGGAGCTCGGTCCCTTCTTCGACATGAGCATCTTCCTCAACAAGGCCCGCAGCATCGACATGATCGTTTCGCTGGTCACGATGATCCTGCTCTCCCTGCTGATCACGCGGACGCGAATCGGCAAGTCGCTGCGCGCGGCGGCCGACAATCCGACCGCCGCGACCTATATGGGCATCGACGTCGACCGCGCGCACCGCACCGCCTTCGCGCTCGGCTGCGGCATCACGGCGATCGCCGGGGGCCTGCTTGCCACCAACTATCCGTTCCACCCGTTCGTCGGGCTCGAATACGTCATCGTCATGTATGCAGGTGTCGTGCTCGGCGGCATGGGCAGCATCATCGGCGCGTTCTGGGGCGGCATGACCATCGGCCTCGTGCAGCAGATGTCGACGCTGATCCTGCCGACGCAATTGCAGAACGCAGCGATCTTCGCCGTCTTCCTCCTCATCATCTTCTTCCGTCCGCAAGGCTTCTTCGGACGGATGGTGGAGAGGACGTGACCATGCTCCGGATGCGCTCCTTTCTGCCGCCCCTGCTGTTCACGCTCGCTTATGCCGCGCTCTCGCTCGGCGTCACTAATTCCTATTACCAGCTGATCCTGACGCTGGTGCCGGTGTGGGCGGTGTTCGGCCTCTCCTGGAACCTGCTCAGCGGTTATACCGGGCTTGTCTCGTTCGGCCACGCCGCGTTCTTCGGCATCGGCGCCTATGCGACTGCGCTCGGCCAGATCTACTTCGACATCTCCCCCTGGCTGCTGATCCCGGTCGCCGCCGCGCTCGGCGGCATCGCAGGGCTATTGATCGGCTTTCCGACCTTCCGCCTGCAGGGCCACTATTTCGCCCTGGCGATGCTCGCCTACCCGCTCGCCATCCTCTACGTGTTCGAGTGGCTCGGCTTCCAGGAGGTTACGCTTCCGATCAAGCGCGATGCACCGATCGCCTACATGCAGTTCTCGGACCCGCACATCTACACGCTGCTGGGGCTCGCGATCATGCTGGCGACCGTCGTGCTGACGCAAGTGATCGAGCGGTCCCGCTTCGGCATGGCGCTGCTCGCGATCAAGCAGAACGAGGCCGCCGCCGAGGCGGCCGGCATCAACACGCTCGCCTGGAAGCTGCGTGCAATCACGCTGAGCGGGGCCATCGCCGCCGCCATCGGCGGCTTCTATGCCCAGGTGCTGCTGGTCGTCACGCCGCAATCGGTGTTCGGCATGCTGGTGTCGGCGCAAGCGCTCACGGTAGCGATGTTCGGCGGCGTCGGCACGGTCTGGGGTCCTGTGATCGGCTCGGTGATCCTGATTCCGCTTGCCGAGATCCTGCATGCGGAGGCCGGCGACCGCTTCCCGGGCATTCAGGGCGTCATCTTCGGCTTCGCCATCGTCTGCGTGATCTTGCTGGCGCCGGAGGGACTGTTCTGGAAGCTGCGCGATCTGCTGCGCAAACGTATCGCGCCCAAGACCGCTGCGGCCGGTGTTGCCGAAACGGCGGCCGCCAACGTCACGGCACTGAAGCCCGCCCCGCGGCAGCGCGCCGCGGCCGGCGAGGTCATGCTTGAAGTGAAAAACCTCTCCCGATCTTTCGGCGGCCTCAAAGCCGTGCAGGGCGTCAGCTTCAAGCTGCATCAGAACGAGATCCTCGGCATCATCGGGCCCAATGGCGCCGGCAAGACCACGCTGTTCAATCTCCTCAACGGCTTCCTGAAACCGAGCGAGGGCGAGGTCTTGATCAGCGGCCGCAACATGTCCGGCCAGCGGCCGCACGTGATCTGCGAGGCCGGCATCGGACGCACGTTCCAGGTGATGCGGCCGTTCCTGCGCATGTCGATCCTCGACAATGTCGTAATCGGCGCCTATGTGCGGGCGCGGTCGGACGAGGAGGCACGCAAGCTCGCTGCCGACGCGGTCGCTCGGGTCGGTCTCTCTGCGGTTGCCGATCGCGTGGCCGGCGAGCTTTCGACCAAGGAGCTGCGGCTGATGGAGCTGGCCCGCGCGATTGCCGGCCAGCCGCGCATCCTGCTGCTCGACGAGACGCTCGCAGGCCTCGGCCACGGCGAGGCCGACGAGGTCGTCGCAGTGATCCAGCAGCTGGCGCGCGACGGAACGACCATCGCGATCATCGAGCACACGATGCAGGCGATGGTCCGCCTGGTCGACAGGTTCGTCGTGCTCGACCACGGCGCCGTCATCACCGAAGGCCTGCCGGAGGTGGTGACGCGCGACAACCGGGTGATCGAGGCCTATCTCGGCAAGAAGTGGGTGGGCCATGCTGCGAATTGAGGGATTGAGCGCGGGCTATTCGGCCAAGCCCGTCCTGAACGACATCTCGATCAATGTTGGCGCCGGCCAGTTCGTCGCGATCGTTGGGCCAAACGGCGCCGGCAAGACCACGCTTTTCAAGACCATCTCCGGCATCGTCAAGCCGAGCGGCGGGGCGATCACCTTCGACGGCGTCGACCTGCTCGCCGTGCCACCGCCGCAGCGCGCTCATCTCGGCATCGCCCACGTTCCCGAGGGCCGCCAGGTTTTCCCGTCTCTCACCGTGATGGAGAACCTGGAAATGGGCGCGATGACGGAGAGCGGCCGGCGCGACTGGCAGAGCAACATCGAGCGCATCTTCGAATGGCTGCCGGTGCTGAAGGAACGCCGCAACCAGTTCGCGGGCACGATGTCCGGTGGCCAGCAGCAGATGCTTGCGATCGGTCGCGGCCTCGCCTCCTCGCCGAAGCTGTTGATGCTCGACGAGCCCTCGATGGGGCTGGCGCCTTCGACCGCGGACTTCATCTTCGAGCGCCTGATCGATATTCGCCGGCAGTCCGGCCTGACCATGCTGCTGGTCGAGCAGCGCGTCGCCGAAGCTCTGGAATCCGCGGACCACGGCTACGTCCTCGAAGCGGGACACGTCGTGCTCGAGGGCAACAACGACACGCTGCGCGCCGACGATCGCGTGCGCAAGGCCTATCTCGGCATGTGACGACAAGAACAAAGACAAGGGAGAGAACATAATGAACAAGACGTCAAAGGGGCTCTCGCGCCGAACCGTGCTGTCCGGCGCTGCCGCCGTGGGCCTCGCCGGCGTGGCGCGCGCGCAGTCGCCGGCCGAGATCAAAGTCGGGCTGATCGTGCCGCTGTCGGGCATCTACACCCGTCCCGGCCAGGTGATGAAGATGGGCGCCGAGATGGGCATCGAGCACATCAACGCGCAGGGCGGCGTCAAGGCGCTCGGCGGCGCCAAGCTCAAGCTGGTCGTGATCGACTGCGGCGATACCACCGAGAAGGCCAAGAACGCGGCGCAGCGTATGGTGGCGCAGGAACCTGACCTTGTTGCCGCGACCGGCTCGTATCTATCATCCTTCACGCTGGCGGTGACCGAGGTGACCGAGCGTGCCGAGCTGCCCGTGCTGACGCTGTCCTATTCGGACCTTCTGACCGACCGCGGCTTCAAATACATCTTCCAAACTGCGGCGACCGCAAGCCGTCAGTCCGAGCTCGGCCTGCCGACGCTGATGAAGCTGGCCGAGAACGCCTCCGGCAAGAAGCCGAAGACGGTGGCGATGCTGATGGACAACACCGCGACGTCAGTTGCCACCGCGAAGGCGCTGAAGGAAAGACTGTTCGCGCAGGAAGGGCTCCAGCTCGTCGTTGAGGAAGTCTGGACCCCTCCGCTGTCGGACGCGACGCCGTTGATTCAGAAGGTTCGCTCGGCCAAGCCCGATCTGCTGCTGTTCATGCCGAACGCGGTGTCCGACGCCAAGCTCGGCCTCGAGAAGATCAGCGAGTTCGGGCTCGGCCAGGGCAAGATCCCGACCGTGTCCTTCAGCATCACCATCGCCGAGCCGGATATGCTCCAGAGCGTCAGCCCGGAGACCGTGCAAGGCATCATGACCATCGTCGCCAATTGGGGCTCGAAGGGTCACGAGGCGCTGATCGCCGAACTGAAGACCAAATACAAGGAGCCCTGGATGACGCAGAACGTCATCTCGACCTACGGCGACATGTGGCTGATGAAGGAAGCCTTGGAGAAGGCCGGCAAGGCCGACCGCAATTCGGTCGCGCAGGCCTTCCGCACCATGGATGCCGGCCCGTCGAAATATTATCCGGGCGGCCAGCTCAAATTCGACGAGAAAGGTCGCAGGGTCGGCGCCGGCGTCGTCATCGTGCAATGGCAATCGGGCGTGCCGGTCACCGTCTATCCGCCCGAGCTGGCGCAGGCGCAGCCGTTCTGGCCGAAGAAATCATAGAACAACGCGCGATTTCAGGGAGGAAAATTGTCATGACCACATCCAAGATCAGTCGGCGATTGCTGCTTGCCGGCGCGTCCGGCACGCTGATCGCATCCCGCGCCTGGGCCCAGCAACCAGCGGAAGTGAAGATCGGCCTGCTGGTGCCGATCTCCGGCATGTACGCCCGTCCGGGCACGGTGATGCGTCATGGCGCCGAGATGGCGGTTGAGCACATCAACGCGCAAGGCGGCATCAAGGCGCTTGGCGGCGCCAAGCTGAAGCTCGTGGTGCTCGATTCCGGCGACTCCACCGAGAAGGCCAAGAACGCGGCCCAGCGCATGGTCGCGCAGGAGAGCGATCTGGTCGCGGCCAGCGGCGCCTATCTATCATCCTTCACGCTCGCGGTGACCGAGGTCACCGAGCGGGCCAACCTGCCCGTCCTCACCCTCTCCTACTCCGACCTGATCACGGATCGCGGCTTCAAATACGTGTTCCAGACCTCGGCCACGGCAGGCTCACAGGCCCGCCAGGCCTTGCCGCAGATCGTCAAGCTGGCGGAGACGGCGTCCGGCAAGCGGCCGAAGACGGTTGCGATCCTCACCGACAACACGGCCGCGTCGATCGCCTCGGCGAAATCGATGCGCGAAGGCCTGCTGGCGGAGAACCAGCTGCAGCTGATCGTCGACGAGACCTTCACCCCGCCGCTCGCGGATGCAACATCACTGGTGCAGAAGATCCGCTCGGCGAAACCGGATCTGCTGTTCTTCCTGCCGACCGTGATCTCCGATGCCAAGCTGCTCCTCGAGAAGATGAACGAGTTCGGTCTCGGCCAGGGCAAGGTGCCGACCATCTCCTTCGGCATCGCCATCGCCGAGCCCGACATGCTGCAGACCGTGAGTCCGGAGTTGCTCCAAGGAGTCCTGACCTGCGTTGCGAGCTGGGGCGCCAAGGGCCACGAGGCCCTGATCGCCGAATTGAAGACCCGCTACAAGGAGCCGTGGATGACGCAGAACGCGATCTCCACCTATGGCGACATGTGGGTGATCAAGGACGCGCTGGAGAAGGCCGGCAAGGCCGACCGCGTCGCCGTCGGCGAGGCGCTGCGCACCATGGATGCCGGCCCCTCGAAATATTATCCGCTCGGCGAAATCAAGTTCGACGAGAAGGGCCGCCGCGTCGGCGCCGGCATGACCATCGTGCAGTGGCAATCCGGCGTGCCGGTAACCGTGTTCCCGCCGGAGCTCGCGCTGGCAAAGCCCTTCTGGCCGAAGAGCTGATATCGCTGGAAAAGAAACGGAGAACACAATGGACAAGGCGACCTATGACCGCGGGCTCGAGATCCGCAAGAGCGTGCTCGGCAACGAATTCGTCGACAAGGCGATCGCATCCGCGGACGACTTCAACCGGCCGATGCAGGACCTCACCACGGAATATTGCTGGGGTTACGTCTGGGGCCGCGAAGGCCTGACGCGGAAGACCCGCAGCTTCCTCAATCTGGCGATGCTCTGCGCACTCAACCGTCCGCATGAGCTGAAGACCCACGTCCGCGGCGCGCTCGCCAATGGAGCGACGCGGGAGGAGATCCGCGAGGTCTTCATGCAGGTCGCGATCTATTGCGGCGTGCCTGCCGGCGTCGACGCGTTCCGCAACGCGAAGGAAGTGTTCGCAGAGCTCGACAAGAAATAAGGAAGCATCCGTGCGATGAAAGGCAAATGGGCACTCGTGACCGGCGCGACCGCAGGCCTTGGCTTCGCGATCGCGGAAGGCCTGTCCGGCGCGGGCTGCAACATTGTCCTGCACGATCTCATTGCGCCGAAGCAGGCCGCGGATGATCTCCGCAGCCGCTTCGGCGTCGAGGTCATCCCCGCTTCTGCCGACCTGTCCCGGCGCGACGCCATCGAGCGCATGATGGCCGACCTCCTCGACCGCTGCGGCGCCGTCGACATCCTCGTCAACAACGCCGTGGTCAGGCATTTCTCGGCCATCGAGCAGTTTCCGCCCGATCGCTGGGACGATGCGCTCGCCGTGAACCTGTCGGCACCGTTCCACCTGATCCGCCTGGCTCTGCCGGCCATGAAGCAGCGCGGCTGGGGCCGGATCGTCAATCTCGGCTCGATCTATTCGATCCGCGCGGTCGAAGACCGCATCGACTACGTGACCACCAAGACGGCTATTCTCGGCCTGACGCGCGCGGTGGCCATCGAGACCGCCCGCAGCGGCGTTACCTGCAACACGCTATGCCCCGGCACGCTGCCGACGCCGGCGATCCTGAACAAGATTGCGACGATGGCAACAAACAGCAATCGTCCGCTCGAGGACGTGACCGGCGAGTATCTCGGCGAGCGCCAGCCGACGCAGCGCTTCATCGGAATGGACGCCGTCGCCGCCATGGTCGTCTTTCTCTGTGGTCCCGCCGCAAACGACATCACCGGAGCCAGCCTGCCCATCGACGGCGGCTGGTCGATCGCATGACAGAAGTGGGATGGGAGTGCTGCGATGACTGAACAACAAGGCCAGACCGTCGTCCTGACTGGCGCTGCCGGCGGCATGGGACGTGCCATCACCGAGGCGCTGCTGGAGAGCGGTCGCCGCGTGGTGCTGGTCGACCGCGACGCCAGGGCGCTTCAGGAGCTGGCCGCCACGGCCGGCGACAGGGTGTTTCCGATCCAGCTCGACGTCAGCGATTCTCGCGCCGTGGATGGTCTGCCGGAGGCCGTTCCCGCTCATTTCAAGCCGGTCGATGTCCTCATCAACAATGCCGGGCATGACATCGGCGGCCGGACGCGCTTCGATGCCGGCTCCGCCGACGACTGGTCCAACATCATCCAGACCAACCTGATCGGCCTGATGCGGGTCACGCGCGCGATCCTCCCCGAAATGGTCAAGCGCAACGCCGGACACATCGTCAACATCAGCTCGATCAACGCCGTCCGCATCGTCCCCGACATGGCGGCCTACAGCACCAGCAAGGCGGGCGTGCACATGTTCACCGAGACGCTCAGGGGTGAACTTGCCGAAACCGCGATTCGGGTCACCGAGCTCCAGCCCGGCCTGACCAAAACCAACATCATCCTGACCCGCTATCGCGGCGACAAGCAGAAAGAAAAGGACTATTTCGACCAGTTCAGAATGGCGCTGGAGCCTGCCGATATTGCCCGCTCGATCGTGTTCGCGCTGGACCAGCCCGCCCACGTTCAAATTGCCGAAATGATGATTCTGCCTGTAAACCGGTACTGACTTTTCCCGAACCAGGGCCCGGACATGGACAGACGTAGCGATTTGCAGTCGACACTCCGCATCGAGGACGTTCCGACCGTCCGGGCGATGGTCGCCCAGAAGCTGCGCGAGGCGATCATGTCCGGAACCCTGAAGCCGGGCCAACGCCTGGTCGAGCGCGAGCTCTGCGAAATGATGGGCGTCAGCCGCCCCTCGATCCGTGAAGCGCTTCGCGCGCTCGAAGCCGACGGGCTGGTCAACATCGTCCCCCATCGCGGCCCCATGGTGTCCACGATCAGCCTGGAGGAAGCCCGGCAGCTCTACGCGGCGCGCGCGGTGCTCGAAGGCTTCGCCGGCCGCGAGTGTGCCAGGCTGCATGATCCCGAGGTAGCGCGCCGGATCGGGGAGGCCCTGACGCGGCTGAAGGCGGCCGCGGCCAAGCAGGATCTCGTCGGCTGCCTCGAGGCCAAGACTGACTTCTACGCCGCGCTGATCGGCGGCTGCCGCAATGCCTTCATCGAGCGCGCGCTCAAGCCGCTCCACGACCGTATCCAGCTCTTGCGGATCACCTCGATGTCGCAGCCGAAGCGGATCAACAAGAGTCTGCGCGAGGTCACCGCGATCTGGCGGGCGATCCAGAGCGGCGATGCGGAGCTCGCCGAGCGCTGCTGCGTCGACCACATCAATGCGGCCGCCGTGGCCGCGCTCGACATGATCGAAAAATCGTCGGCGGCCAAGGAGGCGGCGCCTACCGACGACTAGAACAATGCCGCCAGGGAGTGTTCGATGCCGTATCTCGTACGATCGCTGATCCTGCTTGTCCTGCTCACACCCTGCGGCGCTTCCGTCGCGAACGACTATCCCTCACGTCCGGTCACGCTGATCGTGCCCTTCTCCGCCGGCGGACCGGGCGACGTGATCGCGCGGATCCTCGGCGGCGCCATGAGTGCAACGCTGAAACAGTCCGTCGTTATAGAAAATGTCGTCGGTGCCGGCGGCACGCTCGGCACCAACCGCGTCGCCAAGGCACCCCCCGATGGTTACACGCTGCTCCTCATGCATGTCGGCCAAGCCACCGCCCCTGCCCTTTACGCCAAGCTGCCGTTCGATCCGGTCGGCGACTTCGCCCCAATCGGGCTCGTCACCGACGTGCCGATGATCCTGGTCGCGCGACCGAACTATCCCGCCAAGGACCTCGGCGAGCTCATCACGCAGATCCGCAAGGCCGGCGATAAGGTCACTTTCGGCAATGTCGGCCTCGGCTCAGCCTCGCAGCTCTGCGGCCTGATGTTCATGAACGCAACAGGCACCAAACTCACGCCGATCTACTACAAGGGCGGCGGACCAGCGTTGAATGACGTCATCGCCGGCCATATCGACGTCTATTGCGATCCCGCAACCGGTCCAACGCCGTACATCCAGTCGAACACGATCAAGGGCTACGCCATTACCAGCAAAACGCGGGTGGCGACGCTGCCTGAGGTGCCGACCTCCACGGAAGCCGGCGTTCCCGAATTCGACGTGACGACTTGGTATGGTCTCTACGCGCCGAAGGGGACGCCGAAACCGGTGATGGACCATCTCGTCGCCGCGCTGCAGGCGGCGTTGAGGGACCCCGCACTGATCAGCCGCTTTGCCGAGCTCAGCATGACTCCCGTCGAGTCCGAGCGCGCGACGCCGGAAGCGCTCGAAGCGTTCTTGAAAGCCGAGATCGGCAAATGGGGACGGATCATCAAAGCCGCTGGAATCGATCCGCAGTAGACGCCAGCGTCGGAGAGGCGGATGCCTCCCTACATGCTGCGATAGCGCTCGATCGCTCAAAGGCCGATCGCCAAAAGCTTACTAATGATGGATTTTTCTTGATCTATCGGTGCACACGCGGCCTTCTAACTGACTGAAATTACTTGAGGGGCATGGCGCCGACGGGTTAGATAAAGCTCGCAAATGCGTCCCGTTGCGCCATCGTCAAATGCAGGCCATGTTTGGTGCGCCGATCCAGAAAGTCCTGGGGCACCCTGGCCCATTCGGTCTCGCGAAGAAACATGGCCTCGCGTTCGTAGAAGTCTCCGCCGAAATGCCGGCCGAGATCGGCCGACACGCGGGCGGGACCCAGCAGCTCGCGCGCCCGCGTGCCGTACAGGCGGGCATAGTGGTGGACCAGCTTGGACGGCAGATCGGGATATTCGCGCGCAAGCTGGACGATGAAGGCATCGAAGTCACGGCCGATGTCGCCACCCGGCAGCGGCCGTCCCGCCGTCCAGGCCTGCGCCATGGTCGGGAACCACGGCGTGAGACGCTGCAACGCCTGTTCCGCGAGCCGGCGGTAGGTCGTGATCTTACCGCCGAAGATCGAGAGCAGCGGCGGCACGCCATCTGCGCCGTGAACCTCGAAAACATAGTCGCGCGTCACTGCCGAGGGGTTCTCGGTATTGTCGTCGTATAGTGGCCGGACGCCGGAAAATGAATGGACGATCTCCCGCTCGTCCGGCGGGGCGCGAAAGTAACGGCGCAGGACGCCGAACAGGTAGGCGATCTCGCCCTCGTCGATCGCGACGTCTTCCACGCCGCCGTCATAGGAGACGTCCGTCGTACCGATCAGCGCCAGATCCTTCTCGTAAGGGTTGACGAAGATCACGCGACGGTCCGCGTTCTGGAGCAGATAGGCCTGCGGCCCACTCCAGAATTTTGGTACAACCAGGTGACTTCCCTTGACTAGCCGCACATTGTGCGAGGCGTTCAGCCCGGCGACACTCTGGACGACGTCCTGGACCCAGGGACCTGCGGCATTGACCAGCGCTCGCGCCCGGACGATCTGCGTGCCGCTGTCATCTCCCTGCATCTCCAGGTGCCATAAGCCCGCTTCCCGGCGCGCACGCAACGCGCGGGTGCGGGGCAGGATGATCGCGCCGTTGTGCGCGGCATCAACCAGATTGAGGATCACGAGCCGGGCGTCATCGACCCAGCAATCCGAGTATTCAAACCCGCGGCGAAACTCGGAGCGCAGCGGCGCGCCCTCAGGCGCGTGCGTGAGATCGAGACCACGGCTCGACGGCAGATGCTTGCGACCGCCGAGATGGTCATAGAGAAACAGCCCGCTGCGAACCAGCCACGCTGGCCGCTGCTCGGGCGAGTGGGGCAGTACGAAACGCATCGGCCAGATGATGTGCGGCGCGGAGGCGAGCAGAACCTCGCGCTCGATCAAGGCTTCGCGCACCAGGCGAAACTCGTAGTATTCGAGGTAGCGCAGCCCGCCATGAACGAGCTTGCCCGAGCGCGACGAAGTGCCCTCGGCAAGATCGCCCTTCTCGCACAGCAGAACCTTCAGGCCGCGGCCCGCTGCATCGCGCGCGATGCCGGCCCCGTTGATGCCACCGCCGATGATCGCGATGTCGACCAGCCCGTGATCCCTGCCCGCGTGCGGCGCAGCCCCGGTCATCACGTCCTGCTGCGCTTCTTCTCGACCCGTTGCCGCGCTGCCGCCTTTGCCGATGCGGCCGCCCTGCCCGGCTTCGGCCTGGAAACCTTGGACTTAGAACCTTCGGGCTGCTGGAGGCCGTAAGTCGAGAATCCCTTCGCGGTGTCGGCGATCTCGACTTCGCTGAGAATCTGCGGCGATCCCAATGCAAGCGAGAGATAATATTGGCGCGCGATGGTCTCGAGCTCGACCGCCAGCCACATCGCCTTGTCGAGGTTGGCGCCGACTGCGATCATGCCGTGATTGGCCAGCAGGCAACCGTTGCGGCCTTCGAGCGCGGCGAGCGCCAGCTCCGACAATTCCGCCGTGCCGTAGCGCGCGTAGCCGGCGCAACGGATGTCATTGCCGCCGAACGCGGCCATCATGTAGTGGCAAGCCGGGATCGGCTTGCGCGCGATCGCGAGCACGGTCGCATAGGTCGAATGGGTGTGGACGACGCCGCCGACATCGGGACGGCCGCGCATGATGTCGAGATGAAAGCGCCATTCGGTCGACGGCTTCAACGGCCCGTCCCAGGAGCCGTCGTCGCGATCGAGCGGCATCGCGGCGATCATCTCCGGCTTCATCGCGTCATAGGGCGTCGCGGACGGCGTGATCAGCATCCGGTCCTTGTAGCGGGCGGAGATGTTGCCCGACGTGCCCTGATTGAGGCCCGATGCGTTCATCCACCGACATTTGGCGATGATCGCCTCGCGCAACTGTCGCTCCTCGCGGGTCATGGCAAGATACCTTTCGTCTTCAGCACGGATTGAGCGGCGGCTCGCCGGCAAGATAGCGGCGAACCTCTTCCGCCGCCTGATCGGCGGCAATGGTGACGGTGCGCAACGAGGCTCCCGCAATATGGGGCGTCAGCGTGACGTTGGGCAATTGCAGCAGCGGCCAGTCGGCGGGCACCGGCTCCACGGCAAAGGTGTCGAGCATGGCCCCGCCGAGCCGTCCGGCAGACAGTGCCTCGAATAGCGCCTGGTAGTCGACCAGGGGGCCACGCGCCGTATTGATGAAGATGGCGTCCGGCTTGACCTGCGCCAGCGCCGCGCGATCGATGAAGCCGGTGGTCTCGGCGGTCACGCGCGCATGCAGGCTGATCACGTCGGCGCGCGCCAGGAGCTCGCCGAGGCCGACATGCTCGACGCCGTCATTACGATCCTGCGCGCTGAGCTGGACGTAGGGGTCGGTCACCAGGATCTTGCAGCCGAACGCCTTGAGCAGCTTTACGACGCGGGTGCCGATCGCGCCATAGCCGACGATGCCGACGGTCATCTCGCCGAGCTCGCGCCCGGTGCGATCGGCGCGATAGAGGTCGCCGCGCCATTCGCCGCCGCGCAGGGATTCATGGCCGCTGCGGATCAGGCGCGTTTCAGCGAGAATCGCGCCGATGGTGAACTCGGCCACGGCGCTGGCGTTGCGGCCAGGCGTGTTGACCACGAGCACCCTGTGGTCGCGCGCGGCCTGCATGTCGATATTGACGGGGCCACCGCGCGAGACCGCGATGAATTTGAGGCCCGGCAGGCGCTGCAGCATCGATCGCGAGACCGGCGCAAGATGCGTCACCAGCAATGCGGCTTCACCGATGAAGTTCACGATCTCATCGGGATCGCCCATGAACTCCTTCAGTCCGTCGAGCTTGGAGCCGGCATAGCCATGCTCCATCGGCTCGTCCGGCCATGGCTGCTCCAGAACGCGGATGTCGATGGCGTTGCCACAGGCTGCCGTGATCCGTTCGGCGAAGACCTTCGGCAGCATGAAGCGGTCCCCGACGATGGCAATCTTGCTAGGCATGGCCGGCTCCCGCACGCACGGCCGCGAGTTGCTTCCAGACCGGCCGCGCCGCGAGCCTGGCATTCAGATAGGCCGGAAACAGCCGTCCATAATGCAACGCCAATGCCGCGTCCGGCGTTTGCGGCGTCGCAAGATATGGCCGCACCCACGCATCCGCACAGGCCGTCATGTCCGGATAGAGGCCGGTCGCCACCGCCGCGATCATGGCGGCGCCCGCAGCGCCCGCCTCGCCGCGGCTACAGACGCGCACGTTGCATTCGAGCGTAGCGCCAAGGATCGCGCCCAGCGCGCGGCTGCGCGCGGCGCCGCCGGTGATGCGCAGGTCGCGCGGCAGCGCGCCCATCGCGGCGTAGCAATCGCGGGCGGCGAAGGCGAGCCCTTCCATCACCGCCCGCATCAGATCCCAATAGCCGTGGCGGGTGCGCAACCCCAGGAATTGCGCGCAAGCCTCGTGCGCGACGAACGGGCCGCGCTCGCCGGCATCGGAAATGAACGGGTGGAACAAGAGTTCGCCGGGGTGCGCTTGCATGACGCGCTCATCGAGCCGTCCGATCAGATCGGCGCGCGAGCGCGCGATACCCTCGGCGGAGAGCAGATCGCGTGCGAGGTCCAGCAGCCAGTCGATATTCAGCGTCGCCGCCATGTTCGATTGCATCTGCGCATAATGACCGGAGACCGGAAACGGCATGGTATAGCCGGTGGCCTCGGCATTGAGGACCACCGCATCGGCGCTGGGCGCGAGGCGCATATGCATGCCGGTCGAGCCGATGATGGTGCAGCCGACATCGGGCGCCGGATCGTAGAGTCCCGCCCCCAGCGCATTGCAGATCACGTCGACATAGCCGAGCGAGACCGGAACGCCCTGCGGCAGGCCGATCTCGCGCGCCGCTGCGGCGTTCAGCGGATGCGTGGTCACGACACCGTCGACGACGTCGGGAAACAGGGTCATGCAATCGGCGATCCCGATCAGGCGCGCGGTTTCGGCGTCGAACCGGCGCTTGCGGAAATCGCCGCAGGAGAAGGTCGCCTCCGACGGATCGGTCGCACGCTCGCCGGTGAGCAGGAAATACAGCCAGTCCTTGCAATGAAAGGCGGTGCGGGCGCGAGACAGGATCTCGGGCGCATGCGCCTGCAACCAGGCCAGTTGCGGTCCCTGCTGGCAGGCATTGAGCCCCGAGCCGGTCCGCCGATAGAGCGCCGCATTGCGCTCGCTGTCGCGGATCCGCTCGACGAGGCCGGCCGCGCGGGAATCCAGCCACAGCAAGGCGGGCGCGACGGGACGGCCGTCATCATCGATCAGCCAGGTGCCGTCGCCCTGCCCCGTCACCGCGATGGCGGCGAGCCGCGATGCGAGATCGGGAACCGCCACCGCCAGGCCGCGCAGGGCGGCAATTGTGTCGTTCCAGGTCCGCGCCATGTCCTGCTCGACATGGCCGCCGACTGACGTCGTGTAGCTGTTCGGCAGCGCGTATTCGCCGAGCTGCCGCCCGTCGCGCGTGAACGCGACCGTCTTGATCAGGGACGTGCCGGCATCAATGCCGATGATGACGTCGCGGCCAGGCAAGATGCTCATGGTCGGGCTGCCTCCGCATGGTGAATGCAGTTGCCGTCGGCGCCGAACAAATGAAGATGCCGTGCCTCCAGCGCGAACGGCAGGATGTCCCCGGGCCGCGCTGTGATCTTGTTCGGCGTCACCGCGATGAGGAGGCGGCCGTCGCATTCGCCTGCGACATGCGACTGGTCGCCCAGCCACTGGTTGGAGACGACGCGCACGCGCACATCGCCGCTGCCGACGGCGATCTTCTGCGGTCTTATGCCGACGCGCAGGCGCGTGCTCTGCGCGAGCGCGCGGCCGGCGGCAGCATCGAGCGTTTGCGCTGCCAAGCTGAACGCGAGATCCACCCCGATCGAGAGACGAAAACCGCCATCGGCCTGCGCCACCTCGGTCTCGAGCAGGTTCATCGGCGGCTCGCCGATGAAGCTCGCAACGAACAGGTTCGCCGGATGATCCTTCAACTCCCGTTCGCCGGCGAACTGCTGGAGCACGCCATCCTCCATCACCGCGATGCGGTCGGCAAGCGCGCTCGCCTCGGTCTGATCGTGGGTGACGAAGATCGCCGTCATGCCGCGCTCGGCAAGCAAGCCTTTGATCCGTCCGCGCAGCACCGCGCGCAGCTGCGGCTCGAGCTGGCCCATCGGCTCATCCAGCAGATACAGATCGGCATCGCGCACCAGGGCGCGCGCCAGCGAGACACGCTGCTGCTGCCCTCCGGAAATCGAGCGCGGATAGCTGTCCAGGATATCGGCGATCTCAACCAGCTGCGCGATCGCCTCGACACGCCGGGTCACCTCGGCATACGAGAGCTGCTGCGCCTTCAGGGCGAAGGCGATGTTCTCGCGCACAGTGAGCGGCGGATAGAGCGAATAGCCTTCGAAGGCCATCGCCACCCTGCGCTTCGCCGGCGGCAATTGGTCGATCCGGCGCCGGCCGAGCGTGATCGCCCCCAAGGTAACACTCTCGAAGCCCGCGATCATCCGCAAGGTCGAGGTCTTGCCGCAGCCCGACGAGCCCAGCAGCGCGACGATCTCTCCCTTGCCGACCTCCATGTCGAGCGCGCGCACCGCATGGACCGGCGGCTTGCCGCGGCTCTGATAGACCTTGTCGACCTTGCTGATCTCGAGCATGCCCACGCCTATCCCGCTCTCCTCATGCCGCCTGCCGTCGATGCGACAGTCCGACGCGCAGACCCGTTGCACGGTCGAACAGAAGCGCCGCCTCCGGCGCGAAGCGAACGAAGACCCCGTCCTCCGCGCTCGCCATGGCCGAGCCCTGCGGCAGGGCGGCGAGCCACTCGGATCCGTCGGCGAAGCGCAGCAGCAGCACGGCCTTCTCATGCATCGGCGTGACCGCGACGATACGCGCCGGTATGGCGTTTTCGCCGGCTTGGCGGCTGATGACGAGATCATCCGGACGCACGCCGAGCCAGCACGGACCGTGATCGACGATCGCGCGATCGGCGGCGTCTAGCCGCACGGGCGTCCCCGCCACCTGCGCGCTGAGCCCGCCCTGCGCGGCGACCGGCTCGACCTCCGCGAGATTGATGCTGGGATCGCCGAACAGGCGCGCGACCGCAACCGACGCGGGCCTGGCATAGATCTCCTCGGGACGCGCGACCTGCACCAGGCGGCCGTCGACCAGCACCGCGATCCGGTCGGCGATCGCCATCGCCTCGCGATAGTCCTGGGTGACGTAGAGGACTGAGGCCGAGCTCCGCCGCAGCAGGCTCGGCAATTCGAGCCGCATCTCGTAGCGCAGCTTGGCATCGACATTGCGCAAGGGATCGTCGAGCAGCAGCACATCCGGGTTGCCGATCAGGGCGCGCGCGAGCGCGGTGCGCTGCTTCTGCCCGTTCGACAATTCGCGCGGCCTGTGGCCGAGCACATGCTCGATCTTCAGCAGCCGGCTGATCGACTTGACCCGGCTCGCCACCTCCGCGGCGCCCTTGGCTCGCAGGCCGCTAGCTATGTTGTTCTGCGCGCTCATGTGGGGAAACAGGGCAAAGTTCTGGAAGGCCATGCCGATCCCGCGCTGCTCGGGCGGCGCGCCCACGATCGATCGACCGCCGACCAGGATGTCTCCCTCGTCCGGTTCGAACATGCCCGCGATCATGCGCAGGAGCACGGTCTTGCCGCTGCCGGACGGACCGAACACCGCGACGATTTCGCCGGGCTCGACCGCCAGCGAAAGATCCTCGGCGCAGCGGACCGGGCCGAACGACTTGCCGACGGCGTTGAGTTCAAGACGCGCCATGCTGTCAGCCTTTCACCGCACCGAGCGACAGGCCCTCGACCAGATAGCGCTGCGCGTACAGCGCGAGCAGCAGGGTCGGCGTGACCGAGAGCACGATCGCGGCTGCGATCTGGCCGTACTGAATGCCCGACGCCGTGACGAACGCCAGCGCCCCCACGGTCACAGGCTGCTTGTCGGCCGAGGCCAGGATCAGCGCGAACACGAAATTGTTCCAGCAAAAGATGAAGGACAGCAGGCCGGCTGCCGCGATGCCAGGTCCTGCGAGCGGCACCGCGATCCGCGTGAATGCCTCGCGCCAGGTATGACCAGCGAGGCGATAGGCATGTTCGATGTCGGGGCTGATGTCCTCGAAATAGCCGCGCACGATCCACAGGATCAGCGGCAACGCGATGAGCTGATAGACCCAGACGATGCCGAAATAGGTGTCGTTGAGGCCGAGCTGCTGGTAGTACAGCGACAGCGGCAACAGCACCAGCAGCGGCGGCGCGAAGCGGAACGACAGCAGCGTGAAGGCGATGGTCTCGCCGAGCCGGAACTTGAACCGCGCAAAGGCGTAGGCCGCGGGCACACCAAGCAGCAGGGCCAGCACCACGGCAGCGCTCGACAGCGCAAAGCTGTTCACGAGGTTACGCATGAAGGATATTTCGAGATTGCCGGCAGCGGTCCGCAGCTGCCCCGAGATCAGGGCCTGATAATTGGCCAGCGTCGGCTCGAACAGGATGTGCGGCGGAATCCGCAGGATCTGCTCGTTGGCCTGGAACGACATCAGGAAGATCCAGACGATCGGAAACAGGAAGAACACGAGCACGAGCGCGAGCGCCATGCCTCGGAAGATGCGCCCTGCGAAACTGGAGTGATCCATCGCCGCCTCCCGTGCCTCACGCGTGGCCGTGGGCGCGCGCCCGCAGGCGCAGCCAGTTCTTGATGAAGATGTTCGACAGGATATTGGTGATCAGCCACAGGATCATCAGCAGTGCCGCCGAACGGCCGACATTGGTGTATTGGAAGAATTCGAGATAGGCCTGAACCTGGAACACCATCAGCCGGTCACCGGGACCGCCCTGCGTCATCGCATAGATGATGTCAAACTGCTGGATCGAATCCAGCAGGCGAAATAGCGACGCCGTGATGATGTAGGGCGCGAGCATCGGCAGCGTGATGCGGAAGAACACGAAGCTGGCCGGGACACCATCGAGCGCCGCGGCCTCGAACGGCTGCCGCGGCAGCGAGCGCAGGCCCGCCAGCAGCAAGATCATGATGAAGGGCGTGTAGACCCAGACGTCCACCAGCACCACCGTGAGCAATGCGCTCGAAGGATCGGACGCCCATTTGAAGTCGTGCACGCCGAGCAGGCTGACGAGATAGGACAGAATGCCGAAGCTCGGGTTGGTCATGAGCTTCCACATCAGCGCCGCGATCGCGGGCGCCGTCATCAACGGCAGCAGCAGCGCGATGGACACCGCATTGTGAAAGCGCGTCGGACGTCGCAGCAGCAGGGCAATGCCGAGACCGAGCAGCAGCTCAAGCACCACCGTCAAGGCGGTATAGGTGAGCGAGATGCGAAGCGTGTTCCAGAAGGCGGGATCGGAGAGAAAGTCGATGTAATTGTCGACCCCTATGAAGCCGCGCAGATGAGGCAGGTTCAGCCGGTAGCGCTGGAGCGAATAGATCGCCGCCGTCACGAAGGGCACGAGGATGGCGATGCAGACCAGCAGGGCCGGCAGGCTCAGCAGATAGGGCAGCATGCGCCCGCGCAGCCTCGTGGTGCGGCGCTGCAGCACATTCGTCTGGGACAACTGGACCATGCTCATGATGATACGGGATCACGCATTGGCTTCAACTCGCCGGCCCGGACCGGATGGGCGTTCCGAACCGGCGAGTTGGCGTGGCGCGGAGGAATGGGCGCCACGCAAGGCATCGTAGGCGGCAAACTCAGCCAAGGCTGTTCAACCAAGGCCGTTCAACCAAGGCCTGCCTGCTTGAGCTGGCGGTTGATGCTGTCGGCGAGCTTGTCGAGTCCCTCGTCGACGCTGACCTCCTTGGCTACCATCTTCTGGAGCGAAGCCGCCCATTCCGTCGTCAGGTCGAAGAACAGCGGCTGGGCCGTGAAGTAAATCTTGGCACCCGGCGAGGACAGATCATGCTGCTCGAGATAGCCCGGATAGGACTTTGCGATCCGATCGCGGAATTCGCTGTCCTTCCAGACCGACGCGCGCACCGGATTGACGAAATCCATCTTGCGGGCGCCGAACAGATCGTGCTCGGTCGAGGCCGCCCATTGCATGAACAGCCAGGTCGCGTCCTTCTGCTTGGAGAAGCTGGAGAGCGCGAGCGACCAGATCCAGACGTTCGGCGTCGGCGCCTTGGCGGCCGGATTGGCCGCGAACGGCGCATAGCCGAGATTGCCCCTCTCCTTGTTCTCGCCGCCGTTCATGAAGTAGCCGAGAATGTCGGCGTCGAAGATCATGCCGGAGGCGCCGGCGCCGAGATCGGTGCCGACCTGGTACCAGGTGTAGGTCGACCAGTTTTTCGGCCCCGAGGTCTGGATCATCTTGACCCATTTCTCGTGAAACTCCTTGGAGGCCTTGGTGTTCATGGCGGCCTTCAGCTTGCCGCCCTCCATCACGAAATCCTTCTGGCCGAAATTCGAATAGGCCGAGAGGAAGCCGGGATGGATCGTGGCCCACGATCGCGAGCCACGCACGCCGACGCCGTAAGGTCCGCCCGCATCCTTGGTGATCTTGGCGGCGACGTCGAGCAGCTCGTCGAGATTCTTCGGTGGCTTGACGCCGACCTTGCCGAAGATGTTGCGATTGTAGGTGATGTTGTTGAGCTCATAGCCCCACGGGATGCACCATTGCTTGGCCTTGCCCGAGCCGAGCTCGGAGCCAGCAACGCCGTCCCATGCCGTCGAGGAACGAAGGCCGGGCAGCACGTCGTCCCAGGCGAAGGCCGGGTTGGTCTTTGCGGGGTCCTTGATGTAGGCGTTAAGATCCTCGATCCAGCCGGCCGGACCGTAGGTCCAGGTCATATAGGCGCCGGTCATGAAGGCGTCGTACTGGTCCGATTTCGAGGACAGCGCCGCGGTGACCTTGTCGAAATAGACGTCCTCCGGGAAGATGTCGTACGCGACGTTCATTCCCGTCAGCGCCTTGAAGGCCTCGATATCGCCGATCATCGCATCGACATAGGGATGCTTGTTCAACAGCAGCTTGACCGTCTTGCCGCTATAGGCCTTCCAGTTGAAGTCCGCCGCCATGGCCCGCGACATTGCGGAGACATAGGCCGCGTTGGCAGCAACGCCGGCGATGCCGAGCTTGGCGGCGCCATCCAGCAGATCACGCCGGCTGATGCGTTTGGCGGCGTAGGAGTCGAACAGATTCTTCTCGCGATCGTACATGGGTAACCTCCCGTTATGCGCGTTTACTTCCCTTCTGTCGCTTGTTCTTGGTCTTGTTGGTCTTGCCCTTGCCGGATGTCGCCTCCAGCTTGTCGGTTGCGAGGGCCTGTGCGGTCACCTCGTCGATGATGAGACCGTGCAGGAGGCCGCTGCGCAGCACCGCGCGCAGCGCCGTCACCTTGGCGAGACCGCCGCCGATGGCGACGATGCGGTGTTTCCTGAGGTCCGCGCCCTCCATCGAGGTCGCACGCGCCGACAGGTCGATGTCCAGCAGCTCGCCGTTGGCGTTGAAGAAATGCCCGAGCAGGTCGGCGCAGGCGCCGGCGCGCTTCAATTCGACAACCTCGTCCGGCCTGATCATGCCGCTCGAGACCAGGAAGCCCTCGGCATGGATCTGTCCGATGCCGACGAACAGGAGCGAGGCCTTGCGCGCGAGCGCGAACACCTCCGCGATGCCAAATTGCTTCATCAACACCGCGCGGTCGGCGACCGAATTGGCGAACACCGGCACCGGCAGGAGATAAGCCTCCGCGCCGGTGCGTTCCGCTAGCCGGTGAATGACGTCGAACGGATTGGCGGCGAATTTCCGCGTCAATCCGCCGAGCAGGGAGACGAATTGCACGCTGCGCGCCGGCGTCTGCGGCAACTGCTCGACTACCGCTGCGAGCGTGCGGCCATGCCCGACGCCGATGATCTTGTCCTCGCCGCGTTCGAGGTTCTGCCGCAGGAAGCTCGCGCCTTCGAGCGCAAGGGCCCTGAGTGGCAGCTCGCCCTCGCCGAGATCGGGCGCGACGCGGCAGAAGGCAAGGCCGTAGCGCTCGACCAGCGTGTTCTCCAGCGCGACGCATTCGGCCACAGGACCTTCGACGAAGACGCGGATCATGCCCTCGCGGCTGGCACGCGCGATCAGCCGATGCGCCTTGGTGCTCTGGATGTTGAGGCGGTCGGCGACTTCGGACTGGGTCAGCCCGGCGGCGAAGTACAGCCACGCCGCGCGCGTTGCGAGCGACGCCTCACCGTCAACCATCGGCAGCCTGTCGGAAGGTATCGCCACGCCGGAAAAGCCCTCTTGCAATTTTCTTCACGTCTTGCAAAAAATTGCAGAGACGGGTTGGAACGTCAATCCCCCAAACGTGCTGCGGTGCAATCTTGCCGGGCACGCATCGCTCACGCTGAGGAGGTCGAATGACAGGCGTGTTCCTCGGCATCGACGTCGGAACGGGCGGCGTTCGCGCCTGCGCCCTCGATGCGCGCGGTGACAAGCTCGGCATGGAATCGGCGCCCCTTCCCGCGCCACGCCAGGATGGCCAAGCGATCGACCAGGATCCGGAACTCTGGTGGAAGGCGACGGCGGCCGCGATCGGCAAGCTCGGCCGCATTGTCGATCTCGGGGCTGTCGAGTGCGTCAGCGTCGACGGCACGTCGGGAACGCTGCTGCTCATCGACGCCACAGGCCAGCCCTGCACGCCGGGGCTGATGTACAATGACGCGCGAGCGGCAGCCGAAGCCGTCCGCATTGCGGCAGTGGCCCCCTCGGACAGCGGCGCACATGGCGCGCGCAGCGCATTGGCGAAGCTGCTGTATCTGTCGGGCCGCGGCGAGGCCGGACACGCGCGCTTTGCCGTGCATCAGGCCGACTGGATCGCAGGAAGGCTCGCCGGACATCACGGCATCAGCGACGAGAACAACGTCCTGAAGCTCGGCTACGATCCCGTGACGCGCGGCTGGCCGGCCTGGCTCGACGCGCTCGGCGTGCCCCGTGAATTGCTGCCGAAGGTGCTGGTGCCGGGAACCCCATTTGCGGAGATCGATTCCGCTGTCGCGACGGCGCTGGGCCTGTCGCCGGCGGCGCGCATCGCTGCCGGCACCACCGACGGCGTCGCCGCCTTTATCGCCACCCGCGCCGATACGCCCGGCGATGCCGTCACCTCGCTCGGAACGACGCTGGTGGTGAAGCTGCTGGCGACGCGGCCGATCTTCGCCGCCGATCAAGGCGTCTATTCGCACCGGCTGGGCGAGCGCTGGCTCGCCGGCGGCGCCTCCAATTCCGGCGGCGGCGCGCTGCTCACGCATTTCACGGCCGCCGATATCGAACGAATGACGCCGCGATTGCAGCCGGAGGTGCCGACCGGGCTCAACTACTATCCGCTTCCCAAGCCCGGCGAACGCTTTCCAATCGCCGATCCGGCTCTGCCGGCAAAGGTGGCGCCGCGCCCTTCGGACGATCACCGCTTCTTCCAGGCGCTGCTCGAAGGCATCGCGGGGATCGAAGCGCTCGCCTATCGGCGCCTGGCCGAGCTCGGAGCACCAAAGCTGCGGCGCGTCGTCAGCATTGGTGGCGGGGCGAGGAACGCGGCCTGGACCGAGATCAGGCGCCGCGCCCTCGGCGTTGCCGTCACCGTCGCCGAAGAGACGGAGGCCAGTTACGGCGCGGCGCTGCTCGCACTGCGAGGCGCCCCGCCATGACAGCCGACATCATTGACATCGAAGGTCTCGGCACGATCGCCGGTCGCTTTGATCACGTGCTGCTCGATCAATGGGGCACGCTGCACAAGGGTCAAGCCATCTTTCCCCAGGCGCGCGACTGCGTTGCGCGACTGCGCCAGGCCGGCAAGCGCATCCTCGTGCTGTCGAACTCGGGCAAGCGCGCCGGCAGCAATGCGGCGCGACTTGCCTCGCTCGGTCTTTCCCCGGAGGCCTATGACGGCATCCTGACATCAGGCGAAGTCACGTGGCACGGCCTGAAGGCGCGCACGCAGGAGCCCTTCATCGGACTTGGGCAGAGCTGCTTCCTGATCGCGCGCGGCGGCGACAAGGCGGTCGTCGACGGGCTCGACCTCGATCTCGTCACCGACATCGGGAAAGCCGATTTCATCCTGCTCGCAGGTCTCGACGACTCCGTCGCCGAGCCCGAATACTGGCGCGCGTGCCTGACCGGGGCCGTTGCACGCGGCCTGCCGATGCTGTGCGCCAATCCCGATCTCGCGATGTTCGGCGCCACCGGATTGATCCCGGCGCCCGGCGCACTGGCGCGCTTCTACGCGACGCTGGGCGGCCGTGTGACCTATGTTGGCAAGCCGCACGCGCCGATCTTTGCCGCCGCGCTCGAGTGGCTCGGCCAGCCGGCGCCGGCGCGCGTGCTGATGATCGGTGACAGCCTCGACCATGACGTGGCCGGCGCCGCCAGGGCCGGCATGCTGACGCTGCTGCTCAGATCCGGCGTGCACCGGAATGAGACGCGGACTGGCCCGCGTGAATTGGTACGAGGGCCGCCCGTCGCGGCTGTGCCGATGCCGCACTGGACAATGGATCATCTGGCCTGGTGAGAGGCGTGCGATGCAACAGCAACCTGCCCTGCTCCACGAGCTTCGTCGTATGTCGGCGCGCGTCGGCCGCAATATTCTGCTGGTGCAGGGCGCCGGCGGCAACTCCTCGATCAAGCGGGATGACCTGCTCTGGGTAAAGGCCTCCGGCACCTGGCTTGCGGATGCCGAGCACAAGGACATCTTCGTGCCGGTATCGCTCGGCGCGGCACGCGCGGCGCTCGCGCAAGGCGACGAACGTATTCCCCTCGCGACCGACGCGGCCACGGCCTTGCGCGCCTCGATCGAGACCTCGCTGCACGCGCTGATGCCGCACACGGTCGTGCTGCATGTGCATTCGGTCAACACCATTGCATGGGCGGTGCGGATCGACGCGCGGGAGGAGTTTGCGAAGCGACTGGAGGGACTGGCCTGGCAATGGCTGGACTATCATCATCCGGGACTGCCGCTGGCCAAGGTCGTGAACGACGCGCTGGCACAGGACAAGGTGGATGTGCTCATCCTCGGCAATCACGGGCTGGTGGTCGGCGCCGAGACCAGCGCTGCGGCAGAGGCGCTGGTGAACCAGGTCGAGAGGCGCCTTGCGCTCGCGCCACGCTCCGCAATTCCCCCGGATCACGGCGCGCTTCTCTCAATCTGCGCTGGCACGGCGTATCGCCTGCCAAAAGATCCGCAATGCCATAGCGTCGCTATCGACCCTTACAGCCGCGCGATTGCGACCAGCGGTTCGCTCTATCCGGACCATGTGGTCTTCCTCGGCCCGGGCTTACCCGTGCTGGAACGAGGCGAGGATCTTCGCGCCCTGACATCGCGAGTGCGGGCGGATGGGCTGCCGCATCCGGTCGCACTGCTCATTCCAGGCCTCGGCTGCGTCGTTCGCAAGGATGCAAGCGACGGCGCCGAGGCGATGCTGAGCTGTCTCGCCCTGGTGACCTGCCGTTTGCCTCTCACTGCGCAGATCCGCTATCTAACTCAGAACAATGAGTCTGCGTTGGTGAATTGGGATGCCGAGCGATATCGCCAGCAACTGACCGCGACCCGCGGAGCCGACTGAACTAACAATCCTGACTTCCGGTTACGAACCCTGCGCGGCCTCGTCGGGGTCGCCCTATTGTCCACTACACTACTGGTGAACGACAACACCATTCTCGGCGTCCGGGGCGAGCGGCAATAGGCGCGGAGCGACGAATTGCGCGACGCAGCCCTCTTCGTCGCCGTTGGAAACGTCGGCTTGGAGTCGTCCGCCGATCTGAGGCCGCCCGCGTGCTTCTCAGAAGGTCTGCTCATCTTGGCCGTGATGAGATTTTCTTTGGCCTCCCGGTGCACACGTCGTGCACACGCTGCCCTTTAACCGATTGAAAAACTTGAACACTCGCTCCAATCCGTCATCGGGGCGACGGAAAAGCGATAGTCTCGATATTTCAATCGCTTACCCTGTCCCCTCAAGGGGATGGAAGGAGAATGTGTGCACTCCAAACCAGCCGAAACTGCACACGTTTGTACCCCGTTTGACCCCCGGTGCACACATGGTGCACCGAAAGCCGAAATGCACATGCGTGGCGACTTTCACTCAATTGGTATCGGGAAACTGGCGCGTTCAAGTCCTCCGAAGAAGCACGCCTCGCACGTGTCGCGTTAACTCACCTCAATCTGTTGGGAAAGAGCAAAGAGCGCGACTGACGGCCCACGCAAGATCAACTCGACGAACTCATCGAATACTTCGAGACAAATCGTCGGCAAATGTTGGCGTAAGGAGGCTCTCGAATCGACCTCAATATTCTGTTGAACCGCAACTGGATCTGGAGTGCTAGGGCGATAGCGTTCGAATATCCGAATGGACGACATCACGCCATTCGGCGGATCGATTTCTGGGCTTGCAGGCCTTCGCGAGCGTGCCGAGCGCGGCAGCTTCTTGCGCGCCGCTGCTCATCTCAACTGTCGCAGACGGCACTGAGCCACCGGATGAAGAAGTTCGAGGAGGACCTCGGCGTGGCACTGTTCGTGCGCACTACGCGGCAGGTCTCGCTCACTGCAGTCGGCCTCGAGCTGCTGCTGAAGGCTTGCGCGCTGCTCGACGAATTGTCCGACACGCTGGAAGGCGTTCGCACACACGGCGCCAACCAGGTCGAACGCGTCACCATCGGATGCCTGCCGACGATTACGGCCTATCAGCTCCCGCGCGTGCTGCGAGATTTCAGCGCAGCCTACCCCAACGTGTCGATGAAGATCTACGACAATTTGGCGCGCGAGATCGCCCGCTGCACCGGAAGACGACGGCTGTAACCGGCTTCGACGCCGATATCGGCGAGGCTCGCGCCGGCCGTGCCATGCTTGCAGATCAGCGCCACCGCCGCACGAAGCATGCGTCGGTCCGATTCCCTGCGCCGACGTTCCTTGGAACCGATGATCGGTGCCGTCTTCTCTGTCCCGCTGCCGACTGTCACGAACCGCAGATCTCCCCTCGCCCGCGATGAATCCGTCGCTGCGGTACACGGGGGTGGGAGGTTTATCAGTGGGGTCGCGCCCTACCGCCGCGCGGTGCGGGGGTCGTTGAGGGCAAGACCGGGCCGCGGCCAGTCCACGGCGACCAGTCGCCCGGTGCCCGAGAGCGTGATGAAGGCCGTGCGCATGTCCGCGCCGCCGAAGCAGATGTTGGTGCAATAGACCTCGTCGGCCTCGTGGAATTCGATCAGCCGACCATCCGGCGAAAAGACGCTGATGCCGCCGCGCACTAGTGCTGCAACGCAAATGTTGCCAACCGGCCTCCACGGCCAGCGAATCGAAACGCTGATAGCCCGGCAGCCCGTGCAGCAGCCGGCCGCCGTTCGGCGACGGCCACGGCTCCTGCGCAACCTCACCTTCGCCCGTGATCGTTTAGCTCCAGACCCGGCTGGTCTCGGTTTCCGAGACATAGAGCGTGCGCCCGTCCGGCGACAGCCCGACGCCGTTCGGCGTCATGATCGGGTAGATCGCTTCCTTGATCATCGAGCCGTCAACGCCTGCGTAATAGACCGCGCCGCGGTCCATCAGGCGGTCATAGGTCTTGCCGAGGTTCGTGAACCAGAAGCCGCCCTTGTCGTCGAAGACGATGTCGTTCCACCGCAACTCTCGTAGAGAGTCCGCACCGCGCCGGTGTCGAGATCGACCCGCTCGATGCGGCCCGTGGTGTAGTCCTCGGCGCGACCGCTGGGACGGGCAAGTTGCTCTTGTCCTTGTGCCAGATGAGTCGCGGGCGCCGTTCGACGGCCACGCCGCTCACATCTTGAGGGCGAACGGATCGCGCTCCTCGTTGGAGAAATCGATCATCACGTTCTTGGTCTGCAGGAACTCGTCCAACGCCGCGACGCCGCGCTCCTTGCCGAAGCCGGACTCCTTGAACCCGCCGAACGGCGCCATCGCGCTGGAGGCGCGGTAGGTATTCACCCAGACCGTTCCGGCGTGGACAGCCCGCGACACCCGCAAGGCGCGCGACAGGTTCGTGGTCCAGATCCCGGAAGCCAGGCCATATTTGCTGTCGTTAGCGATGCCGATCGCCTCGTCTTCCGTGTCAAAGGGAATAATCGAGAGCACGGGTCCGAACACCTCTTCCTGGGCAATCGCCATCTTGTTCTCCACGCCCGTGAAGATGGTCGGCTCGATGAACAGGCCGTTGCCAAGCGCATCGCCTGTCGCGGGCTTTCCGCCGCACGCGAGAATCGCCCCCTCTCTTTGCGCATCGCCGATACATTTGAGGATGCGCTCGAACTGCGGCTCGTTCGCCACGGTCCCCATATCCGTCGCCTTATCCAGGGGATTGCCGAGCCTGATCTTGTGCGCCCGGGCGACCAGACGGTTCACGATCTCGTCGTGAATGGGACGCTGCACGAGGAGCCGCGAGCCGGCGATGCAGGTCTGCCCGGTCGCACCGAAAATGCCGGCGAGAGCCCCGACCGTCGCCTTGTCGAGATCGGCGTCCTCGAAGATGACATTGGGAGACTTGCCGCCCAACTCCAGCGTCACAGGGACAAGGGACCGGCCCGCGGCCGCCGCGATCTGGCGGCCGACATTCGGGCTTCCCGTGAAACTGACGCGGTCAATCCGGCCGCTCGCGAGCAGCGCCTGCCCCGTCCTGTAATCGCCTGTCACGACATTGACGACCCCCGCCGGGAAGCCCGCTTCCCGAACCAGCTCGGCGAACTCCAACGTCGTCACTGACGCATGCTCGGACGGCTTGATGACGACGCAATTGCCCGCCGCCAGTGCCGGCGCAAGCTTGTTGGCGAGCAGGCCCATCGGCGAATTCCAGGCGGTGATGAGAACCGCAACGCCGATCGGCTCGCGGCGCGTGAAGTCGAACACATCGCGCTGGTCGAGCGGAATGGTATCGCCGAAGATCTTGTCGGCGCAGCCAGCGAAGAACCGGTAGGCGCGCGCGGCAAAGTGCATCTGCCCGTGCGTCTCGCGGATGATCTTTCCGTTGTCGGTGCTCTCCATGACGGCGATGCGCTCGGCCTGCGCGTCGAGCAGATCGGCGAGCTTGTTCAGCAAGGTCGCGCGGGCAAGACCCGTGGTCTTGCTCCAGACGGAATCATAGGCCCGTCGCGCCGCCGCGATCGCGTCGCCGACCTGCACGGGGGTCGCCTGTGCGACCTGCGCCCATTCCTCGCGGGTATAGGGGTTTATGGCCGCGAACCATTCCTGGTTCGGCGCACTGACCGTCTCGTTTGCAATGGCAATTCCGTACTTCTTTGGCATAGTCGATTGTCTCCGCAACTGGCGAATTGCCTGTCTCATCCGGACGGGACGTTTGGCTTCGGTTGATGGTTAGACTGGGCTCCCGAGAGGATCGACGTCCAATCGCGCGATCCCGTCGATCCCTTCGCGGGCGGGAGGAAACAGCGAGAGGACCTGCCGGTCGTGACCGGGAATGATGTGCGACGGGCTATCCGCCAGCTTCTCCATGACCGCAAAGCCGTTCAGCATCTGGTTCGTGTCAAACAGGACCGGAAAGGGCCGGCGCCGCAGAATGTTGGCGTAATAATGCGAAGCGTCGGAGGCCAGCACCACATAACCGCGGCGCGTCTTCACCCTCACGACCTGAAGTCCCGCGGTATGGCCGCCCAGCCAGTGCAGGGATATTCCGTCGTCGAAAGCGGAGTTGGGATCATGAAGGGTCACGCGCCCTTCGAAATTCCGTTTGACGATATGGCTGACGTCCTCGGCGTTGTAGGCCTTCTTCTGCTCGGCGTCGCACATGCAGCGGCCGGTGCAGAAATGCATCTCACGCTCCTGGACGTGATAACGCGCTCGCGGAAACAATTCGTGGTTGCCGGCATGGTCCCAATGCATGTGGGTGAGGATGACGTCCTTGACGCTGTCCGGATTGATATCGATCTGCCTCAAGCCTTCGGCGACCGGACGCGTCACGGCATAGTTGCGCGGGTTGCCAGCCTTCTCGTCGAAGCCGGTATCGACGATCACGGTACGGTCCCGGCCAACCAGCGCCCAGACGAAGAAATCCAGCGGCATCGGCGTATCGGGCACATCGCTGTTGTCGATGAAGTTTTCGGATGCGCGGCGCTCGTCCTTCCTAGCATACCGGATCGCATAGATTTCATAGTCGGACATGTCGATCCCTACTGGCGCTCGATGCCAGCTTCCTTCGTTGTCGCGGCCCACAATTCGATGTCGTCCTTGACGTGCTGGGCGAAATCCGCCGGCCCGGTCCATTGAACCTCGAAGCCGATATCGGCGAGACGGCTTTTGATCTCGGGCTCCGCCAGCACCTCGCGCACACCCTCCGAGAGCTTTGCGACGACTTCCGAAGGCGTGCCTTTGGGAGCGAAAAGGCCGGTCCACGCGGAGATGTTGATGAACTCGAGGCCTCCTTCCTTCATGGTCGGGATCTTCGGAAACCGCGAGGCGCGGGCAATGTTTGTCGTTGCAAGCGCGCGGGCTGAACCGGCCTCCACCTGCGAAACCGCGGGCGCCATGTCCGTGAACGTCATCGAGACACGCTGCGCGATGATGTCAGTCACGACCTGCGGGCTATTCCGGTACGGCACCGCGGCAATGTCTATCCCTGCCCTGCGCTTGAAAGCTTCGCCGGACAATTGTCCCAGGGCGTTGGCATAGCCGAATGTCAGCGTGCCCGGCTTGCTCTTGGCCAGTGTCACGAGGTCGGCAACGCTCTCTACGGATAGGCCGGGGGCGATGATCAGAAAATAGGGAAACAGCCCGAACTGCGAAATCGGAACGAAGTCGGCGACGGGATCGTACTGGATCGACTTCAGCATGCTGGGATTGGCGGCATGCGTCGAAGTGCCGCCCATCAGCAAGGTGTATCCGTCCGCCGCCGAACGTGCCGCGGCCGTAGCACCCACCGCGCCGTTCGCGCCAACGCGGTTATCGATCACAATCGTCGTCTTCAGCAATTCAGATAGTCTCTGGAACACGATTCGCGCAACGCCGTCGGTCCCGCTGCCAGGGGCAAAGGGAGCGACGACTGTGATTCTCTGCGAGGGATAGTTTTCCGCTGACGCCAGGCTCCCGTTCGACAGAAGCAGCGCGATCGTCAACAACAGCACCCGCATGAACCCCTCCCGTTGATTGCTTCGTTTTCAGACCCGGCAGCCGGCGTCTGACCTCTACTTCGAGGTCCGCTCGATGATCTTCACGATGACCGGCCAGTAATTCGCTCCTAAACCGGCCCGAGAGGCCTCGGTCAGAAGGCTGGCGCCGAGCGCAGCTTCCCTCGCCTCGATCCCGGCGTCCTTCGCCATGTCGAGCGCGTAAGACACGTCCTTGTGCATGTAGTCAGTCGAGAACACCCGCTCGGGAAACTCGCGCGCCGCAACGGCCTTGTATCCGTGATTGCGCAGCGCAAAGCTATCCGCGGAGCCCTTGGAGAAGGCATCGAACAAGGTTTCGGTCGAGACACCCGCGGCGTTCGCGATCGCGGCGGCTTCGCACAAGGCGGTCACGGTTCCGACCACAACCATATTGTTGAGGATCTTCACCACCTGTCCCGATCCGACCTCGCCACAATGGGTGACCTCGCTGGCGAAGCATCGGAGCAGCGGCTCGATGCGCGCGAACACACCTTCGCTGGCGCCGACGGAAATGGCCAGCGTTCCGGCTTCGGCCGCGGCGCGCGTCCGGGCGACAGGGGCATCGGCATAATCGGCGCCCTTCGACGCGAAGACGCCAGCCAGCTCACGTGTCAGCTTCAACGGGCTGGTCGAGAGGTCGACGATGGTCTGACCGGCATGCGCAAGCTCGAGAAGCCCGCCGGGCATCTCGCAGATCTTCTTGAGATGCTCGCCGCTCGGCATGGAAATGAAGATGATGTCGGCTTTCGCGAGCCCGGCGATCGAACCAGCATCGATGGCGCCGGCCTGAACCAGGCGCGCCACCGGCTCAGGGTTGATGTCGTAGATCAGCACGGTCTGCTTCGTCTTCTGCACCAGGTGCCGGCACATGGGCTCACCCATGACGCCCAAACCGATGAAGCCGAAGGTCGAAGTGCCAGTCATGTCAAAACTCCGGAATTCCCAGACAGATTCATTTCAGATACCAAGATAGGCCCGGCGCACATAGTCGCTGGCCAGGAGGTCCTGGCCCTTTCCACTGAGCGCGACCGCGCCCGTTTCCAGCACAAAGGCCTCATGGCAAAGGTTCAGCGCAAGCTTTGCATTCTGTTCGACCAGGACGATGGACACACCGATATCACGGTTGATCTCGGCGATGATGCGCGCGATCTCGTCGACGATGATCGGAGCAAGCCCAAGCGAGGGTTCGTCCAGCAGCAGCAGGCGCGGCCTTGCCATGAGCGCGCGGCCGATGGCGACCATCTGCTGTTCGCCGCCCGATAGAGATCCTGCCATCTGGCTTCGCCGCTCCACCAAGCGCGGGAAATATCCGTAGATCTGGTCCAGCGTCTTCTTCTGCTGCGCCTTGTCGCGCCGCGAGTAGCCGCCGACCAGGAGGTTATCCAGGACGCTCATCTGCGGGAATACGCGCCGCCCCTCCGGCGACAGGGCAATGCCACGCCCGACCCGCTGCGGAGCGGCGACGCCATCGATGCGCTCGCCGTCGAAATAGATCTCCCCACCGCTCACCGGCTTCAACCCGATGATGGCCTTCATCGTGGTCGTCTTGCCCGCTCCATTCGAGCCTATCAGAGACACGATGGACCCGTCGGCAACGGACAGGCTCAGATTGCGGACCGCCGTGAGGGGGCCGTAGGCGACGCAGATCCCGCGAACATCAAGCATGAACCGCTTCCTTGCCGAGATAAGCCTCGATCACGACCGGGTTCGATACGACTTCCGCAGGCGTTCCCTGCGCGATCAGCGTGCCGTGATCCAGCACCACGACGCGATTGCACAGGCCCATCACGGTGCGCATGTGGTGCTCGACCATCACCATGGTGACGCCGCGCTCCGCCTTGACCCGGCGCAGAACCGACTCGAGCTCGGCCGCCTCTTCAGGGTTGAGTCCGGCTACCGGCTCATCGAGCATCAACAGCCGGGGTTCGCTGGCAAGCGCGATCGCAACGCCAAGGCGTCGCTGCTCGCCATAGGACAGTTCGCGCGCCTTCAGGCCCACACGGCGCGCCAACCCGAGCAGGTCAAGCACATGCAGCGCCTTCTCTTCCACGGCAGTCCGCCACTTGTTCGAGAGAAACCCGCCCCACAGGCCGGTCAGGCTCGAGCCCAGCGTACCGCGCGAGACGTTCTCGATGACCGTCGCCTCCGGGTAGATGGTTGCAGCCTGGAAGGTCCGCGAGAGCCCCTGGCGCACCGTCTGGTTGGCAGGTTGCCCGGAGATGTCGCGATCCATGAACCGGACCGTGCCCGCTGAAGGCCGGAGGACGCCGGAGACGACGTTGAACAGCGTGGTCTTGCCTGCGCCGTTCGGGCCAATCAGGCCGAGAAAGTCGCCTTCGTTGACCTCGAAGGTGACGTCGCGGACGGCGACAAGGCCGCCGAAGGAGCGCTTCAGGTTGTCGACCTTGAGCATGCTCATGGCACTTCCCCGGCGACGAGGGTTGCGCTGGTCGTCGTGACGCGCTGGCGCGCACGCCACATCTGGACAATGCTCGCAAGGCCATTCGGCACGAACATCAGGCAGAGCACCAGCACCGTCCCGTAGATGATGTGCTGGAGGCCTTCGGTGGATCGCAGCAACTCCGGCAGGGGCGTGAGGACGAGAACGCCGACGACTGGCCCGAGCACGCCGTCGCGGCCGCCGACAACCAGCATCGTCAGGTAGGAGACGGATTCCCAGAACGTGTAGGAATCAGGAGAAATGAAGCGGAGGTAGTGCGTCGACAATGCACCGGCAAAGCCTGCGATGCCGGATCCGATCGTGAAGGCGATCACCTGGACCCGGTGCGTGTCGATCCCACTGGATTCGGTGAGACGCTGGTTCTCGGCGGTGGCCGCCATCATCGTCCCCAGTGGCGAGCGGTAGAGCAGCCAGGTGAGAAGCAGCGTCGTCAACGCGCAGCCGAGCGCAAAGGGATAGAACTGCGGCTTGGCGCGAAGGACATGGCCAAAGATCGAAATCGGAGGCACGCCGACGAGCCCGTTCGCGCCTCCGGTGATCGAGCTCATGTCCAGCGCGAGCAGCACCGCGATCTGGCTGAACGCAAAGGCCACCAGCACGAAATACACGCCGCGCAGACGCAGGATGATCCAGCCCAGGGCGGCGGCGATCACGGCGGCAACCAATCCTGCGATGAACAGCGTCAGCAGAGGCGGCCAGCCTTTCATCGACAACAGAGCGGAGACATATCCGCCGACCAGCGCAAAGCCGCCATGGCCCATGGAGAGCTGGCCCGCGCGGGCAATGATGGCAAGGCCAAGCACGAGCATCAGGTTGATGCAGCCGACCGTCGCGAGGTGAATGTAGAACTGGTTCGGCGCGAGCCAGGGCAGCAGCGCCGCAAGCGCAACCGCGACGAGGACGCAGGTATAATGCAGGGGCTTGATGGTTGGAGACTTCACGCCTCACGCTCCTTTCGGCCGAGCAGGCCTTGCGGGCGCAGCAACACGACGGCGATCACGACCAGGAACTGAAGAATCTCGGACAGCGAGGCGCTGACGAAGGTGCCCGCAAAACTCTCGATCAGGCCGATCAGCAGCCCGCCGACAACCGCGCCGGGAACGCTGCCAAGCCCGCCAATGACGACGATCACGAAGGCCTTCAGTGTTGGCGCCAGCCCGATGAAGGGCGAGACCGACAGGACCGGCGCCATCAGGACGCCGGCGAAGGCCGCGAGGCTGACCCCGAGCACGAACGCCGCAGGAAAGATGACGTCGACGCGAATGCCCTGCACCTGGGCAATCTCGGAGTCCTGCGCCACCGCCCGCATGGCGCGGCCGATCCGGGTATACCCGATCAACAGATTGAGCGACACGACGGCGACGATCGCCCCGATGATGACCACCAGCCGCGACCAGGGGAATACGATCCCGCCAACGGAGAGAACGCCGGAGACGACGGGCGGCACGGTGCGTGGCGAGGATCCCCACGTCAGCAGTGCGCTGTTCTGAATGATGAGAGCGACACCGACCGAGGCGATCATGCCGTTTAGCTCGTTGCCGCGAAAGCGGCGGAAGACGACCAACTCCATCACCAGCCCGAGCAGGGCCGTGGCGCCGACGGCGAGCATAACGCTGACGGCGAACGGCAACTCGTTGCTCCCGTATAGGATGGCGAAAAGGAATGCGCCGACCATGTAGAACTCGCCATGCGCGAAATTGACGATGCGCATGATGCCGAACACCATTGTGAAACCGATGGCCATCAGCACATAGATCATGCCGACCATGAGGCCATTTACGATCGTCTGGGCCAGAATGATGTCCATGCTCACGGGACGACTCCAATCGCATCGGCGAGGCGCGCGCGGCGCCTCACCCGTTTCAGCGGACGCTTACTTGCAAGCGTTGACATCGCAGGTGGCGACTTTCGTTACCACGCCATCCTTGATCTGCCCGACATAGAACGGGAGATCGATCTGGTGCTTGATCCCGTATTTCGGTTCGCCGGTCCAACCCGCCTTCCCCATCGCGGTCGGGACATCCACCAGCCCATCGAGGGTCTTGGCAATCTTGGTCGCGTCGTCGACGGTCCCGGCCTTCTTCATGGCCGTGAACAGCATCTGCAGGCCGGCATAGAAGAACGGGCTGAAGCCGTTCATGTTCTGCCCGTACTTGGCCTTGAAGCGGGCAACGTAGGCCGCGGTGTCCGGCAGGCCGGTGTCGATCGGCAGATGGACGTAGGTGCCTTCGGCCGCGTCCTTGCCAGCGACCTTCAGCATCTCCGCCGAGACGTCGCCGCCGGTGACGAAGACCGGGCCGCGGTAACCGAGCTCGCGGGCCTGCTTGAGGATCAGCCCGGCGGTGGTCGGAGAATTGCCGCCAAGCTCGAGGCCGTCCGCCTTCATCAGGATGCGCGTGAGAATGGGCACGAAGTCGACGCGCTCACGCTCGAAATATTCGACCTGCAACTTGGTGCCGGCCTTAGCGTAGGAGTTGAAATTCGCCACGCCGATCTGCTGCCCGGTCTCGTCGTTCGGGAGCAGCGACACGACCTGCTTGGCCGACGTGCTCTTCATCAGCCACGCCACCTGCGGGTCGGAGAACTCGCCGGTCGTGATCACGGGACGGTAGGCGAACGGGGCGTCGGCGCCGAGCGCTCGCGGCGTGAAAGCCAGAGTCATGGTAATGACTTTTCCGGAGGTGGTCTGGTCCTTGGTCGCCACCGCTGCCGCCGAGCCCATCGGGCCGACCACGAAGCGGATTCCGTCCTGGATCATGAGGCGATCCATCGCGGTGACCGCGTCCGCGGCGCGGTAGCGGTCGTCATATTGCTTGAACAGGATCTTGTAGCGCTTGCCACCGACCTCGAGGCCGCCGTCCTTGTTGACGTCCTCAGCGGCAAAATCGGTGGCGGCGAGCATGCCTTCCGCGAACGCGGCGCCAGCACCGGAAAAGCTGGCGTGCACGCCAATCGTGACACTGTCTTCGGCATACGCAGCGGAACAGACGACCGACGCGGCCAGCACGGCAATCAACTCAAAACGCTTCATTCCAATCTCTCCCCAGATGTTGCTCTTGTCTGCCTTGCTCGTTTGTTTTCAGGCTCGGCTTTTTCTTGTCAGGCAATGCCAGTCGTTTGCGATGGCGGTTTCACGCCATCGCCCTCGTTCGCGGGGTCAAGGGACCCAATTGGTCTCCTCCGGCTCATGCGTTCCGCGGGGCGCGAAGACGACCTTCTTTGGCGCCGCTCGCATGCCGCGCCCCTGCAACAGGCGCGAGACCGTCGCGAGGTCCTTCACCTTCTCGATCGTCTCGAGCCGCTCGAACAGCGGTGCGACGTCATCACGCGGCAGGATGGCGCCGACGTGTTGATCGAACCGATCCCAGAGATCGGTCCCCGGCGGCGATTGGAGCGCCAGAAGATCGAGCGCTTCCGCTCCCGGAACGGCCTTGCCAGCGGCGCGCTGGTCGCCTTCGATCATTTGCTTGCAGGATGTCTCGTCCATCGCTTCGGCCAGCAGTGCCGCGAGCAAGGCGTTTCTCAGGCCTTGACCGACCATGAGCGCTTCAGCTCCGCCCTGCCCGTCCGCGCCGGCCTTTGCCACGCCCGCCATCAGCAGCGCGGCTGCAATCTTCGCGGCGCTCAGCCCGAGCAACCGTGCCGCGGCGGCGACGCTGCCCAGCAAGGCAGCTCCGAGCCGGCCAGCCGACGGCAGAGACCGCGCGATCTCGGCCCCCGCAATCAACGCATCAACGAACTCCTGCCCCGTCTTTCCGCGCTCCTCGCAGAGGCCGAACACCGAAACGATAAAGGCTCCGCTCGCGGCATCGAGTGATTCCTTGGACCCGGCCACGGTCGCCGTGGCGTTGACCAAAGCTGCCTCGATGGCGCTCGTGCGCCGTTCGGTACCGAACACAAGCGACGAGCCGCCAACCGTGGCGACACCTGACGTCGCCAGCAATGCCGTGGTGATTGCGCTCGGCGCGCCGGACAGCGTCCGGCCGAACGCCGTGATGATGGCTGCCCGCGCGCGCGCCACAGCCATCGCATCTCGTTGCAGCGGATCGTAGGCGCGGATCCGCTCCGCCAGGCCCATCATCGTGGTGCTGGCGCTCATCGCGATGCCACCGCTTTGGCCTGCGTCACGCTCTGCACGCCCGCGGCGTTGCGCCCCGCGATCCTGCCGAAGGTCGCACCCGAGACGAGGCCGGTACCTGCGGGATAATTGTCGTAGAACAGGCCGCCGACCAGCTCGCCACAGCAGTACAGACCCTTGATGGGGCGCCAGTCGGTGCCGATCACCTCGGCATTCTCGTTGATCTTCAGACCGCCGAACGTGAAGGTGATGCCGCCAGTCGCGCTGTAGGCATAGTAAGGGGGCTTGTCCAGACGGAGCGCCCAGTTGGTCTTTTCGAGATCGAGCCCCTTGGTCGAGAGGCCGTCCTTCTTGGTGGGATCGAAGCCCTCGTCCGCCGATCGCGCGTGGTCGTTATAGTTGAGGACCGTCTTGAGGGCCTGCGCCTTGTCGTCGATATCGAGCTGCGCGATCAGCTCCTCCAGCGAATTGGCCTTAATCGGGTCGCTGGTCGCATAGCGCGGCTCGAGCAGGTGGACGACCTTGCTGTCGAAGAGCTGATAGGCCTTGGCGCCCGGCTCGGCCAGGATTGCTCGGCCAAACTTGGCGTAGGTGAAGAGCGCGCCGTCTTCGCCCTCATCGACGAAGCGCTTGCCCTTGCGGTTGATCATCACCGAATAGACGTAGGACAGACGGTTGCTGCGGTCGGTCATTTCACGCGGCGCGAAGTCGCCCCAGTCCGCGCTGATCGGTGTGGCGTGGCATCCGCTCCATTGTCCCCACGGCATGGCGCCGATGGCCAGCGCCATTCGCAAGCCGTCGCCCTGATTGTGCGGCGTGCCGCGGACTTTCGCGGCGCCGACCAGCGGGCCGATATGCTGCGTGCGCATCTGGACATTCGCCTCAAAGCCGCCGCAGCCGAGCACCACGGCTTTGGCGCCGAGCGAGCGAATGCCCTCCTCGTCCTTGGTCTTGACGCCGACGACGCAGCCATTGTCGTCGACGAGCAGCTCCGAGACGGCATTGCCGTATCGCACCTCGATGCCCATGCGCTCGCAGGTCGAGAACCAGCTGCGCGAAAGACCGACGCCCTCATGCGCGGCGCGCACGACGAGGCCGCGCGCCCAGACCATGACGTTGTCCTTCTTGACGGCGGACAGGCTGATCGCCGGCTCCATCTTGATGGCGCCGGTGTCCTTCATCCAGCGAACGGTCGCCTGCGAGTTCGACACGAGAAGACGCGACAGGATGGGGTCCGTCCGCCCATTGGTGACGCGCATGAGATCGCCGTGAAAGTCTTCCTGCGTGTAGGGCGAGATGCCTTCGTAGAAATTCTCGAACTCGTCCTCGATCCCCGGCAGCAGAGCACCGATCTCGCGCGGTTCGTCATAGGCAAAGCGCAGCACACCGCCGCTCCAATGGGTGTTTCCGCCTCGCATTTCGCGGGGAGCCTTTTCGAGAACGACGACACGATCCGCGCCGTTTTCCTTCGCCGAGACCGCCGCAGCCAAGGCAGCGTTTCCAGCGCCAACGACGATCACATCGAACTCTTCGTGCATTTCCGTTCCTTCCCGCCTGCGTCTTCTGTGCTCTGTATGCTTGTGAATACTTCTGTATACATTGGAATGCAAGATAATTCTGGCCGACGCCGTTTTCCGAGGAAAGCCTCATGAAAACAGTCGGTTACTGAAATTTATGGGAGCAGATGGCCGATCGAGGCGGTGCTGAACGCAACAGGCTTAGCAGCGCGCGGGTTAGTTCAGGCGCCGTCGTGCTCGCGGCGCGCTTCCAACTCGCGTTCCTTCGCCAGGATTGCACGACGGGTCTCGAGCGCATTGAGAACATGCGTGCGCGCGAGTTCGTTGGCCCTCTCGTCGTCTCTCTGCGAAATCGCCTGCACGATGGCGGCGTGCTCGGCCTGGGCGACAGCGAAGCGGCCCTTGTCAGCCAAGGTTGTCGGCCCGAGGAGCGCGATCGCATCCTGAAGGGCCGACAAGCTCTTCTCGAGATAGCGGTTGTGCGCCGCGACCTGAATGGCGTCGTGGAGTTCCCTGTTGTGCCGATAGAGCTTCAGCGGATCGCGATCAAGCTTGTCACCTTCGGCGATGAGCCGGGCAAGTGCGGCAAGGTCTTTTGGACTTGCATGCTTGGCGGCCATCGCCGCCGCGGTGCCTTCGAGCGCCGCGCGCATCTCATAGAGTTCTTCGACCGCATCCATGTCGAGCACAGACACGACCAGCCCGGTTCGCGGGCGAAGATCGAGCAGGCCTTCGAGCTCGAGACGCGTCAACGCCTGCCGCGTCGGCGTTCGGCTGATGCCGAGGTGTTCCGCCAATTCGACTTCGCGCATGCGCCGCCCGGGGGCAAAGCGCCCCTCGACGATCTCACGCCGCAGCGCTGCGTAAGCGTAATCGGCAGCAGATGCGAACTTCGCGCGGTCCGGCAACACCATGTCGTCGTTCATGAAGTCTTCCCGATCTCATTCGGCAGCAGCCGCCCCATGCGAGCGTGAGGCGCAGGCCGTCTATCATTGATCTGCGCCTGATCCTTCCGACGCACGGAGCATATGACCGACGCAGGATATTCGGCGTCGCGATGCCTGTCTGGAACGAGGCCATTAGCGTCCACTGCATAGAATAAGGGTAGCAGGCCGGACCATGAATGTATACAGTGGTATCCAGAGTATACAATGGTATGCAATGGATCGCTCGATGCCCCAGAACAAGCTCAAGGCGACTTTCATGCGCGGCGGCACCTCGAAGGCCGTCGTGTTCAACAGACAGGACCTGCCAGCAGATCCCGCGCTTTGGGATCCGATCTTCCTGGCAGTTATGGGCTCGCCCGACCCCAACGGCCGCCAATTGGACGGCATGGGCGGCGGGCTGTCGTCGCTGTCGAAGGTCTGCGTGGTCGGCGCGCCGACGCGCCCCGATGCCGACATCGATTATACGTTCGCGCAGATCGAGGTGAAGCGTGCCACGGTCGATTACAGCGCCAATTGCGGCAACATGTCTTCGGCGATGGGCCCGTTTGCTGTCAGCGAAGGCCTGGTGAGCGCGCCCGCGAACGGCGAAGCGGTCGTGCGCGTTCACAACACCAACACCGGCAAGATCATCGTCGCGCGCTTCCCCATGACTGACGGTGAGGTCGAGATCGACGGCGACATGACGATCGACGGCGTCGGCGGACAGGGAGCACCGGTCCGGCTCGAATTCGTCGATCCCGGCGGAACAAGGACTGGACGCCTGCTCCCGACTGGACGCGCCTGCGATCAATTCGAGATCGCTGGTCTCGGCACGATCGAGGCCTCGCTGGTCGACGCCGCCAACCCATGCGTCTTCGTCGCGGCAAATTCGGTCGGCAAGGCAGGCGACGAAATGCCTGATACGCTCGAGAGCGATCCGGTCTTCCTCGCGACGATGGAAGCAATACGATGCGCAGCCTCGGTGGCGATGGGCCTCGCGCCCGATGTCGCGGCCGCCGCAAAGATCCCGAGCGTGCCCAAGGTTGCGATGATCGTGTCGCCCAGGCAGATGACGACCTTGTCGGGACGACACCTGCAGCCTTCGGAGATGTCGCTCGGTATCCGGATGATCTCGATCGGCCAGCCGCATCGCGCAGTGCCGATCACCGGTGCTACCTGCCTTGCGATCGCGGTCCGCATCAAGGGCACGTTGGCAAACCGGTTGGCCCGCGCCGGCGATGGCCCGATCACCATCGCCCATCCCTCCGGCACGACAGTGGTCGATGCAGCGGTCGAACATGCCGACGACCCCGCGAAGGCCCGCGCCATTCATGGCGCGGTCTATCGCACCGCGCGGCGACTGTTCGAGGGCAACGTGTTCTATCGAACCGCCAAGGCGACCGCGCAGGCGCGGCGCAGCGCATGATCTGATCCGGAGCCCTGAACGATGACTTATCTGGTTGCCGCCGAACTTCCCCGCGAATCCGCCGCCCAGCGTTTTCGGGCGCTGTTGAAGCAGCCCGGCATTCTGCAACTGCCGGGCGCTCACAACGGCATGGCGGCGCTGCAGGCCAAGGCGGCGGGCTTCGAGGCGCTCTATCTGTCGGGCGCGGCCATGACCGCATCGATGGGCTTACCCGATCTCGGCATCATCACCGTGGACGAAGTCGCTTTCTTCGTTCGCCAGATCACCCGCGCGTCGGGACTTCCGCTGCTCGTCGATGCCGACACCGGCTACGGCGAGACACTGAACGTGATGCATGCCACCCGCGTCTTCGAGGACGCAGGCGCGGCCGCTCTTCATCTGGAGGACCAGATCCTGCCCAAGAAGTGCGGCCATCTGAACGACAAGAAGATTGCCGACCCGCACGACATGTCGGCCAAGGTCGCGGCGGCAGCGAAAGCGCGGCGCGACCTCGTGATCATCGCCAGGACCGATGCCGCAGCAAGCGAGGGCCTCGACGGCGCGGTCGCCCGCGCAAAGCTCTACATGGAAGCGGGCGCCGATGCGATCTTTCCGGAGGCGCTCAACACCGCCGAGATGTTTCGCGCTTTTGCCGAGCGCATGCCGGGCGTGCCGCTGCTCGCCAACATGACGGAGTTCGGTAAGACGCCGTTCTTCACGGCCGCAGAGTTCGAGGCAATGGGCTATGCCATGGTGATCTGGCCGGTCTCTTCCTTGCGGATGGCCAACAAGGCACAAGCCGAGCTTTACGCAGCGATCTCGCGGGATGGCGGTACGCACAAGGTCATCGATCGGATGCAGACGCGCGCGGAGCTGTACGCAACGATTGGACTGAGCGATTACGAAGCGTTGGATTCTTCGATCGTTCAGACAATCATTCCGACGGGCATGCCTCAACGCAAATGACAATCTCGCTCCTTTGGCAATTCAAGCTCGTCGTGACGTCCATGCGCGCCAGTCGACCGGCGTGGAATAGTGGTAGAGCACGCGGCCGGAGGCGTCCGATTTGTAGGAACCATATAGGCCGAGGACGCCATCTCCGAGACTTTCTGCCGGCGCAAGGACGACAAAGAATGGGCGCACGAGATGGAGCGCAACCTTGACCGCAATGGATCGTCCAGACCTCGCGTGGTGCTACCAGATCGTACTTGGCTGGATCAGAGCCAAGCTCTGACACACCCTTTAAGCGCCGCGGGAAGCGGCTCTGCTGCAACTAGCGGTGACATTCGCGCCCAAACAACGATCTTACCGAGCCGTTTTGCGCAAGCGCTCTTCCGAAATCGAGACGATTGCCGGCAGAGAAAGGCAGCGGCGACCGCTTTTTCGGGCGGAAGAGCGCCGGAACGTAAAATTGCAGATCACACTATCGAGACTCTCGCTGACGTCGCGCACGCGACGTCCATGAAAATCCATCCACCTCTCGATCCGGCGTACGCCGGGCCGTCCCAGGCCCGGCTGTGCAAGAAGCTCGGCCTTGGTATGGAGCGACGCAATCTCGAGGAGATAGTTCATGCGCGTGAGCGGCTCTCGGCCGATCAGCGCCGCGAGCGGGCTGTGAACCAATATGACTGCAATTCGCTCCGGCAAATGGCTGTGGCTTTGCTCGAAGGCTTTCCTCACGGTCAGTTCCACGCGGACCTGTATCCATTCCAAAGATCGTTCTAAGAACACCTCTAGCAGAGCCGTCGGACTCTGTCCCGGCTGTACACGCCCCGGTTGATACTGATTAGACAAGTTCTAGACCACGGATGCTTCAGGTCGCGTCGTGCTGCTCGCAAGCGGAACCGACGCGCTTGGCCGAGCGCGCCGGGCTAAGCGATGAGCTCCCGGCGCGCTATGGTCGACAGCAACGACTCCGCGATCTCTTGCGACCGCACGGCAATCACCGAGAGCAGCGTATCGCTCAGGCCGTGGGAGGATTCCGAATAGCCCTGGAGGTGGATCTGCGGCCTGAACGCCGGGCTAGTCACGAGCCTGTAGTTGCGATCGAGTGCTGCATCGCGGATGTAGCGGCGGAGCGGCTCGAGAAACCCATGCGGCGTTTCCCTGTCGTATCCCGTCGCCAGGATGATGGCGTCATAGCTTGAACGACGACTTTCGCCGCGAAACTTGTCGACCACGCCGATCTCAATGCCATCCGGTCCCGCATCCACATTCGTAATCTCGCTGCGGGGGCGCAACACGATCCTTTCGTCACCGCCGACGCGCTGCTGGTAGAGCAACCGATAGAGCTGGTCCAGCAGGTCGGAATCGACCACGGCATAGTTCGTGTTCCGAAAGTTGCGGACGATTGCGTCTCGCCGCTCGGCTGGCTGCGTGTAGACGAAGTCGGTAAAGCCCGGATTGAAGATCTCGTTGACGAACGGACTGCTGTCGGACGGCTTGAGAGCATGGCCGCGGAAGATCAGATCGATGTTCGCTTCGGGACATCGGCCATGGAGATCGACCGTCACCTCGGTCGCGCTCTGTCCGCCGCCGACGATGGCCACACGCGCGGCCCCGCTGCGCGGGACGACCCGCTCGATCAAGTCGAGATAGCGGCTGGAATGCAGCAGCCTGCGGTCGTCGGCGGCCTTGGCAAACACCTGCGGGATATAGGGCTGGCCTCCCACCGCGACCACGAGGTTTCGTGCGAGGCGCACGGTCTCTCCGCCCGCCAGTGAGCGTGAATGCACGCGCAATGACGTCACCATTTGCCCGGCCGTCACCGGCTCGACGGCAACGATCGTTTCGCCGTAGGCGGCCTGCGACTTGAAATGGCCTGCGACCCATTGGAGGTAATCGTTGAACTCGACCCGGCTCGGATAGAACGTCCGGCAATTAATGAAATCCAGCAAGCGGCCGCGCTTGTGCAGGTAATTCACGAAGGTGAAAGGACTGGTCGGATCGCGCAAGGAGACCAGATCCTTGAGAAACGATATCTGCATGTCGCTGCCCGGAAGCAGCATGCCGCCGTGCCAGGTGAAGTGCGGCTGCTTTTCCACGAACAGCGGCGCGCAGTTCAGCCGCGATCGCTTCGCGCATTCGTCCAACGCGATGGCGAGTGCGAGGTTGGAGGGGCCGAATCCGAGGCCGATGACGTCGTGCTCGATCGCAAGATGATGGGACATGAAGCTGCGCTCCGCTCGCGCTCTAGGACGAGACCACCGGGCCGGCGTCTGCCGGAAGCCAGAGCCGATCGCCGAAGAAGCGTTCGCGCAACAGCATCACCAGGGTCGCACGCTTGTGGGGAAAGTCGAAGTTCTTGATCTTTGCAAACCCCGAGAGCTCGAGATTGCGAAGCTGCTGGGAATGCGCCGCGGCCGGCTCCCCCACGATCCGCTGCGTCCGGCAATCGTCGAGGAACATGTAGTGCATCAGCGAGGGCAGCCACGCGCTGATGTAACGACGACCACGAAAAGCGTCCTCTCCCACGACCACGTGCCATCCCCGGTCATAGTCCCCGGCGTCGTAGAACGGTGCGATGCGATTTTCCTTGGCCCAATAGAGCTCGAAATAGCCAAAGGGCTCGTCACCGAAGCAGCCGATCAGGGGCAGCATGTGCGGATCGGCCAGGAGGCCGGCCAGATATCGACGATGCTTGTCGAGGTCGCCCGCCTCGTTCCAGAACGCGTCGACGCGGGGATCATTCATCCAGCGATGCAGCAGATGAAGATCGTTCTCAAGATCGGCCACGCGAAAGGAGATGACTTGCGACAGCCAGGGGATGTAGCGGCCGTATACTTTACCCGTCGGCTTGGGAGCGCGCCGCGGATGCCGCCGACCGTCCGTCATGACATGCAGTTGCGGCCATGACGGTCGTCCAGGATTCACCAGCCAATTGTCCCGACGCTGCATGATCAGTTCGGGAAGCAGCAGCAATTGATCCTCGGACCTGATGGCCAGACCGCCATCCGTCAGTTCCCGCGCAAGCGATGCTCCATCACCGATATCTAAAACGAGCCGATCAACACCCCGCCGCCAGGCGAACAGCGCTTCGGCCGACGCCGAAACGGCCCGTACCGCGAGCTCGCGGTCGTCAGAGGCGTTGAGGACCTCGAGGTGATCGACGCGCTCTCGAAGGCGCAGCTCCAACGCCGTCACGTCGTCGGCAACGACGCGAAGCCGATCGCCATCCTGCAAAACGGTCAGAGCGGAATATGGGCCAACCGGGAACGCACGAGGTCCGGTCCCGGAATCCGAAGCCTTGTTCATCCGGCCCTCGCATTTCAATCATCGCTGACGCGTGGTGTAGATCACTCGCGTACAGGCTGACAAGAAATGGGCGCACACGTAGATTAGATTCTCTACAAATCTGACAACCTGTCGCAAAGCGATCGATGTCGTCGCCCGCATGCGAGAGAAGCGCCCGCGCCTTGCCACAATATGTCTAAAGAGGTGCATCGGTTGGAACTGCGGAGGCTCTCGCGACGTTATCCGCCTTCGCCTCACTTGCGACGATCTTGCCCTCGCGCAGCCGCACGAGATGATCAGCAATCCCGAAATAGCGATCGTCATGCGAAATCACGATGATGGTCTTTCCGAGACGCTTCAGGTCGGGTAGCAGCTCCGTGTAGAAGATGTGCCGGAACGCCGGATCCTGATCGGCGGCCCACTCGTCAAACACGAGAACGGGTCGTTCCTCGAGCCATGCATTCATCAGGGCCAATCGCTTGCGCTGTCCGGTCGACAGATCCGTCGTCGTAAACACACCGTTCTCGACGGAGACCTTGTGCGCGACCTCCAACCGCTGAAGATAACGTTCCGCGACATCCGGAACCACGCCTTCTCCACGGATGAGATCCTCGAACAGATAGTAGTCGGAAAAGATGGTCGTGAAGAGCTGGCGGTAATCGTCACGCGTCTCCGTCAGCACCGGCGCGCCGTCGCGTAGCAGGGTGCCGCCGTGCGGAGCATATAGACCCAGCAACAGCTTGATGAGGGTCGTCTTTCCACTGCCGTTCTGTCCCACGATGAAGACGATGTCCCCCTGCCGGATGCGCAGATCGACCGGCCCGAGGACAAAGGGCTCACTGCCCGCCACGGCGCGAAAGGCATAGGTCACGCCGCGGAGCTCGATGGATTCGATCGTCGTCTTGCCCGGTGCAGCAGGCGACGTGACCAGCAAATCGTGCTCGGGCGTCGAGAACTGCTCGGCAAGCTCCACAATGCGTCGCATCGCCACCTGGGCGCGGCCAAGCGCAGGCAGGATACCGATGACCTGATCGATGGGTCCGCGCATATAGAGCAGCACCAGCACGAAACCGCTGGACACCGCGGCGGGACTGTCCGGCCACAGAAAAGGACGCAAGGTCAGCGCTACGCCGATTACGACAAAAAACAGCATCGTCCCGAACGCCCGGGCCGTCACGAACAGATTGATCGACTTGATCTGCACCGAGCTGATCCGATCGACGGTCTGCTGGAGTTGCTCGACATAGACGCGCAGGCGCCGGACCCGATTGAGACGCAGCTCCTTGGCGCCTTCGGCGATCGCCCGGTACTGCTTGTGCAGCTGATCCTCCGAATCGCGCGCGACGTTGAAGCCATGGACGCCACGGGTTCTTGCATAGCCATGCGCCAGCGATCCCAGGACGATGACGACTCCCGTGATCAGGAACAGCGGCCACGACAGCACCGCCAGGTAAACCATGCAGCCGAGTGCGATCACGAGCGACACGAAGAAGGACGAGAAGAAGAACGCGAAATCGCTGATCGTATCCACGTCCTGCGTGAGAACCGGAATCAGGCGGTGCGTGCGGTAGATTTCGAGCTGATCGATCGGCGCCGCCAGGATCCTGGCGGCCAGCGACTTGCGAAGCTCGGCGATGATCCGCTGTCCGACGTAATTGGCGCTGATATCGGCACCGATGGAACCGATCAGGATCAGGAGGCACAGGCCGGCGAATGCGAAAAGCAGCGTGACGACGTCGGCCTGCGTGGCATAGAGCCCTTGATTGACGACCGCGAGCAACGCCGCGACGCTGGCGCCGCCAATTATACCCAGAACGACACCGCCAAGCACGAGCACCCAATAGGGCCGCAGGAGGTGCAGGATCTGCGCCGTCAAGCCGTTTCGTGAATTCATGACGAGAGCCGCGCTGGAGGGACCTGAAGCGAACCTACATATGCAGTCGCAATCACGACAAGCCGTGCCGATGTGATGCGAATACATGACGGCGGCGCCGCAACTCCAGCGCTTATTTTCTCTGTTCTTTCGATGGATTCTAATTTGGGATCGGCAATGCCTTTAATATGATGGCGGTAGTACCGCTTTTGCATCGCAGCCGGCGAGCGAATAGGATATCGATCCAGCGCCATGCCAGGCCGCGACATCCGGACATCGAAGGGCTTGTAAGCCGGCATTGGACAGGCCCGGCGGAGACTAACTTTGGACTTGCTTATCTCCGAAACCCGTATCGCGCTTCCCGATGCCGCCGGCCTTGCCGCGCGGATGGTCGATCATCTCGCCGAGCACGACATCACCTTCGAGGACCGGGACGGTCTCATGGTGGCGAAACTGCCTTTCGGCACCAGTTCCCTCGCGGTCGAGGCCGAAGCGCTCAAGATCCGCGTCGAGGCCGACGACAAGGGCAATCTGGAAATGTTGCGCTCGGTCGTCGCCTCGCATGTGATCGAGTTCGCGGGCGACATTGCTCCGACCATCGTTTGGTCCGGTCATGAAGCCAACGGCGGCACCCTGGCCAATTTCCGCGAGGTGCAGCTGAAGTCAGCGATCGCCTTGACGCCGCACATGCGCCGGCTGACCTTCACGGGCGACGACATCGCCCGTTTTGTGAACGACGGCGAGTTGCACGTGCGGCTGTACTTTCCGCCCGAAGGCCTCGCCAAGCCCGAATGGCCGTGGCCCGCCCCGGACGGACGCATCCTGTGGCCGGAGCCTGACCGCAGGCCCATCACCCGCTATTACACGATCCGCCGCATCGACCTGGAGAGCCGCGAGATCGATATCGATTTCGTGGTCCATGACCACGCTGGACCGGGTTCGGCGTTCGCCGGCAACGCAAAGGCCGGCGCCATTTGCGGCATGGCCGGCCCGTTGGGCCGAGGCATTCGCCCGGCGCGCTGGGTGCTGCTGGCGGGCGACGAAACCGCCCTGCCCGCCATCGCGCGAATTCTGGAGACGCTGCCGGCGACGGCAACGGGTGAAGTCTTCATCGAAGTCGCCGATCGGCGCGAGGAGGTTCCGCTGGTCGTGCCGGAGGGCGTGGCGGTCCGCTGGCTGCATCGCGACGGCCGTCCGGCCGGGACGACGCAGATCCTGGTCGACGCGGTCAAGGCAGTGCGATGGCCGGACCATCGGGAGGTCTTCGCCTGGGTCGCGTGTGAGGCGCAGGCGCTGAAGGCCTTGCGAGATCATTTGCGCGACGATCGAAAGCTCGCGCGCGATCAGCATCTGGCCGTCGCCTATTGGAGCCTGCGCCAGCCATGACGTTCCAACAGGCGCAGACGGGCGAAAGAACGCCCGCTTTGCCGACCGACATGCCGCAGACCTCGCCAGATGCGCCCGCCTCCTTGTTCGAGCTCGATCAGGTCGCCTTCGCGGTGGCCGGGCGCGCGCTGCTAGAACCGCTCACCTTGTCGCTTCCCACGCGCAGCGTTGTCGGCTTGATTGGGCATAACGGCTCTGGCAAGTCGACTCTGCTGAAATTGTTGGCGCGCCAGCAGCCATCTTCGTCGGGAACGATCCGTTTCGAGAGCCGCGCGCTGCGCACGTGGAGCGATCGGGACTATGCCCGCAAGGTTGCCTATTTGCCGCAGCAGACGCCGCCGGCGGCCGGCATGCTGGTGAAGGAGCTGGTCGCACTCGGCCGCTATCCCTGGCACGGCGCGCTCGGCCGGTTCGGCGACATCGATCGCAAGAAGGTCGAAAGCGCCATGGCGCTGACCCATATCGAGCCGTTCGCAGACCGCTTGGTCGACACATTGTCCGGTGGCGAGCGCCAGCGGGTCTGGATCGCCATGCTGGTCGCACAGGATGCTGAATGCCTGCTGCTCGACGAGCCCACTTCGGCACTCGACATCGCCCATCAGATCGAGGTGCTGTCGCTGGTCAAGCAGCTCGCGCGCGAGCGCAATCTCGGCGTCGTCGTCGTGCTCCACGACGTCAATATGGCTGCCCGCTTCTGCGACGAGATCATCGCGCTGCATTCCGGAAAACTGATCGCGCGCGGCACTCCGGACAAGATCATGACCCCGGCCGAACTCGAAAACATCTACGGCATCCCAATGGGCGTGATGCCGTCGCCCGATCACGGTCATCTCATCAGCTTCGCCCGATGAGCGCCGTCAGCTACGCTGCGGCCGTAACAGCCAGATGAGATAGGGCCCGGCAAGCATCATGGCGAAGATGCCGGCCGGCATCTGGAACGGAAAGATCACCATGCGCCCGGCCCAATCCGCAATGACCATGAGGATCGCCCCGATCAACGCGGCCAGCGCTGCCTGATCCAGCGCGCGCTGCGTTCCCATCATTCGCGCCATGTGCGGCGCGATGAAGCCGACCAGGCTCAGAAGTCCCACCATCAGCGTCGCCGTTGCCGTCAGCAGCGCTGTCAGCAGCATGATGATGATGCGGCTCCGCGCCAGCGAGATGCCGATCGAGCGCGAGGTCGCAGGTCCCAGCGGCAGGATGTCGAGCCAGCGCGACAGCATCGGGACCATGATCAGCAGAACGAGCGCCGCGGCGGCGAGGATCGCCGCCTCGGCCGGACCGATCTGGTAGAGCGACCCCGTCAGCAGCGACAGCAGCGTGCCGATGCGCGGATCGCCGGTCGCCAGCGCCATGGCAATCACAGCGCCGAACGCCGCACTCATGGCGACACCGGCCAGCAGCACGCGCTCCGGGCTGAATTCTGACCGCCGGCTGAACAGCAGCACCAGCGCCAGCACGATGAAAGCTCCGATCCCGGCCGCTCCTATCTGCGCCAGCCGTGTGTGCGCGGGAAACAGATAGAGCAGAACGATCACACCCATCGCGGCGCCATAGCTGATGCCCATGACTTCCGGCGCCGCCATCGGGTTGCCGGTCATCCGCTGCAGCAGCGTACCGGCGACCGCCAGCGTCGCACCTGCTGCCAGCGCCGACACCACGCGCGGCCAGCGCCACGGCCAGAACTCCTGCAAGCCGGTTAGGCTGCTCCAATGCCAGCCGTCGGCGCCGACGCCGAGGGCAAGTGCGATCCACACGGCGAGCAGCAGCAAGGCAAGAGCGAACAGGATCACGCGCCAGGGGTGATCAAGGCGCGGCGGAGCAGATGGCGTGAGGTTTCCCATCGGCATGGCCGCGCGCAGCCGCGGCAGCAACAGGAGCAGCATCGGCGCACCGATCAGGGCCGTCACCGCGCCGGCCGGCATCTCGCGATAGCTGGGCGGAATCAACAGCACGAGCTGATCCGTCAGCCACAGCAGCAGGGCGCCGCAAAGAGGCGCCCAGATCAACCGGTCGCGAAAGCGGCGCGCGCCTGCGAGCATGACGATGGCCGGGGCGGACAAGCCGACAAACCCCATGACGCCGACCACGCTGACGACCGACGCGCTGAGCGCGATGGCGATAACAAGCGCGAAGACCCGCGCTCGCGTCAATCCAAGGCCCAGATTGCGCGCGGTCTCGTCGTCAAAACCGAGCAAGGTCAGTGGACGAACCATGAGCGCGATGAGGACGATCGAAGTCAGCAGCCGCGGCGCCAGGAACGTGACGTTGCTCCAGTCTTGCTGATTGAGGAAGCCGGCGCCCCAGATGAACAGACCGATCAGATATTCGTGGTTGAGCAACACCAGCGCCTGAGTGGTCACGGCGCAATAGTAGCTGACGATCAATCCGGCGAGCACCAGGATGACCGGCGACAGCGCACGTTTCCAGGTCAGCCCGAACACGCACAGGAACGCAGCGAATCCACCGATCAGAGCAATCCACTCCCGGCCGAAGACCAGCAGCGACGGCGCCCACAGGGTCGTCACGGCCAGCGCGAGATAGGCGCCGTTTAGGACGCCGAGAGTGCTCGGCTCCGCAAGCGGATTGCGCAGCACCTGCTGACAGACGGTGCCGGCAAGGCCGAGGGCGGCGCCGGCCAGCAGTGCCACCGCAATGCGCGGAAACACGGTGTAGTGCACCAGCATCTGCTGGGGATCGGTGATCTCGGGCCGCCACAGCACGGGCAACCACGCGCTGGCGGGCAGATATCCGGACAGATTGCGCCAGGTGAGTACGGCCGCGGCCGCCACCAATAGCCCGATCAGCACCGCCGGATGCATGTCGAAGCCGGACCGGGCCGGCAGTGCATCAACCTTGCTCATGACTTTCCCGCGGCAGCCGTTCGGCAAGAAGACGCGCGAAACGCTCGGCCGCCGGCACGCCGCCATAGAAGAACTGATTGTCCAGGACCGTCAGCCGGTGCGACCGAAGAGAGGGCAATGTTCGGAGCACCGGGCTTGCCTTCAACAGGGGCTCGACGTCGGCGACGCGCGAGGTCATCAGCACCAGCCGCGCGTCCGGAACCGCGGCAAGTACTTCGAGCCCCACACTGGTATAGCCCCATGGGCCGCTCTGTCCGGTCCAGGCATTCTTCAATCCGAACTGATCGAGCACCTCCTGATAGAGGCTGTTCGGGCCGAACACGAGCGCGCGATTGCGCGCGATCTCGCTGACGAGATAGAGCGGCTTGCCGCCGCGATCACGGAGCCGCTCACGATAGCCGGTCATGGCAACGTCGAAGCGCGCGAAATAGGCCTCGCACGCCCCTTGCACTCCGAGACGCTTCGCAAGCTCCATCGTCGAACGGCGTGCCGTGTCGAGAGGATGCCCGCCGGGCCGGAAGATCGTGAACATCTCGACCGGCGCAATCAGCTTGAGCCGGGGCGCGGCGGCAGCAATGCTGGGGTCGATGATGATGATGTCAGGTGCGAAGCTCTGCAGCAGCTCGAGATTGGGCTCCGAACGCAGGCCGATCTCCTGGACGCCGGGTGGGACCGCCGGCTCAACCACGAGCCGGCCGTACCGCTCGATCTCCGGGATCACCAGCGGCACGACGCCGAGCGCCAGTATCGTCTGAGCACAGGCCCAACCGAGCGCGGCAATTCGGGGGCCGGATTGCGGTCCGCTGGTTTGGGCGAGTGCCATCGACCCCGCCCCGGAGAGCGCGGCAGCGCCGATCGCCGCACCCGCGCCTAGAAGCGTGCGGCGGGACAGCCTGTGGTCTGGGACAAACGTGCTCATGGAATTCAGTTCGAGAGCGGGGCGATGACAGTCATGACATACCCTTGTTCGCGCCGCGTTTCCATATCAAGCCGCTTTTTCGCCACCGGCACGAAAGGCGCTCCCCAGCGCCTGCCCGATCACCGCTCGCGCCTGCAAGGCATCGGCGACGACATTCCCCATGCGCAGGAATTCATGGATCATGCCGGGGTAGACGCGCAAATCGACGGGGACGCCCGCCGCCGCTAGCCGTGCCGCATAGTCGCGCCCTTCATCCACCAGGGGATCGAACTCGGCGAGGACGATCAATGCGGGCGCGAGGCCCGACAAATCCCTCGCGACGAGCGGCGCAAAGCGCCAATCGTCGCGATCCGACTCATCGCGCAGATATTGCCGGAAAAACCAATCGACAGTGCTGCGCTCCAGGAGATGGCCGGAACCATATCGCTCATAGGACGCGGAGGTCTGCCGCGAGCTGAGGCCTGGATAGGCGAGAACCTGGAGCACCGGCTGCGGAAGGTCCTTGTTCGCCCTCGCCTCGATCGCGAGCGCGGCGGCAAGCGTTCCTCCGGCGCTGTCGCCGCCGACCGCAACACGTCGTGCATCGAGCCCCATCGCGTGGCCCTCGCGCCCGATCCAGCTCAGCGCATCGACGACATCCTCGAAAGCCGTCGGAAATTTGTGCTCAGGCGCAAGCCTGTAGCCGACCGAAAGCACGGCCGCACCACCGTCCTCAGCAAGGCCGCGACACAATGGTTGATGCGAATCGAGGCTGCCGACCACGAAACCGCCGCCGTGCATATAGAGCAGCACCGGCATCGGATCGCGACCACTCGGCGCCTCGTTAGCATAGAGTCGCGCCTCGATCATTGCGCCATCCCGCGTCGGCAGCGATAGTGTGCGCTCGTACGCCAGCGCCGGCGGATCGACATCGAGCAGCGGCGACGACGCATCGAAATCGGCCCGCGCCTGCACCGCAGTCAGGTGCGGAAACGGAATGCGCACGCCGCTTTCAGTGCCGGCCTGGACCATATCGAGTAATGCTGCGATATCTGGATCGAGACTCAAAAGCCTACTCCGCCGGTTCCGGAATCGTATCCTGCACGACCCTAGACGCTGCCGCCGGCGCGAGCAGGCTGCAGATCTCATCGAGCAGGCCGGCATGCTTCAGGATCGTGAAATGATTGTCGCCTGCGACGCCGCGATCGATGGCTTTCGGCAGCTGCAACTCCAACCGATCGCGTTGCGCCAGACGGGCCGACGTCCACCAGCACAATGGCGCGACTTCGAGGCTCTGCGGCAGCGTCGCGTTCTGCGCCAGCCGGTTGAGATGCCGTCCGACCGCGAAGGCGGCGGACACATCATCCGCACCAAGCAACGCCTCGTCTGCCCTCACACTCATGCCTTGCTCCATGACGGCCGCGACCACATCACGAATGCTCTCCGGCATCTCCGGCAGGCCAGCGCGTTTCGCAGCGTCGACAGGTGCGTTGATGCGAGAGGCCGCCGCGCTCGGAAGCACGGCCGACAGCAATCCGGCGAGATCGTCAGCCCAATGGGCGATCGCCTCCTGCCGGCTCGATCCGTCCGGCTGTCGCGGCACGAAGCTGTCGACCAACGCGAGGCGATCGACACGCTCACCGCCACGTTCGAGCTCGGCCGCAACGAGACTTGCCAGCAGCCCTCCCAGCGACCAGCCGACCAGGCTATAGGGGCCGCGCAGCTGACTCCGCCTGATCTCGGCTGCATAGTCCACCGCCATCGCCTCGAGCGAACTGTCGCTCCAGGACGGGTCGACCAGCATCCTCGATTGCAGCCCGATCACCTGCCGCCGCCCTTCGAGCCGACGCCCCAATGGACCATAGTCGAACACCGTGCCGAAGCCGCCATGCACGCAGAACACCGGATTGGCGGTGCGAACTGCGGCGTTGAGAGGCAGCAGCGCCGAAGGTGCGGCCGACGCGGCGGCCCCGCCGTCCGCGAGCAGCGCACGGATCGTGGGCTTCTGAAGAAGATCACGCAGCTTGATCTCGATCCCGAACGTCTTGTCCTGTCGCAGCCGCGCTACGACCTTGAGACACAGAATCGAATTGCCGCCGAGCTCGAAGAAATTGTCGGTGGCGCCGACCTGCGGCACGTCCAAGATGTCGGACCACAGGCGCGCCATCGCGATCTCTGCCGGGCCTTGCGGGGCGACGAAGCTCCGCATCGACGCATCGGGAGCGGGCAATGCACGCCGATCGACCTTGCCGCTCGACAATGTGGGCAATTGCTTGAGCACCATGATCCGCGCCGGCACCATATAGGCCGGCAGGATCTGCTTCAGGAAACCGGACAAGCGCTCGACCAGCGCCTCGGCCGCGCCAGCCGCTGCGTTGCCGGCGACCTTCGGGGCGACATAGGCGACGAGCTGATTTCCGGCCGCCGCCGGCGCAGCCACGACCGCCGCCTGCGCGACCGCTTCGTGACGGAGCAGCGAGGTCTGAATCTCCCCGAGCTCGATTCGGAAGCCGTTGACCTTGACCTGATCGTCGCTACGGCCAAGATATTCCACTGTACCGTCATCGCGCCAACGTGCCAGATCGCCGGTGCGGTACAGCCGCGCGCCCGACACCGCGGAAAAAGGATCAGGCACGAAGCGCTCGGCCGTCATGCCCGCTTTGCCGTGATATCCGCGCGCCAGCCCGACGCCGCCGAGATACAGCTCGCCAGCGACGCCGGCGGGAACGATGTCGAGCCCGCCATCGAGGATGTAGGCGCGGCGGTCTCCGACCGGGACGCCGATCGGCGCATAGGGCGTGTCGCACTCGCCCGCACCGTCGACCTTCCAGACCAGGGGCGTGACAACGGTTTCCGTGGGGCCGTAGCCATTGATTAGGATGCGCGGCTGGAGGAAGCGCTTGACCTTGTCGAACCCCGCCTTCGGCATCGCCTCGCCGCCAAACGAATAGAGCTTGACCGGCGGCGGGTTGCCGCTTCGCTCGACGCATTCCGCCACCTGCTGAAGATAGGCCGGCGGCAACCCGATATGGCTGACGCGATGGGCGTGCAGGTTCTCGACGGTCTGCTCCGGCGTCCACAATTCGGCGTCACGCATCAGCAGCCGCGCGCCGTGAGACAGAACCGTCAGCCAGCGCTCATGAGCGCCATCGAAGGCCAGCGACAGGAAATGCAGCTCGCACGAGCTTTCGTCGATCTCGTAGAGGCCGCCTGTGACGTGACAGTGCATCGCCAGCGGCCCGTGCGCGACGGCGACCCCCTTCGGTGTGCCCGTCGAGCCCGAGGTGTAGATCAGATAGGCGAGATTTTCCGGATGCAGTTCAGGTTGCGGCGGATGGTCGGGTCCCGCGTCGAAGTCGAACGTGGACAGCGCGATCCTTTCGATGCCATCCGGGCTGTCTTCAGTTTCCAGCCGTCCCGTCAGCAGGAATGCGATCGCGGCATCGCGCATGACGAAGGCATGCCGCTCGGGTGGCAACTCCGGATCGAGTGGAATGTAAGCGCCGCCCGCCTTGAGGACAGCCAGCAGCGCAATCATCGTGACTGCGGTTCGCTCGACCACGACGCCGACGCGCTGCTCGGGCTTGAGACCCCGGGCGATGAGGTAATGAGCCAGACGGTTGGCCTTGTGCTCGAGTTTTCCGAAAGAGAGCACCGTGCTGCCAATGGTCAGCGCTGTCCGATCCGGATGACGCTGCGCGTGGTTGCTGATCGCTTCGTGCACCATAGGCAGCGGTGCGCTCGACGTCGCGTGACGATTGCAAAGATCCGCAGGAGCGACATCGAGCTCCGTGACGGGATCGATGCTGCCGAGCAATGCCGTGGCGTCCCGCGTCAGCGCAGCCAGCAGATGCTCGAACTGCGTCTTGATCTGCGCCGCCTGCTCTGTCGTGAAATGGCTCGGCATATAGGTATATTCAACCTGAAGCGTGTCTTCTACGAGAACCGACAGGTCCATGGGATAGTTAGTCACATCGACGTTCTTCAGACCGCTGAACTGGAGAGCACCGGCGCCGCGGTGCATGCTGCGTTCGATCGGATAGTTCTCGAACACGATGATACTGTCGAACATGGTCTGGCCGGCACGACCGGCCCAGCCCTGGATGTCATAGAGCGGTGTGTGCTCGTAATCCCGGATCGCCGAATTGCGGTCCTGCAGCGCGCGCAACCAGTCGCCGATGGAGCTGGCCGGCGGAAGCGTTTCGATCGCGGGCAGTGTGTTGATGAAGAGCCCGAGCATCTGCTGCGATCCGTCGAGACTGGCCGGACGACCAGCGACCGTCACACCGAACGTCACGGTGCTCTGGCCGGTATAGCGCTGAAGCAGCAAGGCCCACACGCCCTGCACAATCGTGTTCAGCGTGATCCGTTCGCGCCGCGCGAACGCCTTCAGCTCAGCGGTCGCCGTCTCTCCGAGACGCGTGTAGCAGCGCTCGTGACCGGAGGCCTGATGGCGGCGCGCACCGAAGGCGTCGGCCAGCTGCGTCGGCTGGTCGAAGCCTCTGAGCTGCTCGCGCCAGAAACTTTCCGCAGCTTTCGCATCCTGAGCCAGCAGCCAGGCGATGTAGTCGCGGTAGCGCGTCGCATTTGCGGCGGGCCTGCCGCCATAATAGCACTCCAGGATTTCTCCGACGAGCCTGGCTGAACTCCAGCCATCCATCAGGATGTGATGATACGTCCAGATCAGCCGGTACAGATCGTCCTGCAGCCGCAGCAGCCGTACCCGCTGGAGCGGCGGTGTCTGGAGATCGAACTCGGCGGCGCGCTCGTCGGCAAGGGCGGCCGCGATCCGTTCGTCACCGACGACCTGCCCGCGCCAGTCCTCCTGTTCGAACGGCGTGACGGCATCATGATAGACGACCTGGAGCGGAGAGCCGGAGAGCTCCCGCCACAAAAAGCCGGTGCGAAGCATCTGATGGCGCTCGCTCACCTCGCGCCATGCTTTGCCGAGACGCTCGGGATCGAGACCTCTGATCTCGACGCTGACCTGATTGACGTAGACGCCACTGCCGGCATCACGCAGGCTGTGAAACAGCATGCCCTGCTGCATCGGCGACAACGGATAGACGTCCTCGATGCGGTTCCAGTCCAGGTCGAGGCGCTCAAGCTGCTCGGCGGACATCCCCGCGAGCGAACCGCGCTCGGATGCCGAGGTGTCCTTGCTGGAGCCGACATCGCGGCCCAACGCAGCCAGCGCCTCGATGGTCTGATGCCGGAACACGTCGCGTGGCTCGATGAGCACGCCTTCGCGCCACGCCCGGCTCACCATCTGCAACGAGGTGATGGAATCCCCGCCGAGCTCGAAGAAATTGTCGGTGACGCCGATGTCGGGCTGGCGCAGCAGGTCGGCCCAGATCGCGGCCAGCGCAACTTCCTCCGGCGTGCGCGGCGCGACATGCGCGATTGATGCCGTGAGCTGATCCGGCGCCGGCAGCGCCTTGCGGTCGATCTTGCCGTTCGGCGTCAGCGGCAGGCGCTCCAGCACCACGACCCGCGCGGGGACCATGTAGTCCGGCAGAGTTGACGACAACGCCGCCCTGAGCGCCGCGCCATCCAAGGCTTCGCCGCTGACATAGCCGAGCAGCTGGCGGCCGGCGCCGGCCTCGCGCGCCACCACCACGGCCGCACGAACGCCAGGCTGGGCCATGAGCCGCGCCTCGATCTCGCCCAGCTCGATGCGGAAACCGCGGATCTTCACCTGGTGATCGGCGCGGCCGACATAGTCGAGCACACCGTCGGACCGCCACCGCGCCACGTCGCCGGTGCGGTACAGCCGCGCGCCCGGTGGCCCGAACGGATCCGGGATGAAACGCTCCGCCGTCAGCCCGCCGCGCCGCCAATAGCCGCGCGCCAGCCCGGCGCCGCCGATATAGAGCTCGCCGGCAACGCCGACCGGCGCAAGGTTGAGATCGCGATCGAGAATGTGCAGCGTGGTGTTGCCGATCGGCCCGCCGAGCAGCGGACGATCGTCCGCCGCATCGAGCCGGTGACGGGCCGACCACACCGTGGTCTCGGTCGGACCATACAGGTTCCAGACCTCGCCGGCCTGCGCCACCAGCCGCCGCGCCAAATCCGGCGGCAGCGCCTCGCCGCCGCACAGCACCCGGCAGCTGGCCGGCAGCGACGGGCCGTCATGATCGAGCAGCATACGCCAGGTCGATGGCGTGGCCTGGATCATGGAGACGCCGTGCCGCTCCACGATCGCCTTGAGCCTGGTCGGATCATGCGCCGCCGCACGATCGGCCAGCACCACGCAGGCGCCGATCGTCAGCGGCAGCCACAGCTCGAGGACTGCGATGTCGAAGGACAGTGAGGTCAAGCCGAGCACGCGGTCGGCAGCCGTCATGCCGGGCTGTTCCGCCATGGTCGCCAGGAAATTAGTCACGGCGTCGTGGCGGACCATCACGCCCTTGGGCAGGCCGGTCGAGCCCGAGGTGTAGATCACATAGGCTAGGCTCTCGCCGTGAACGGCGACATCGAGATTGCCGGCATCGCCGCCCTCGCCGTCCTGCCCGTCGAGCAGCCAGGCCTCGGCTCCGGTCTCCGCCAGCACGGCGGCGAACTGACCTTGCAAGTCCTGCTGCGTCAGCACCAGCGCCGCGCCGCTGTCGCGCAGCATGTGCGCCAGCCGCTCCGGCGGGTAATCCGGATCGATCGGCAGATAGGCCCCGCCCGCCTTCAGCACGGCCAACAGCGCGACCAGCATCCCGGCACCGCGGTCGAGCGCCAACCCGACCACGACGTCGGCCCCGACGCCGCGGTCGCGCAATCGCCGCGCCAGCCGGTTGGCACGCGCGTTCAGTGCCGCGTAACTCAGCTCCGTCTCGCCGGACACCAGCGCGATCGCTTCCGGCGACCTCCGCACCTGCGCCTCGAACTGCGCGACAGTCCCCTTGCGCTGTTCAGATCGTCGCGTGTCATTCGCCCGGGCGAGCAGGACGTCATCCGCGGGATCGCACGCCGCAATCGTGCCGACCGGTCGATCGGCATCGATGCTCAGCGCTTCGATCAGCCGCACGAAGGCCTGCTGTAGCCGCGCGATCTGCGCCTCGTCGAAATGCTTGCGCTGATAGTTGAACACGAGGCGCAGGTGCTCATCGACGCCGACGCTTGCGAACAACGGATAATTACTGGTCTCGACGATCCGGGTTTCGCCGACCTGGATCTGCCGGTTGTTTCCGAGCAGCGCGCGGTCAACCGGATAGTTCTCGAACACCAGGATGCTGTCGAACAGCGGCCGTCCGGGACGCCCCGCGAGGCGCTGGATTTCGTAGAGCGGAGTCGAGCCGAACTCGCGCAAGGCCAAATTGCGGTCCTGCAGCTCGCGCAGCCATGCTCCGACGGTCTGCTGTGGACTGACGTCGTCAACGACCGGCAACGTGTTGATGAACAGGCCGACCATCTCTTCGGCGCCGGCAAGCTCAGGCGGCCTGCCCGACACGGTGACACCGAAGCAGACCGTCCCTTGTCCGGTATGCTGTCGAAGCAGCTGCGCCCATGCCGCCTGCACCAGCGTGTTCATCGTGATCCGCTCGCGCGCGGCAAAGTCCTGCAACCGCCCGGTCAAGGCAGGGTCCAGCTCCAGCGCAAGCATTCCATGGCCGGACGTTTCCGCATCCACTCGCTCGGCCAGGCTGTCCGCCAGGAAACTCGGCTCGTCCAGGCCGGCCGTTGCATCGTGCCAGAATGCCGCCGCCGCGTCGCCGTCGCGCCCCTTCAGCCACGCGATATAGTCGCAGTAACGATGTTGCAAGGCCGGCAGTCGCCCCTCGCCGCTGTGCTGCATCACCTCGGCGATCAACCGCGCCGAGCTCCATCCGTCGAGGAGGATGTGATGGTGCGTCCAGATCAGCCAATGCCTGTCGTCGTCGAGCCGGATCAGCCGGACCCGCTGCAAGGGCGGCTGTGACAGGTCGAACCCGGCGGCCCGGTCCCGCCGCGAAACATCCGCCAGCGCCGCGTCCAATTGCGCCTGGTCCCACGCGACAATCCGAGTCCGCCAGTCCTCCTCCGCAAAAGGCACTTCGGCCCGTCGATAAACGACCTGTTGCGGCGCGCCGGACAGGTCACGCCAGACAAATCCGGTCCGCAGCACGGCATGGCGATCGCTGGCAGCTTGCCAGGCGCGGCACAACCTCTGGGCATCCAGGCCACGGATTTCCGCCGCCACCTGATTGACATAGAGGCCACTCTCGCCGTCGTGCATCGCATGGAACAACATGCCCTGCTGCATCGGCGACAATGGATAGATGTCCTCGATCTCGTGCCAATCGAGCGCAAGCCTGTCGAGCTCGGCCTGATCGAGACCCGACAATGCCACGTCTGATGGCGTCAGGCCGCACACGCCGCCGGTGCAATGACCGACCAGCTCACGCAGTGCATCCTCGTACAACGCGGCCAATCGCTCGACGGTCTCGCGCCGATAGCGCTTGCGGCCGAAACTGAAGGACAGAAGCAGCCGGCCATCGCGCACCGTCCCGTTCACGCTCAGCCAGCGCCGCAGCGCGCTCGATGCATCGCGCGACGGGCCAGCGCTCTCCGCCGCCATCGCGAACAGCGCCGCGTCGGCGTCACCGCTGTCGATCCGTCCGAGATAATTGAAAGCAATCTTCGGCTCTCCGACATGCGCCAGCGCCATGCGTTGCTCTTCGGTGCCGAGATAGCGCAACACGCCGTAGCCCAGCCCGCGGCCGGGAATGCAGCGAAGCTCCTCCTTCACCGACTTGATCAATAGCGAAGGCTCTTGCGAGCCGTCGCGAAGCCGCACGGGAAAGGCCGTCGTGAACCAGCCGATCGTACGCGAGAGGTCGAGATCGCCCGACAGGTGTTCGCGGCCGTGCCCCTCCAGCTCGACGAGGACGTCGTCCTGCCCGCTCCATTGCCAGACGGCGCGGGCGAGGCCGGCGAGAAGAAGATCGTTGATTTGCGTGCGGTAGGCCGACGGAGCGTCCGTGAGCAGCCGCTGCGTCCACTCGCTTTCGAATGACAGCTGGACCTCATCGGCGTCCGCCATGCGATCGACGCCGGGATGATCGTCGTCGCAGGGAATATCCGCGTTCGCGGTGCGGTTTGTCCAGTACGATAGTTCGGACGCCAGTTCGGGCGACGTTGCGTAAGCCTGCAAGCGCTGACCCCACAGCGCGTAAGCGTGGCTCTTCGGCGGTAACGTGACCGTGGCGGCGCCCTGCGCAAGCTGCGTGTAAGCAGAAGCGACGTCCTCCAGCAGAATTCGCCATGACACGCCGTCGACCACGAGATGGTGGATCGCGATCAGAAGCCGCTGACTGCCATCAGCGACGTCGATTCCGACCGCGCGCAACAGCAACCCGCCGGAGATCGACAAGCTCGCCTGCGCCGATGATGCCAGCGCCGTCACGGCATTGCGGTCGATCCCGTGCCGGACCCAGAGCAGCGGGTCCGCGGCCGGAGCGGTGCCATGCTCGGCATGCCAGCTCCCCTGCCTCTGCTCGAAGCGCAGGCGCAGCGCGTCGTGATGATCGACCACAGCACCGAGTGCGCGCCGCATCACGTCCCAGTCGATTCGATCTCTCGGCTGCAGCAGGACCGCCTGGTTCCAATGATCCCGATTCTGCATGTCCTCCGCAAAGAAGCGGGACTGGATCGGCAAGAGCGGATGCGGGCCGATGATCTGCCCTTGGTCGGCGAGCGTCTCCGTGCGCTGCACGGTCCGCGCCGCCTGCGCCAGCGATTCCAGCGTCTGATGCTGAAACACGTCGCGGGGCTCGATCAGATATCCGGAGCGCCGCGCGCGACTCACCATCTGGAGCGAGATGATGGAATCGCCACCGAGCTCGAAGAAATTGTCAGTGAGGCCGACGGCGGGCCGGCCGAGCAGCTCGGCCCAGATCGCCGCGAAGACAATCTCGGCCGGCGTGCGTGGCGCCTGATGCTCCGCACTCCCATGGACCATCTCGGGCGCCGGCAGGGCATGGCGATCCACCTTGCCGCTCGGCATCAAAGGCAGTCGCTCCAACACCGCTATTCTGGACGGCACCATGTAGTCCGGCAAGACGGCCGACAGCGCGGTCCGTAAGCCTGCCTCCGCCAACTCGCCGCTGCCGCTGACGTAACCAACGAGTTGGCGGCTCACGCCGACAGCGCGCGCCACCACGACGGCAGAGCGAACGCCGGGTTGCTCGAGCAGCCGCGCCTCGATCTCTCCGAGCTCGACGCGGAAGCCGCGAATCTTGATCTGATGATCCGCGCGCCCGATATAGTCGATAGCGCCATCAGGCCGCCAGCGCGCCAGATCTCCCGATCGATAGAGACGCTCACCGGTATGCCCGAATGGATCGGGTATGAAACGCTCAGCCGTCAGCTTCTCGCGCCGCCAATAGCCCCGCGCCAGACCCGCCCCGCCGATGAACAGCTCACCGGTCACGCCCGCCGGAACCATGTTCAGATCGGTGTCGAGAATACGAATCGTCACGCCGGGAATAGGCCGCCCGATCGGCACGCGCGCCGCCCCCTCGTCACGGCAGGTCCAATAGGTTGCATTGATCAGGGCTTCTGTCGGGCCATAGCGGTTGTCGAACCGGACACCGGGGAATGCCTGGAGGACGCGCCTCATCAAGTCGAGCGACAGCGCCTCACCGCCGGCAAACAGGCGCTTGAGCGAAGTGCAGCGTGCCACGCTCGGCTCGGTCACGAAATGCTCGAGCATCTGCGGCACGAAATGCAGCGTCGTCACGTCATGAGCGATGACGGCGTCCACCAGCAGCCGAGGCTCGCGATGCGCACCTGGAGCCGCGATCGCAAGCCGCGCGCCGGTAGCGAGCGGCCACAAGATCTCCCAGACCGAGACATCAAAGCTGAACGGCGTCTTGTGCAGCAAGGTTTCGCCGGGATCGAGACAATACTCCGCTTGCATCCAGCCGAGTCGCGCCACAAGCGCGCGATGCAAACAGGCCACTCCCTTGGGCACGCCGGTCGAGCCCGACGTGTACATCACATAGGCCAGGCTGTCCGGATGAAGCTCCGTGCCCAGATTGTCAGAAAGCTCCACGAGGCGAGCGCCGGCCTCTCCGTCGATGGTCCAGGCCTCAGCGCCCGCCTCCCCGATCACCGGCGCCAGGTGCGGAAGCAACTGCTCTTGCGTCAGCACCAGTGCTGTTCCGCTGTCGCGCAGCATGTGCAGCAGCCGATCGGAGGGGTAGTCGGGATCGAGCGGCAGATAGGCACCGCCCGCCTTCAGCACGGCCAGCACGCCGACGATCAGCTCGACGCTGCGCTCGAGTGCCAAGCCGATCAGCCGATCGCGACCAATTCCATGCTGCAGCAACCGCCACGCCAGCCGATTGGCACGCGCATTCAACTCGCCATAATTGATCTGCTGGTCGCCGAAGATCAATGCGGCCGACGACGGCGAAGCCGCGGCCCGAGATTCGATCTGCGCGACGATGCTGTCGTTAAATGACCGCCTTCTTTCGGCACTGCCACTCCAGCCGAGCACTCTCTGCTTCTCGTCGGCATCGAGACCGTCGAGCGCACCAACGGGCCGCGACACGTTCTCCACGATCCTGACCAGCAGCCGCGACAGCGAGGCCTGCAAATATCTGATCTGGTCGTCGTCGAAGCGACCGCGGTCGTAACGAAAGCCCAGATTGATGCCGTCGGACTTCGCGAACACGGCCACCGTGAGCGCATAATTGGTAATCGAGACCTGCTCCGCCCGGCCGAGCCGGCGTCCGCTTTCGCTCTCGCCCCGAAGCGCCTGATCGATCGGGTAGTTCTCGAACACGAGAATATTGTCGAACAGCGCACGCCCGGAGCGGCCGGCAAGGCCCTGAATGTCATAGAGCGGCATCCAGCCGTGGTCGCGCAGATCGATGTTGCGCGCCTGGAGGTCGCGCAGCCACGCTCCCACTTCAGTTTGCGGGCTGGCCTGGTCGACGACGGGCAGCGTGTTGATGAACAGGCCGACCATGTCCTCCGACCCGTCGAGCTCGGCCGGACGGCCCGAGACCGTCGCACCGAAACAGACTGCGCGCTGCCCGGTGTGACGACGCAACAACTGCGCCCAGGCGCCCTGCACCATGGTGTTGAGCGTGACGCGCTCCCGCCTGGCAAACGCCTGCAGGCTTGCCGTCAACTCCGCCGTCAGCAGCAGGTCCAGCGAGCCATGGCCGGAGGCACCGCCGGTTACGGGTCCTCCCAGCGCGTCTGCGAGGAAACTGGGCTCCTCCAATTCCGACAACGCCGTGCGCCAGAACGAAGTCGATGCATCGCGGTCTTGCCCTTGCAGCCACGCGATGTAATCGCGATAGCGGCCTTTGACGACCGGCAAGCGTTCGCCGCGCTCGTGCTGCAAGATCTCGGCCATCAAGCGTGCTGCGCTCCAGCCGTCGAGCAGGATATGGTGGTGCGTCCAGATCAGCCAGTGGCGCGCCTCGTCGAGCCGGATCAGCCGCACTCGCTGCAGCGGCGCCTGCGACAGATCGAACGCTTCTGCGCGCTCTGCTTGCGAGACGCGGGACAGCGCGGCTCGGAGCTCTTCGTCGTCCAGGGCTGCCGCCCGCGCGCGCCAGTCTTCCTCCTCGAATGCCAGATGTGCGGAGCGATAGACGACCTGCTGCGCGGCGCCCGACAGTTCACGCCATGCAAATCCAGTTCGCAACACGGCGTGCCGCGCGCTGACTTCGTGCCAGGCCGCGCGCAGCTTGCCGCCATCGAGGCCGCGGACCTCCAGTCCGATCTGGTTGACGTAATTCCCACTCTCGCCATCACGCAGGGCATGGAACAGCATGCCCTGCTGCATCGGCGAGAGCGGATAGATATCCTCGATCTCGTGGCAATCGGTCGTTGCGACCAGTACGTCGAGATCAGCCTGGTTCAGGTTCGACAACGCGAAGTCGGATGGCGTTACGCCGCGACCGCCACCGGTGCAGTGGTCAACGAGCTCGCGCAGGGCCGCAGCATAATGCGCCGCCAGACGTTCGATCGTTGCCCGCCGATAGCGCCTGCGGCCATAGCTGAACGACAGGCGCAATTGTCCTTCACCGACCTGCCCGTTGATGCTCACCCAGCGGCCCAGCGGCGCGCTATCGCTGCGCATCGGTCCCGCGCTCTCGGGCGCGAGGCGGAACGGTGCGGCCTCTCCCATGCTGGAATCGAACTGGCCGAGATAGTTGAAGACGATGCGCGGTTCGGGACCTGCCGCCAGCGCGCTGCGCTGCGTCTCGTTGCCGAGATGACGCAGAACGCCGTAACCCAGCCCGCGGCTCGGAACGGCGCGAAGTTCCTCCTTGACGGCTTTGATCAGCGCGGCATCGTCTCCCGAACCGCCCGGCAACCGCACCGGAAAGGCCGTGGTGAACCAGCCGATGGTGCGGGATATGTCGGCACCGTCGAACACGTCCTCGCGGCCATGACCTTCGAGCTCGACGACCAAATCCTCGATTCCGCTCCAGCGCGACACCGCTCGTGCAAGTGCTGCCAGCAGGAGATCGTTGACCTGCGTACGGTAGGCGGACGGAGTTTCCTTCAACAACCGCGCCGTCAAGCCAGCGTCAAATGCCAGCAGGACCTGCTCGCCATCGGCAACCCGGTCGACCCCGTCATGATCATCGTCGCAGGGAACCGCAGCATGCGCTCCGCGCTCGAACCAATAATCGAGCTCGGCGGCCAGCTCGTCCGTTCGAGCATAGGCCTGCAACCGCGCGCCCCAGGATGCATAGGAGTCGCTCCTCGCCAGCGCAACCGAACCTGCGCCTTGGCCGAACTGATCGTACGCCGTCGCCAAGTCTTCGAGGAGCACGCGCCATGACACGCCGTCGATGACGAGATGATGCACGATCACCAGAAGCCGCTGGCTGCCGCCCGCGAGATCCATGCCGACCACGCGCAGCAGCGGCCCGGCCAGCGACAGGCTGGCCTGGGCCGACGCTGCAACTTCCGTGACCTCGGCTGCATCGCGAACGTCGGGTCGAATCCAAAGCAATTCCGACACCGCCAGCGACGAGCCATAGGTCGCGCGCCAGCCGCCATCAATCCTCTCAAAGCGCAGACGCAGAGCCGCATGATGAGCGACGAGAGCGGCGACCGAGGACTCGACAACTTTCCAGTCGAGCCGCGACTTCGGCATCAACAGGACGGCCTGGTTCCAATGATGACGGTCCCCCGCATCTTCGCCGAAGAACCGCAACTGAACCGGCAGCAGCGGATGCTCATGGCCTTCGATCTCGACTTCCGGGGCGACATGACCCGCCCTGCTCTCACTTCGCGCGACCCGCGCCAAATCCTGCAAGGTCTGATGCCGGAACACGTCACGCGGTTCGATCAATAAGCCCGCCTGGCGGGCGCGGCCGACCAGTTGTAGCGAGATGATGGAATCGCCGCCGAGCTCGAAGAAATTGTCCTCGACACCGATGACGGGCTGGCCGAGCAGTTCGGCCCAGATCGCAGCGAGCACCATCTCGGCCGCAGAGCGCGGCGCCACGTGCGCAGCGATTGCGGTGGGCATCTCGGGGGCCGGCAGGGCATCGCGATCGACCTTGCCGTGCGCGGTGAGCGGCAGCCGCTCCAGCGGCACGATACGGGCTGGCACCATGTAATCAGGCAGCTCGTCCGAGAGCGCCGCGCGCATGGTTGCCTCGTCGAACGGTCCGTCGCCGGCGACATATCCGACCAGTTGGCGACTGACGCCGGCGTCGCGGGCAACGACGACAGCCGACTGCACGCCGGCCTGCCGCATCAGCCATGCCTCGATCTCGCCGAGCTCGATCCGGAAGCCGCGGATTTTCACCTGGTGATCGGAGCGGCCGACATATTCGATCACCCCGTCGGCGCGCCACCGCGCCAGATCGCCGGTGCGATAGAGCCGCGCCCCCGGCGCACCGAACGGATCAGGGACGAAGCGTTCAGCCGTCAGCTCGGCGCGCCGCCAGTAACCACGCGCCAGTCCCTCGCCGCCGATGAACAGCTCACCGGTCACGCCGACCGGGACGATGTTGAGATCACTGTCCAGGATATAGGCAGAGCGGCGGCCCACGGGGCGGCCTATCGGCGCGTAATTGCCTTCAATCTCTTCGTCGGCATCGACCTTCCAGACCAGCGGCGTCACCACGGTTTCGGTCGGCCCGTAGCCGTTGATCAATGTGCGCGGTTTGAGCGCGCGCTTGACCTTGTCGAAGCCCGCCTTGACCATCGCCTCGCCGCCGAACGAATAGAGCTCCACGGGCGGCGGATCGCCGCGCCACATTGCGAAGTCGGCGAGCTGTTGCAGATAGGTAGGCGGGAATCCGGCGTTGGTGACGCGCTGCCGGCGGAGAACGTCGAGGGTCTGCTCGGCCGACCACAGATCGGCATCGCGCATCACGAGCGCTGCGCCGCAGGTCAGCGCGGTCCAAAGTCGCTCATGGGCCCCGTCAAAGGTGAAGGACAGGAAATGCAGCTCGCGCGAGTGCCGGTCCATATCGTAGAGCCCGGCCGTCACCTCGCAATGCATCGCGAACGGGCCGTGCTCGACCGCAACACCCTTCGGGATACCGGTCGAGCCGGAGGTGTAGATCACATAGGCAAGGCTCGTTGGCGCCACCGCGATCTCGGGATCGCTCTCGCTCTCCTGCACGAGGTGGGTCGCATCGAGTGGGATGACGTCGATGCCGGCGGGCGGCGGCGTCAATACCGAGCCATCCGCGTCAACCAGAACGACATTCGCGCCCGCATCGCTCAGGGTGCCGATCTGTCGCCTGGCCGGATGTTCGGGATCGAGCGGCAGATAGGCCGCCCCCGTCTTCAAGATCGCGAGCAGCGCCACGATGAGATGCGGCGAGCGTCGTGCCGAGACGCCGACGAGGTCGGTGGGCCCGACACCCCGGCCGATCAAGTGATGCGCGAGGCGGTTGGCGCGACGGTTGAGCTCGGAATAGCTGATGTCATCATCGCCGAAGACCAGCGCCGTCGCGTCGGGCCTTGCGGCCGCCAGCCGTGCCACCGTCAGGTGCACCGGTGTGAACGGTGCATCCTTCGTTCCAGCATCCGCATCGTTCCATTGGCGCAGCTTCTCCAGCTCCTCTTCGGAGAGCAACGGCACATCGGCGATGGATTGCATGTCGTCGGCAACCATCGCCTTCAGAATCGTGGTCCAGTGCGCCGCCAAGCGCTCGATCGTCGCGCCTTCGAACAGCGCCGTCGCGTAGGTGAGGATCGCCCGGATCTCGCCCGATGGCCCCTCGTCCGTGTCGAGCGCGAGGTCGAACTTGACCGTATCGACCTCGGCATCGATGGTTTCGATCTGAAGTCCGGTCCGATCGGGCGGACCGCCCGACGCCCGACGGCGCTGGTGATTGTAGAGGACCTGGAAGAGCGGATTCTGGCTCAAGCTGCGCGTGGGCTGGAGGATCTCCAGCAGCCGCTCGAACGGAAGGTCCTGGTTCTCCTGTGCCTCTACTGTGGCCGAATGGACTGCCGCAATGAAGGCGCCGATCGCCGCCCGGCCGTCGATCTGCGTACGAAGCACCTGGGTGTTGACGAACAAGCCGATCACGTTGCGTGTTTCGTCGCGGTGCCGATTGGCGACCGGCACGCCGATGTTGATGTCGGATTGGCCCGTATAGCGGTAGAGCAGCAGCTTGAAGCTCGCCAGCATCACGACGAACGGTGTCGTGCGGTGGCGCCGCGCCAGCGCGCGCAAACCGTCTGCCAGCACCGGATCAAGTGGAATGCGGCGCGCTGCGCCCGCAAGATCGGGCACCGCCGGCCGCGACCGGTCGATCGGCAGTTGGAGCACGGCCGGGTCGGCAAGACGTTTGGTCCAGTAATCGACCTGCCGCGCGCCGTCGACCGCACTCATCCAGAGCCGTTGCCATTCGGCGTAGTCGGCATATTCGATCTCCGGCTCCGGCAAGGCCGGCGTTTCACCGCAGGCAAATGCCGCGTACAGCGTCCAGAATTCATCGACCAGCACGCCCATCGACCAGCCGTCGGTCACGATATGGTGCAGGCTGACGACGAGGAAGTGGTCGTCCTCGTTCAGCGTCAGCAACGCCGCGCGCATGAGCGGACCGGATTCAAGATCGAACGGCAGCGAGGCTTCCTGTCGCGCCAGCAAACGCGCCCGTCCTTCCCGGTCATCGCCATCGAGGGTCACGTGTCGCAATGCGACCGGTTGCGGATCGCCTATGAATTGCTCGGCGACTTCTTCTCCTTCCTGTCGAAATACGGTACGGAACGCTGTGTGACGCGCAACGAGCGCATCGAACGCCTGTCGCAGCGCGCGTGGTTGCAGCTGGCCGCGCACGCGCAGCGTCGCCGAGATGTTATAGGCGGCACTGCCCGGGTCCATCCGCCACAGGAACCAAAGGCGGGATTGCGCAAAGGACAGCGGCGCACGTTTGCGCTCCTGGCGCACGATCGGCAACATGGCGAGGTTGACGCCCTTCGCCGCAAGCTGCGAGAGGAACGCGTGCTGCTTGCCGGCATCGAGGCGCATCAAGCGCCGTGAGATGTCGCACAGCTGCTGCTTTTGCGTGCTTGCCATGTCACTCATCAGACAGTTCGACTTCCTTCAACATGTCGAGCATCGCGGCGATGTCGTCGCCTCGCTTGTCGGTTTCGCTCTCCTGGCCCAGCGCAGCCGCCATGGTTTCAACCGTCGTCATTTCGAATAGACGGTTGAGCGGCAGGTCGTGGCCGAGATCGCGCTTGATGCGGCTGACGAGCTGGACGGCGATCAGGGAATCCCCGCCGAGCTCGAAGAAATTGTCGGTGACGCCGATGTCGGGCTGGCGCAGCAGGTCGGCCCAGATCGCAGCCAGCGCAACTTCCTTCGGCGTGCGCGGCGCGACATGCTCGGCTGACGTTACAAGCCGGTCCGGCGCCGGCAGCGCCTTGCGGTCGATCTTGCCGTTCGGCGTCAGCGGCAGGCGCTCCAGCACCACGACCCGCGCCGGCACCATGTGGTCCGGCAGGGTTGACGACAACGCCGTCTTGAGCGCCGCACCATCCAAGGCTTCGCCGCTGACATAACCGAGAAGCTGGCGGCCGGCGCCGGCCTCGCGCGCCACCACCACGGCCGCGCGAACGCCAGGCTGGGCCATGAGCCGCGCCTCGATCTCGCCCAGCTCGATGCGGAAACCGCGGATCTTCACCTGGTGATCGGCGCGGCCGACATAGTCGAGCACACCGTCGGACCGCCACCGCGCCACGTCGCCGGTGCGGTACAGCCGCGCGCCCGGTGGACCGAACGGATCCGGGATGAAACGCTCCGCCGTCAGCCCGCCGCGCCGCCAATAGCCGCGCGCCAGCCCGGCGCCGCCGATATAGAGCTCGCCGGCAACGCCGACCGGCGCAAGGTTGAGATCGCGATCGAGAATGTGCAGCGTGGTGTTGCCGATCGGCCCGCCGAGCAGCGGACGATCGTCCGCCGCATCGAGCCGGTGACGGGCCGACCACACCGTGGTCTCGGTCGGACCATACAGGTTCCAGACCTCGCCGGCCTGCGCCACCAGCCGCCGCGCCAAATCCGGCGGCAGCGCCTCGCCGCCGCACAGCACCCGGCAGCTGGCCGGCAGCGACGGGCCGTCATGATCGAGCAGCATACGCCAGGTCGATGGCGTGGCCTGGATCATGGAGACGCCGTGCCGCTCCACGATCGCCTTGAGCCTGGTCGGATCATGCGCCGCCGCACGATCGGCCAGCACCACGCAGGCGCCGATCGTCAGCGGCAGCCACAGCTCGAGGACTGCGATGTCGAAGGACAGTGAGGTCAAGCCGAGCACGCGGTCGGCAGCCGTCATGCCGGGCTGTTCCGCCATGGTCGCCAGGAAATTAGTCACGGCGTCGTGGCGGACCATCACGCCCTTGGGCAGGCCGGTCGAGCCCGAGGTGTAGATCACATAGGCTAGGCTCTCGCCGTGAACGGCGACATCGAGATTGCCGGCATCGCCGCCCTCGCCGTCCTGCCCGTCGAGCAGCCAGGCCTCGGCTCCGGTCTCCGCCAGCACGGCGGCGAACTGACCTTGCAAGTCCTGCTGCGTCAGCACCAGCGCCGCGCCGCTGTCGCGCAGCATGTGCGCCAGCCGCTCCGGCGGGTAATCCGGATCGATCGGCAGATAGGCCCCGCCCGCCTTCAGCACGGCCAACAGCGCGACCAGCATCCCGGCACCGCGGTCGAGCGCCAACCCGACCACGACGTCGGCCCCGACGCCGCGGTCGCGCAATCGCCGCGCCAGCTGGTTGGCACGCGCGTTCAGTGCCGCGTAACTCAGCTCCGTCTCGCCGGACACCAGCGCGATCGCTTCCGGCGACCTCCGCACCTGCGCCTCGAACTGCGCGACAAACGACCCGACTCCCGGATATTGCGCCCGCGTCAGATTCCACGCCTCCAGCAAAAGCTGTCGTTCCTCGGGAGGCAGAATGTCGAGTTGTCGGACCGGCGTGCGCGGCGCATGTTCCAGCACCTCCGCCAATTGATCGAGTGCCTGCTGCATCAAGGCGCAGATGCGATCGGCCGAATGCGGACGGATGATCTGAGCGGTTAAGCCAAGCGTCTGGCCGTAATCCTCGACAGCCAGCATCAAGGGATAATTGGTGCGCTCTTCGCCTCCGATCCATTCGGTGCCGGAGCCGTCCTTGTCGGTCAACTCGGCTCGCGGCACATTGTGTCGATAGTTCAGGATGGCGCTGAACAGAGGCGCCGGCGCCGCGACGCCACTGCATCGTTGCGCAAGCGCCAGCGAAGCGTGCTCATGCGCCATCAGCTCGGTCAGCCGATGATGTGCATCGCGAACACTGTCCTCGACCGCGGTGTCATCGAGATCGAGGCGCAGCGGCAAGGTGTTGATGAACAGGCCCATGGTGCGATCGCCGCCGGCGCCAGCCCGCATGCGGCCGAACAGAACGGTCCCGAACACGACACGATCGCGCCCGCTGGTTCGCGCCACCACCTGTCCCCAGGCGAGATGGCAAAGGCCGGCGAGGCTGACGCCGAGCCGCCGCGCCTGAGCACGAAGCCTTACACTCAAGATTTCGGGCAAGACCCGCCGCGCTTCCACGACGCCGCCGCCGTCGCCGTGCACCCGGTCCAGCCCAAACGGCGTGGTCGGTTCGTCGATGTCGGCGAGCATGCCGCGGAAGAAGCACTCATGATCCGCCGTCGCCGCCGATCCGCGCGCCTGCGCCACCAGATTCCGGAACGGATATGGCGGCGGCAGTTCGTGACCTCGCCCGGACAAGATCTTCCCGACCTCATCGTGCATCACCTCCAGCGTGGAGTGGTCACCGATCAAGTGGTGCATCAGGACGAGAAGCAGCCAGCGCTCTCCACGGGGATCAGCCGCAACGGCAAATCGCAGCAGCGGCGGCTGTCCGAGATCAATCCGATGGTGACGCGGATCGAATCGCCGCCTGAGCTGCTCGTCAGCGCCGCTTTCGCCGTCCAGCACGACCTCGCTGACGACCAAAGGCGCATTCCTCCAAACCACCTGCGCTGGCGTGGACAAGCCGTTCCACACGATGGACGTTCGCAGAATGTCGTGGCGGTCCACCACCTGCCTGACCGCATCGAGATAGCGGTCGAGCAGATCGCGGCTGGCAAATGCCATCCGGCCGACCAGCAGGTAAGGATCACCGTCCTTCGACAACAGGTGATGGAAGAGGATGCCATCCTGAAGCGGCGACAGTCCGTAAATGTCCTGGATGTTGGCGGCGCCGCCGGGAACGCCGGCCACGATGCCGTCGATGTCAGATTGCGTCAAAGCGACCAGCGGCAAAAGTTCGGGCGTGATTGCCGTCGTCTGCGGCAAGATCCGGTTCACGGGAACGTCGGCTTCTCCGCCATCGTCGAGGCCGGCCGCAAAATCGGCCAGCACCGGCTTTGCGAACAGCATGCGCGCGTCCGCGCTGAGTGCATGCCGTTGCAGCCTTTCCAGCATGCGGACTGCGAGCAACGAGTGGCCACCGAGCTCGAAGAAGTGGTCGCTGCGCCCAATCCGATCGACGCGCAAAAGCTCGGCCCAGACCTGCGCGACGATCTGCTCAACCTCGCCTCGCGGCGGCTCGAAACCGCGTCGCGCAAACGCATCATCCTCCGGCGCCGGCAACGCCTTGCGATCGATCTTGCCGTTCGGCGTGAGCGGCAATGCATCGAGGCGCACGAAGACCGACGGCACCATGTAGTCCGGCAGGCACGTACGCAGGTGATTGCGCATCGCGCCGGCAAATTCATTGGCATCGAGCCCCGCGCCATTGCCACGGCGTACGGCGACATAGGCGACCAGCCGCGCGTCACCACCGTGATCCCGTTGCACCAGCACGACGGAATCGGTCACGTCGGTATGCTCGTTGAGCCGGAACGTGATCTCGTCGAGCTCGATGCGGAAACCACGAATCTTGACCTGGTGGTCGTTGCGGCCCAGAAACGCGATATTGCCGTCTGGCAGATAACGCCCGAGATCGCCGGTGCGATACATGCGCGCATCCGCATCGCCGCAGAAGGGATCGCGCACGAAGCGCTCCGCCGTCAGATCGGCGCGATTGAGATAACCGCGCGCAACGCCAACGCCGCCGATGTAGATCTCACCCGCCGCACCGATCGGAACGGGCGCACCAAATCGATCCAGAAGATAGATCCGCGCATTCGGCAGCGGACGACCGATCGGAGCAGCGCCGCTGTCAAAGCCCTGATGCCGCAACCAGCTCGTCGCGCAGACCGTTGCTTCCGTCGGACCATAACAGTTGAAGACGGCGATGCCAGCAGGCAAATCCTTGACTAGCTCGGCCCTCGGTAGTTCGCCGGCCAGGACAAGGACTCGCAGAGAGGCAAGGCGATCGAGATCGGTCCGCCCGTGCAGCATGGCCGGTGGCAGGGTCGCATGCGTGATCGCCTTGTCCGCGAGGAAGCCGAGCAACTCCGAAACGTCCTGATGCTCTCGCGGGCCGGCCAGGAACAGCACGGCACCCGAGCACAGCGCCATGACGATTTCCCAAATGCTGGCATCGAAGCTGAATGAGGCAAACTGCACGACGCGGCTGTGCGAATTGAGCTCGAACAGCGCCCGCTGCGCCAGTGCCAAATTCACCAGGCCACGGTGCTCGACCATCACCCCCTTGGGCCGGCCGGTCGAACCGGACGTGTAGATGATGTAAGCGAGGTTTCGCGAGGTTAGCCCTGTGACGAGATCCCCAAGGCCCGACGTCGCCTGCGGTGTGACGGTCGATACGTCCGCTTCGGGGTCGATGATCTCGCAAGCCCTATCCGGGAATATCGCGCTTCCCGCTTCGTCGGCGATCAGCACGCGCGGCCTGGCATCCTCGACAATCTGACGCAGTCGCGCCGCCGGATAAGCGGGATCGAGCGGCAGATACGCACCGCCCGCCTTCAGCACGGCCAGCAGGCTCACGACCATGGCGATACCACGCGGCAAGCAGATCGCGACCGGCTGGTCCGGCACCACACCCAAAACCATCAAGCGCCGCGCAAGCCGGTCGGCGCGGGCATCGAGTTCGCGATAGCTTAGGCGAACGTCATCGTAGGCCAGCGCAATGGCGGCCGGCGTCCTTCTCACCTGCTCCGCAAATAGTTCGTGGATGCAGCTTTCGGCGGGAAACGGTGTGGCGGTCTCATTCCACGTGTCGAGAACGCGCCTGGACTCCTCGGCGCCAACAACGTCGATTCGATCGACTATCTGGTCCGCATCGGCAACCATGGCCCGGAGCAAGGTCAATAGATAGTCCCGATGGCGCCTGATCGTCGCCTCGTCGAAAAGCGCCGTCGCATAGTTGAGGGAGCCGACGATACGTCCGTCCATCTCGCCGAGACCAAGCTCGAGATCGAACCTGACCTGCTGGAGCGGGATATCGACGGGCTCGGCCTTGAGGCCCGGCAACTCGAGAGCACCCGTTTCGTTGCTCTGCCAGCCGAACGCGACTTGAAACACCGGCGTGTGCCCCAGCCCTCGCAGCGGCTGGGTGATCTCGACGACCTGCTCGAACGGCAGATCCTGATGATCCTGCGCGGCGAGCGCCGCGGTGCGCACGCGGCGGAGCAGTTCGGCGACGTTGGGCTCCGCCGAGAGATCGATGCGGACAGCGAGCATATTGACGAAGAACCCGATCAGGCCCTCGATCTCGGGCCTGTTTCGGTTGGCCGTCGGGGTGCCGATCACGATATCCGTCTGCCCCGAGAGCCTGGACAGCACCGCCGCCCAGGCCGCCAGCACGATCATGAACGAACTGGCGTGGTGCGACTGACCCAGCCGCCGGATGCCGGATGCCAACTCCGCATCGATCTCGATCGGCAAGGACGCGCCGGCGAGCGACCTGACCGCCCCACGCGGCCGGTCCGTCGGCAACTCGAGCACGGCCGGCGCATCCGCGAGTGCCTTTCGCCAATACTCGACCTGCCGCTGCAATCGCTCTCCCGACAGCCATTGTCGCTGCCAGGCGGCGTAGTCCGGATACTGGATGGCCAATGGCCGCAATGGATCGTCCTTGCCTGCGACGAAAGCCCGGTAGAGCGCACCGAGCTCTCGCACGAGCACGCCGATCGACCAGCCGTCGGAGACGATGTGATGCTGGGTGAGCAGGAAGAGATGGTCCCGTTCCTCCGTCCGGATCAGTCGGCTACGGATCAATGGTCCCGTGGCAAGATCGAACGGCGTTGCAGCCTCCACGCGGCAAAGGCGCGCGAGTTCCTCCTCACGGTCGTCACGGCCGCGTAGGTCGTGTTCGAGCAGGGGAACGCGTTCGTGCGCGGGCAGCAGCATCACGCGCGGCTGTTCGTCGACCACGCGAAAGACGCTGCGTAGCGCTTCGTGGCGCGCGAACAAGCGATCGACGCTTCGACGCAACACTTCGACATCGATCTGGCCCGAAAGCCGCAATGCACCGCGAATATGATAGCCGGAATTGGCACCATCGAGTCGCGCCAGCAGCCAAAGCCGCTGCTGCGCAAAGGACATCTCCAGTGATCCGTCGCGCGGCGCCACGGGGATCGCGCCGCTCTTCTCGGCATTTCGGCCGCGGTCCCTGGCCAGCGCGACGAGTTTTCTCATCTGCGCGGGATCAAGGTCTCGCAAGCTCGGCTTTGCCGTGTCTGCCATGCTCACTGTTCCGCTCCGACCAGTTCCCGGAGCTCTTCGGCGTCGAACTCCTGCTCGATCAGCCTGATCGACACGACGCGTGAAAATGACGCGAGATCGGGATGAGCGAACAGATCAGAGACCGCGATCGACACGCCGATGTCCTGCGACACGCGGCTGAGCACCCGCACCGCAAGCAGGGAATGTCCGCCGAGCTCGAAGAAGTGATCGTTGCGCCCGACCCGGTCGACATCGAGCAGCTCCCCCCAAATTTTGGCGAGTGCGAGCTCGATCTCATCCTCGGGCGCTTCATAGGAGCGGCGCGTCAACGCATCCTCGCCCGGCGCCGGCAGTGCCCGCCTATCGATCTTCCCATTGGGAGTGAGCGGCAACTGCTCCAGCACCGTCACGGCGGCCGGCACCATGTGGTCGGGCAGAATGGCGGATAGCGCGTCGCGCAAGGCGCGGCCGTCGAGCGATGGATCACCACTCGCATAGGCGAGCAATTGGCGCCCGGTCCTGCCCTCGCCCGCCACCACGACCGCCGCACGCACGCCACGCTGCTCGAGCAGTCGCGCCTCGATCTCTCCGAGCTCGATGCGGAAGCCGCGGATCTTCACCTGCTGATCGGCCCGGCCGATATATTCGATCACGCCGTCATCGCGCCAGCGCACGAGATCGCCGGTGCGGTAGAAGCGCGCACCGCTGTCGCTGAACGGATCGGGGACGAACCGCTCCGCAGTCAACGCACGCCGGTTCAGATAGCCGCGGGCTTGGCCAACGCCGCCGATGAACAGTTCGCCGGTGACGCCGACGGGAACGATGTTGAGGTCGGAATCCAGGATGTGCGCGGACCTGGCACCGACAGGACGTCCGATTGGCGCGGGCTCGTGAGACGTCAGCGCGGCATCATCAACGATCCACGCCGTCGGCGCGATCACCGTCTCGGTCGGGCCGTAAGCGTTGACCAGAAGTTCGACATCGGCAGACGCGCGAAATGCCTTGATGCCGCTATCCGACCAGGCTTCGCCGCCGACGATGCATGCCCTGATCGCCAGCCTCCGACCGGTTTGCCGCAACGCCGCGCTCAATTGATCCGCATAGGCCGGCGGCAGAAAGATCGAGGTCACCGAATTGCGGGCGATCTCGCTGACGAGGTCGTCGACCAAGAGGCCGGGCTTCGAAGGTAGGACCAGCGAGCCGCCGGTCATCAGCGGCACGAGCCATCGCTCATGGGCAATATCGAAATTGAACGATGCCGTTTGGAACTCGCGATCGCGCGAGGTCATGCGGTACAGCCGGCCGATCGCTTCGCAATGCATGGCGAGCGGCCCGCGCGCAACGGCGACACCCTTCGGCATCCCCGTCGATCCCGACGTGTAGATGACGTAGGCAAGGCTATCCGGATGGATTTCGACGTCGAGATTCCCACCGTCGTCACCGGCGGACGGCATCAGCTCGTCGATACAGAGCCCTTCGACCCTGGCTTCGCGCAGCACAGGTGCGAGCCGCTCGAGCAACGCGCTTTGCGTCAGGACAAGCGCCGCGCCGCTGTCGCACAACATGTGGCCGAGCCGCTCAGTCGAATAATCCGGATCGAGCGGCAAATAAGCGCCACCGGCCTTCAGGACCGCGAGCAGCGCGATGATCATGTCCGGACTTCGGCTCAAGGCAGTGCCGACCAGCCGGTCGGGGGCCAAATTCCAGAGCCGAAGCCGCCGCGCAAGCGCGTTAGCACGCGTGTTCAACTCGCCATAGGAGATGCGCTGGTCGCCCCATAGGACGGCAACGGCGGACGGCGCCTGCGCGGCCTGCGCTTCGAAATGCGCCACGACGTCGGCACAGGGTGATGCCGAGTTCAGCTGCGCTGCGCCGCTCCATTCGAGAGTTCGTCGCGCGTCCTGCTCAACTGCCGCAGAGAGATCACCGAGCGCACACTCCGCGTTTGCCGTGATCTGTTGCAGCAGACCGTGCAGAACGTCGCGAACGCGCAGGATGGCAGCCTCGTCAAACCGGCACCGGTCATAATTGAACTCGATGTTCAGCCCGTCACTTGCGGCAAACACCGCGACCGCTAGCGCGTAGTTCGTCGGCGTCACATGTACCACGCGGCCGATCCGAGGACGGCCCTCCCCGCCCCGGTGCAATCCCTCGTCGATCGGATAGTTCTCGAACACCAGGATGTTGTCGAACAGCGGCTGGCCGGCTTGGCCTGCGAGCCGCTGAATTTCGTAGAGCGGCGTCCAGCCGTGCTCGCGCAGGGCCAGGTTCTGGTCCTGCAGCCGGCGCAGCCAGTCGCCGACGATGGACTGCGGGTTCGGCGCATCGATGATGGGAAGCGTGTTGATGAAGAGGCCCACCATCTCCTCCGAACCGGGCAAGTCGGCCGGACGGCCCGATATGGTCACGCCGAATGAGACCGCGGACTGGCCTGAATGCCTGCGCAGCAATTGTGCCCAGGCGCCCTGTATGACCGTGTTGAGCGTCACCCGCTCGCGCCTGGCAAACGACTTCAGGAGCTCGGTCAGCCGCGCATCCACCGCAAACCCGATACTGGCATGCCCCTCGGCCCCGGAGGTCCTGCTGGACACCAACGCATTCGCGAGCAATGTCGGCGTTTCGAGTGCTGCCAGCACCTCGCGCCAGAACCTGTCAGCGCTTTCGCGATCGCGGCTCATCTGCCACGCAATGTAGTCACGATAGCTGCCCTGTATGGCCGGCAGCGTGTCGCCGCTCACGTGCTGCAAGACCTCCGCGATCAGCCGGGCCGAGCTCCAGCCATCGACGAAGATGTGATGATGGGTCCAGATCAACCAATGACGATTGTCGTCGAGAAGGATCAGGCGAACGCGCTGGAGAGGCGGTTGCGAAACGTCAAAGCCCTTCTCGCGGTCGCGCCGGGATATCTCGGCCAGCGCGGATTCCAGATCCCCACACGCGCCGTCGCGCCAGTCCTCTTCGACGAACGGCACCGTCACATGGCGATGCACCACCTGCTGCGTCGCGCCCGACAGGTTCTGCCAGACGAATCCGGTCCGCATCGCGGCATGCCGGTCGCTGGCCGCCTGCCACGCGGCTCGCAGCTTGCCGGCATCGACGCCGAACAGCTCGAGCCCTACCTGATTCACATAGGCATCGTTGGGACCGTCACGCAGCGCATGGAACAGCATGCCCTGCTGCATCGGCGAGAGCGGATAGATGTCCTCGATGCCGCGAAGGTCCAAGGCCATCGCAAGCCGATCGAGGTCGGCCTGAGCAAGCCCGGACAACGGAACATCCGACGGCGTGAGGCCGCACGCTCCGTTGCAGCAATGCGCGACCAGTTCGCGCAGCGCAGCCTCGTAATGCGCCGCCAGCCGTTCGATCGTGGCGGACCGGTAGCGCTTGCGTCCATACCCAAAGGACAATTCCAGCCGACCGTCACGCACGAGGCCAGTGACGTTCAGCCATCCGCGCATCGGCGCCATGGCACTGCGCGAGGGACCGGCGCTCTCCGGTGCGAAGGTAAAGAGCTGGGTGGTGCCGACGCTCGCGTCGAACCGGCCCAGATAGTTGAAGACGATCTGCGGCTCCGCCAGTTGAGCGAGGACATGACGCTGTTGCTCGGAGCCGAGATGGCGGAGCACGCCATAGCCGAGACCACGCTTCGGAATCGCGCGAAGCCTTTCCTTGACCGCCTTGATCAGCGAGGCCTCGTCGCTGTCCACATTTTTCAGCCGGACCGGGAAGGCCGTCGTGAACCAGCCGACGGTACGGGATACATCCGCGTCCGCGAAAATGTCCTCGCGGCCATGGCCTTCGAGCTCTACCGTCACCTCGTCGCGCGGGCTCCAGCGCGACACCGCCCGCACCAGGGCAGCCAGCAACAGGTCGTTGACCTGGGTCCGATAGGCGGCAGGTGCCTGTTCGAGCAGCCGGGCAGTCAGGTCGGCCCCGAACACCAACGACACTTCGCCGCCGTCGCCGACGCGATCGACGCCGCCATGCTCTTCGTCACATGGCAGAGGCGTGCCGGCACCGCAATCGCGCCAGTGCGGCAACTCCGCCGCAAGCTCTGCGGTCGACGCATAGGCGCGCAGCCGCTCGCTCCACGAAGCATAGGGATCGCTCTTTGGCGGCAGCGTGACGGAGTTGCCGCATTGCAGCTGGTTATAGGCCAACGACAGATCTTCCAGCAGGATACGCCAAGACACGCCGTCGACGACGAGATGATGAATCACGAGCAGCAGCCGTTGGCCGCCGTCGGCCCGATCCATGCCGACCGCGCGCAACAGCGGCCCCGAAGATAGCGAGAGGCTTTCCTGCGCGGCGCGGGCCAGCTCCGTGATCTCCGTCGCGCTGCCCACGCTTGCACGCAGCCACAACAATTCCGACGGCGTCAGCGGCGGGCCCTGCTCCGCCTGCCAGGCACCGTCAACTTGCCTGAACCGCAGGCGCAACGCATCGTGGTGCTCCCCGACGGCCAAGAGCGCGCGCCGTAGCGTCTCCCAATCGACCCGTATCTGAGGTCGCAGCAAAACCGCCTGGTTCCAGTGATCCCGGTTGCCGATGTCTTCAGCGAAGAAGCGCGCCTGGATCGGCATCAGCCGACGCATGCCAGATGCAACATCGCCGCTGGTCGACATCGTCGCGTCCAGCTTGCCTTTTCTTGCGGCCGCCTCCCTCGACACGACGGCGACCGCCGCCAGCCCGGCAACTGTCTGCTGGCTGAAGATCTGCTTCGGCGTCAGGCGGATACCACGCTTGCGCAGGCGGGCAATGATCTGGAGGCTGAGGATGGAGTCGCCCCCGAGCTCGAAGAAATTGTCACTGCGACCGACATGCTCGCGACCGAGCACCTCGCACCAGACCGCCGCGATCGCGACCTCAATGTCGCCCGCAGGTGCGGCATAGCCGGCCGAGGCCTCGTCTTGCGATGGCTCCGGCAGCGCACGGCGATCGACCTTTCCATTGGGCGTCAGCGGCAGTCGCGCCAACAGGACGATGTGCGACGGCACCATATAGTCCGGCACGATCGTTGCCAGCTGTTGCTTGATCGCATCGGCTTGCAGACCAGCGCTGATCGCGGGCACACAATAGGCGACAAGCTCCTGGCGCTGCGCGCTTCCGTCGATCGCGCGCGGGACTACGACTGCATCCTCGATCCCCGGCAGCGCCCTGATGACGCGCCCGACCTCGCCGAGCTCGATGCGATAGCCGCGCAGCTTGATCTGGTCATCGGTGCGGCCCAGGAATATCAGCCGGCCCGCGCCGTCGCAGCGGACGAGATCCCCGGTTCGGTAGAGCCGCTCGCCTGTCTCTCCGAACGGATCCGGCACGAAGCGTTCCGCAGTCAGGCACGCCGCGCCGCGATAGCCCCGTGCCAACCCTGCACCGCCGATATAGAGCTCGCCGGCAACGCCGATCGGTACCTCGTTCAGCGCGTCATCCAGGACATGGGCCCGCAGATTGGCAAGAAGCAGTCCGATTGGAATCGGACTGTTTTCCTGTTCAACCGCGCACTCATGCGTCGCCACACCGACGGTAGTTTCCGTAGGTCCGTAGTGATTCAGAATCCGGCACCCCGGCCGCAAGCGTCGGACTTCGTCCAGCAGCGCGCCATCGCAAGCCTCGCCACCCAGGACGAGCGCATCGCGGGGCAAAAGATCGGCCGACCGCGACGCCTTCAGCAATCCTCGCAGATGGCTCGGGACGATCTTGAGGATGTCGACCTCGCCTTCGCGCATCGCTTGCGCGAACCCATCCGCATCGAACACGGCCTCCGGCGATAGCAGATGCAGCGTCCCGCCGGTCGCCAGCGCACCGAACAGGACGGTGTGGCCGAGGTCGGCCGCCACCGTCGATACCATCGCCATGTTCGCCGACGGACGCGGTCCCAGGCGTTGCAGCAGCCCCTGCACGTAATTGGCCAAGGCGCTGTGCGAGACGCTGACGCCCTTGGGCGCGCCGGTCGATCCCGACGTATAGATGACGTAGGCGGTCTGCTCCGGATGGATCGTCGTGTCGACCGCCCGGCTCGAAACCTCCGCGCGCACGGCTTCGGTCTCCGCATCGAGCAGCAGGCAATCGAGCCCACGCGCGTCCGCCAATGTCTCACCCGCCGCCAGCACGATCTCGATGTTGCCGTCGGTCAAGATACGGCGAATACGTTCCAGCGGCCATTTCGGATCCAGCGGGACGTACGCGCCGCCGGCCTTGAGCACGCCGAGCAAGGCGACGACAAAGGCCGGCGATCGTTCGATCCACAGCGCGACCGGCGTCTCGCGCGCCACGGCCTTGGCGATGAGGACACGTGCGATACGGTTCGAGCGCTGCTCGAGTTCCGCAACGGTCAACTGATCCCGGCCGCATCGGATGGCTACGGCGCTCGACCTATCGGCGCTCGATCCACGGTGCAGGCTGAGCACATCGGTGTCGCGGAACGTCGCGGCTTCACTTGGCACGATCTGCCGGTGCTGCTCGTCGATGACGAAGTCCGATATCCGCCGTTCGGCATTGTCGACAATCTGGCGCAGGATCGAACCGAATTGTGCCGCCAGCCGCGCGATGGTTGGACGATCGAACAGATCGGTGGCGTAGTTGAACGTGACCTTCATGCCGACGGCGCCATCGATCACGTCGAGCGCGAGATCGAAATGCGAACCCGCGAGATCGACGATGTCGATTTCGGCGGCGAGCCCCTCGACGCCGGCGAATCCTTGCGGCGCCGTCATGTAGTTGAACTTCGCCTGGAACAGGGGGTTGTGCCCCCCGCTGCGTTCGGGCTTAAGGCCGTCGACCAGCATTTCGAACGGGAGATCCTGGTACGATAGCGCCCCGACCACGGATTCTCTGACCTGCTGCAACAGGCTCGGGAAGCCTGCTTCGCCGGCAATCTCGGCCCGCAGGACCAAGGTATTGACGAAACATCCGATCAGCCTTTCGAGCTGCGCATGCCGACGCCCTGCGACCGGCACGCCGACGCGCAAATCGTTCTGCCCGGTGTAGCGATGCAACAGCACCTGATATGCGCCGAGCAGCAGCATGAAGACGCTGACACGCTGCTTGGCGGCGATCTCCCGGAGACGGGACGCGAGCGCGCCGTCGATGGCAAGTCCAATGGAATCGCCGGCATGGCTCTGGACCGCCGGACGCGGTCGATCGTGCGGCAACGCCAGGACCGGATGAACGTCGCCGAGCGTGCTGCGCCAATAGGCGAGCTGCCGATCGCCCTCGCCTGCCGCGAGCCAGTTTCGTTGCCAGGCTGCGAAATCAGCATATTGAATTGCCGGAATCGACGGCCCGCCCGCGCCCTGGCCGATGCCGCTGCGGTAGAGCGCGGCCAGCTCTTCGAGCAACACGTCGAGCGACCAGCCATCCACGACGATGTGATGGGCCAGCAGCAGCAATTCGTACGCATCGTCGGTCTGCTGCAGCAGCACCGCGCGCAACAGCGGCCCGTTCACGAGATCGAACGGCTTACCGAGCTCCGAACGCTTCAGTGCTTCGGCGCGCTCGGCGCGTTCCCGTACCGAATAGAACCGGAGATCCTCGTGCCGAATGCCAATGTTCATGGCATCGTGGATGAACTGCGTTCCCCGGCCGTCCCTGGCGGTGAAGGTGGTGCGCAAGATCTCGTGACGGCGGACGATCTCGTCAAATGTACGCGATAGCACGGCCTGATCGACCCGCCCCTTCAGGCGGATCGTACTTGCGACGGTATAGGCCGTTCCGCCCGGATCCATGTTCCAGAGGAACCAGAGCCGCTCCTGCGCGTGCGACAGCGTCGCACGCTCGGCCGGTGCCGCCCACGGGATTGGCGGCAGCGCCCGGCTGGCACCGGCGCCTGCCAACGCATCGATCCGGCCAGCAAACGCCGCCAGCGTCGGCGCGTCGAAGAAGAGTCGCAGCTCCACTTCCACGTTCAGGCGATCGCGGATCGCAGCAGCAGCCTGGCCGGCGGCAATCGAGTTTCCGCCCAGCACGAAGAAATCGTCCTCGCGATGGACCACTGCGACGCCAAGCGCGTCGCACCAGATCGCGGCGACGGCGCGCTCGGTCGCGCTCGCCGCCGCCGTGAAGGATACCGCGCCGCGGCGACGGCCCCGCTCGAATACCATGAAACTGTCCAGCGTGTTGTCGGCGAGGCGCGCCGCGCAGGCCGATCGTTGCAGCTTGCCACTCGTGGTCAGCGGCATCGCCTGCGGGTTCAGCAGCACGATCACGGCCGGATATTCCTGTGCCTGACGCCGCACCGCTTCGCCGATTGCATGCGCGAGCGCTTCCGGATCGCTGCGCTTGAGCACCGCGCGGCTGAACTCCGCCGCGACGCCGATGGCCTCACGCCCATCGATCTCGACTGCAAAGGCGGCCACCCGCCCGCTGCGAACGGACTCGACCTCGGCTTCGACAGCCTGCTCGACATCCGTCGGGTAGACGTTCTGCCCGCGAACGATGAGCAGGTCCTTGAGGCGTCCGGCCACGACCAGTGCGCCATCGCGAATGAAACCCACGTCGCCGGTCCGCAGCCAGCGCGTGCCATCCCGCTCCACGAACGCCTGGTGCGTCGCCTCGGGATTGTTCCAGTAGCCGAGCGCGACGCTGGGGCCGGCGACCCAGATCTCTCCGACCTCATTTGCCTCGGCCGCAGCCGAGCCGTCGACCCGCATGATGCGCGTGTCGTGACCTGCGGCGGTTCGACCGCATGCCACGAGATCGGTGCCTGCGCAGGCACTCACAACGCGGCCTGCGGCGAGCTCCGCGGTGTCGAGCGAATAGCTGACCGTATCGGCACCGATGTCGCCGGCGGTGACCAGCAGCGTCGCTTCGGCAAGGCCATAGCAAGCCGTCAACGCCCGTTGATCGAACCCGGCTCGCGCAAACCGGTTGCCGAACTTCTCGAGGGTGGTCCGGCGGACAAACTCCGACCCCGAGAATGCGAATTTCCACCGGCTCAAGTCCAATCGACTGATCGTGTCATCCGAAATGCGGTCGGCGCATAGCGAGTACGCAAAGTCGGGGCCACCGCTCATCGTGCCGCCGTGACGATCGATGGCCTCGAGCCAGCGTCGCGGCCGCTCGAGAAAGTTCCGCGGCGACATCAGGACGCCTGTAAAGCCCGTGAACAACGGATTCAGAAGTCCGCCGATCAGTCCCATGTCGTGATAGAGCGGCAGCCAGCTTACAAAGACGTCGTCCGGCGTTCCTCCAGCAGCCGCTTCGATGGCGCGCTCGTTGGCCGCCAGATTGCCATGAGAGACGCAAACGCCCTTCGGCCGCGAGGTCGATCCGGATGTGTATTGGAGGAACGCGATGGCATCGGCCGCAAGCCTGGTCTCGCGCCACTCCGCTGCGAGCTCGGGCGGAATCGCATCCACCGCAACGACTTGCACGTCGCCCAATGCGGGCAGCGTTGCCTCGATGACATCGCGCAGAGCCGTTTCCGACAGGATGAAGCGCGGCGCCGCATCCCGCAGAATGCCGTTGAGACGCCCTGCATAACGCTCGGGACCGCCCTCGGGCGGATACGCCGGAACGGCGATCACGCCCGAATACAGGCAGGCATAAAACGCGACGGCATAATTGATCCCGCTCGGAAGAAGAATTACCGCCCGCTCGCCTGCACCGCCCATCTGCCGCAGCCACGCCGCGAGCGCCCTGATCCGAACGTCGAGCGAAGAATACGTCAGCTCATCCGCGACGCCGTCGCCTTCCAGGAACCGCAACGCCACCTTCTCCGGCTGCAAGGCGGCATGCTCTCGCAGGCGTTCGACGAGGTTGGCTCTATCCATGTTCTCGAATCCCTGTCCGGCCACAAGCCCGAAATCCTCACCGCCCGAATCACGAGTGCTGCCGGTCATCCCTGCCGATGAGCTTCGGCCATTGCGACGATCACCTTGCGCGGTCCCTTGAATGGAGCGCGCGCATGCGCGGTGAGCATGTTGTCGAGCATCACGACGTCGCCGGCCTGCCAGGGAAAGCTGATCTTGTGCTTCTCGAGAACTGTCCGGACGATCGACAACGTCTCGTCCTGGATCGTCGAACCATCGCCGTAGAAAACATTGCGCGGCAGATCGGCTTCGTCATCGACCACATCGAGCAGACTCTCGCGGACTTCCGGCTCGAGATTGGAGACGTGGAACAGATGTGCCTGGTTGAACCAAACCCAATCGCCCGTGGCCGGGTGCCGCGCCATACCCTGACAGACCTGGCGCGTACGGAGCTCGCCATCCTCTTTCCACTCGCATTCAATGTCGTGGCGAGCACAGTATGTCTCCACTTCCGACCTGGAGTCGGTGCCGAACACTTGCTGCCAGTCGACATCGAGGCCGTTGCCGTAGTTCCGCACATACATCACACCCTTGTCCGCGAACCGTTCCCGAATGGCTGGTGGCATGTCGCGATAGATGGCGCGGCTGTCGGCGATCGGTGTCTCCCCGCCCTCCAGCGCCGGCTGCATGCAGTAGAACCATATCTTCATCGGCCAATCGCGGGTGTAGGCCTGCTCGTTATGCAGCGGGATATGCTGATGCGGCGGATATTCCGTGGACGTGTAGACTCCCGAAGTCACCTGCGAACGCGGCGTCGATCCGAACTCGTAGGTGAGCAGCGGATGACCGAAATCTGCCGCGAAGGCCCGGAACGCGTCGGGACCATCGAGCGAGAAATCACGGAACACGATGCCGCCGCTGTCGGGAAGGTATCGGTCAATCGTCTGGCGCAGCATGGGAAGGGCTTCGCCGAGCGGCTGCCCGGCCTCACCTGCCTTGAGCAGCAGGGGCAGGGTTTTGCCTTCAATGAATGGCTGGACGGAGAACGCGCTCATGATCCTCGCTCCGATGCAAATCAATCGATCGACCCGCTTGCCGAGCCAGCGCCGCACCGATGCGGTCGACCAGCTCGGCTTGCTGCGTGTGAATGAAGAAGTGATGCCCCGGCAGCATATCGAGCGTGAATGACGCCGAGGTCTCCTTGCGCCAGGCCTCGAGCGCTTCACGGCCGGTCTCGTCGTCCGTTCCGGCGAAGACATGGACGGGGCAAGGAAGCGGACGACGCGGCTGGTAGACATAGGCTCCGCACATCAGGAAGTCGGCGCGAAGCACCGGCAGCGCGGATCGCATCAGCTCCGCATTCGACAACGCCTCGTCGGGCGTACCCTGAAGATTACGCAGCTGCTGCATCAGCGCCTCGTCGCTCAAGGGCTCGCGCCACTTGCTGCCGTCCCGAACCGCTGGCGCTTCCGCACCCGAGGCAAAGAGAACGGCCGGTGCCGGCGCGCCGCGGTCGAGCAGGCGATGCGCAAGCTCGAACGCGATCACCGCACCAAGACTGTGCCCAAACAACGCGTAAGGCCTGTCGAGCTGCGCGCCGAGCTCACCGGCGAGCTGCGCTGCCAATGCACGCGGATCGGTCGTCAGCGGCTCGTCCATCCGCGCGCCGCGCCCGGGCCATTCCACCGGCCGCACGTCGATCCATGTCGGCAGAAGCCTTCGCCAGCGCGCATAGAACATGGCACTGCCGCCGGAGTAAGGCAGACAAAGAAGCCGCATCGAAAGACCAGGCTCCGCCGACTAGGATGACTGCCGAGGTGCCGCGTCATCCATGAACTTGCGCAAGCTGAGTGGGCGCATGTCGGTCCACACCTGTTCGATGTGATCGAGACATTCCTTCTTGCTGCCGGTCTTCCCCACCGACTTCCAGCCCACGGGAATCTCCTTGAACGTCGGCCAGATGGAATATTGCTCTTCGTGATTGACGACGACGGTGAAGGTGACGTCGTCCCTGTCGAACACCATCATGACTCAGTCCCTCTTCGAAAAGCGAAAGCAGAGATGTTTGACTAGGTCAGAAGCAGACGAGGGTCAAAGCAATATCGACGCCGCATTTTTTAAGAGCTCAAAACTGGCGACAGACGTACACAATGCAACCTCCACGCTTGCGCGCCAACACGCGGGAAAATATCGAAATTTCAGGACACGTCGCCGATTGCTGCAATTCTAAGCGCGCCAGCAGGAACTTTTCCGATACGCCGTGATCGCGAGTTTTGTCACGGGTGGCGCTCCATCGCACCGTGATCAATTGCGACGAATGGCTCATGACGAAACAGTGCCGCCGCGGATCGACCGCGGCGGCATGAATTCCGGCTCTAAGACAGCGATTCAGAAATTGAAGGTGGTAGACACCAAATAGGTCCGAGGCGCACCAAGCGTGATAACACCGCTATATGCCGAAGCCCAGTAGGCTTTGTTTCCGACGTTCTCGATATTGGCGCGCACGACGATCGGCTTTCCGTTCCAGGGGGATATAAAGGTATATCGCGCCCCGATGTCGACACGCGTCCATTCGGGCAAGGTCAGCGTATTCGTGACGTTGACGTATTGCGACCCCGTATAAATGACCCGGCCCGTGAACGTGAGACCACGCACAAACGGCGTATCCCATTCCGCGCCCATATTGACGTTGACGACCGGCACGCCGACCGCCTTCTTTCCATCGTTGGTCCCGCCTTGGGTCTGCTCCTGTACACCGTCAATCAGCGCAATACCGCCGAGAAGGCGGATATCGGGCGTGATCTCGCCGAACACGTTGATTTCCGCGCCCCGATTGCGTTGTCTGCCGTTGAGTTGCTGGGTTGCGGAAACGCCAGAGCCCACAGTGATGATGCCGGGCTGACTAATGTCGAAAAAGCTTAGGGTGGTCGTTAATCGACCTGCGTCGATCTTAATGCCGCCCTCAACCTGCTTTGTCTGGGCTGGAGGGAACACGGTGCCACGATTTGCAAAAGTTCCGCCTACCACTGCGGGCGTTTGGAGACCTTCAATGTAGTTTGCATAGAGTGAGATGTTTTCGACTGGCTTGACGAGGAGCGCGTATGCTGGACTCCAGACGGAAGTGTCTTGCTCCGGCCGGCTCAACGTAGACGAAAGGAAATTGGTTACCTCGGCTCCGGCCGTCTGGCGACGAACGCCAACCGTGAATTGGACGCGCTTGTTCCAAAGCGACATCGTGTCCGAAATTCCAACGCTCTTGAGATTGACATTCGTCCACTGATCAGCCGCAAGATTGTTCAGCGCTGGTTGCGGAATATTTGTTGGTTCGTTGTAAAGGTTCCAGTAGATGAGATTATTAGCTGGAAGTGCGCTACGATTCCAAACCTGCTGCCGATAGGTTCGGTCGTTGATTGAGTAGTTGACGTTCACCGCGTGATTGAGGGGCCCAGTGTCAATGTTGGCCCGAACACCGGCTTCCCCGGCGAGCGTTTCAAACGTTTCCTTACCCCGTATTGGCTGAGAAGACAGGCCTCCCAGTTGCGGGACACTGGGTGGCGCGCTCAAATTCGTAATAATCGGCGACGGGTAAGTGTAGTTGATATTGCTGTCGTGATAACCGAACGCTGCATAGGCTGTCGCCCAGTCAGTAATATCGACTTCACTGCGCGCGGTGGTGAAGAAATCTGTTGGGGCGTAATAGGCCCAAGGGACCTGGAAATTCAACCCGGCTTTCGGCGGCGGGGGAATGACTGTCGTGGTGGCCGGAACTGAGAAGAAGCGCAGCGGCGGATTCAGATTATCGGCCTGGTAGCCAATATCGACTGCAGCGCGCACGCGCTCGCCGCGGTAATCGAGACCTAGAACCGCGTTGCCGAATTCATCGGTCTGACGGTTCCAGGGCGTATTGCCATTCGAGTAGGTGCTGTTCAGCCGAACACCCCACTCTTTGTGCTCACCGTAGCGACGGCTAACGTCTATATTCTCGCCAAACTGCGATTTTGAGACGTAGGTTGCCGTGAGCTGCGTAATGTCGATGTCGGGCGCGTGCTTGGTGATCAGATTGACGCTTCCGCCGACCGCACCACCGCTCGCAACGCCAGTGCCACCGGTCGTCATGCCGTTGAGCAACGCGCTCGGGCCCTTCAGCACTTCAACGCGCTCCACGTAATTTGCGCCCGAAGAATAATATGGAGCGATTCCGTAGAGGCCATTCAGCCCATAGTCGCCGCTGTCGTAATAGAAGCCGCGGATAAACAGACTGTCCGCGCCACCGCCTGCCGCCTGGACGACGCGAACCGAGGGATCATTCGCCAGGACGTCGCGGATGGTGCGCGCCTGCTGGTTCTGTATCAGCTCCGCCGTATAGCTGGTCTGGTTGAACGGCGTGTTCATGACGCCGCGATTGCCGAGAAGACCCAGGCTTCCGCCTGTTGCGACCTGGCCGCCTGCATAGGCGGGTGGCACCGTGCCGATGGTACCGGTCGAGGGCACCACATAGGGAACGGGTGCCGCCTGGCGCGGAGCCGCCGCGGCGACGGATCGCTGTCCTCGCGAGGCGCGGGTCGACTGCGATCTCTGGATCGGCTGACGAACTCTTGGCCTGGGAGCATCGACGGTCACCGGCGGCAAATTCGTTTGCGCAAGCACCTGCTGAAATTCACCCGACGGTTCCAGCGACAGCGCGAGATAGCTCACCGCTCCCAGCGACAGCGTCCGCACGATCTTCCTGGTCGAGAGTTCACGCCTCATTCCTGCACCCCAATTTCCACTCGCAAGCACGTCCCCACGCTTCCTAACATGCGAGGGTGCTGCGAGAAGGAATTGAGAACTAGAAATTATCTAAGGTTGCACGACAAAACCGTCGCGATTGGAGGATCGATTTTCATTCCAATTGCGTCATCCGATTTTTAATTCTTCTATTTTGTAATCGTTGTAATCGTCGAGCCGCATACGGCACGTCGACGACACTTTGCGTCAAACCGGCGGCGAGCTCCCATGGCCTGGACTGGCAGCTTCCACGCCCGTCAGGCTTCCCGATAGAGTCGAACGACGATGTCATTTGGAAACAGCACGTTGGCCGAGTCGGCCCGTGATCGCCACAAGACGATTCCGTCGACAGGTGCCGGCATCGGAAGCTCGCACTCGGCAAAGCTCGCCACAATCTGCAGCGTCTCGCCGCCACCCGTCCGCCAGCGGATATCGAGACCGCCATTCTGAATCGTTCCACGCGCGGCTGAGACAAATCCCTCCTTGATCAGCGGAATGATCTTTTCCCGCCGAATCCTCAGCAGCTCGGCCGTCAGCGCCCGAAATTCGGATGCGCTGTCGATGCCCGCCCAGTTCAGCTTGGAAGCGAGGAATGTTCGATCGTCACAAGGATCCGGAATCCGGGCGCGCAACTCCGGCGTCGAGAACGCCTTGAAATGCGCGAACTCCCTGCGCCGGCCCTCGCGCGTCAGATCCGCCGCCTCGCCGGACCAGTCCGCAAAGAACAGAAATGGTGTGTCGGCGGCTGCCTCCTCTCCCATGAACAGCATCGGGACGTGAGGATTGAGCAAGACGAGCGCAAGAGCCTGCCTGAGCTTTTCGGAACTGACCAGCACCGATAGCCGCTCTCCCAGCGCGCGATTGCCGATCTGATCGTGGTTCTGGGCGAAGAAGATCGTGGCCTCCGGCGGCAGGTGCGCACTCGGCTCTCCGCGCGGAGCATCGTGCAGCGGAAAGACCTCGCCCTGATAGGCAAAGCCCTCGGTGAGGGAGCGCGCAAGATGGTCGAGCGGCTTGTCTGCGAAGGCGCGGTAATATCCCTCGTTCTCTCCCGTCAGCAGCACGTGGAGCGCATTGTGGAAATCGTCACCCCACTGCGCATCGTAGTGCGCGACCCGGCCCTGCCGGCGATCGAGAAGGTGCGCCTGGTTGGCCTCGTTCTCCAGCATCAGATGCACGCGCCGGCCTGCCAGTTGGCCGCGCACGGTCTCTGCCAGCTCGATGAGAAAATGACGTTCGGAATCGTCCTTCAAGGCATGCACCGCGTCGAGACGAAGTCCGTCGAAGCCGTAGTCGCGAAGCCACATGAGCGCGTTTTCGATCAGGAACTCGCGCACGAACGCGCCATCACGGCCTTCGAGGTTGACGGCAGGGCCCCAACCCGTGGCATGGCGCTTGGTGAAGAAGTTCTCGGCATAGCTGTGCAGATAGTTCAGTTGCGGCCCGAAATGGTTATAGACGACGTCGAGATAGACCATGATGTCGAGGGCGTGCGCAGCGCGCAGCAACCGTTTGAGATCCTCCGGTCGGCCGTAGCGTGCATTCGGCGCGTTCAGCAGAACGCCATCGTAACCCCAATTGTGCCGGCCCGGGACATCGTTGAGCGGCATCAGCTCGATCGCGGTGATGCCGAGATCGCGCAGATAGGGCAACCTTTTCTCGACGCCGGCATAGGTACCCTCCTCGCTGAAGGCACCGACATGCAGCTCGTAGATAACGGCTTCCGGCCACGGGCGGCCCGGGTATAGAATCGGGTCCCGCAACAGCGCCGTGTCGATCACTTCACTGGGCTGACCAACATCGTCAGGCTGGAAACGGGAGGCAGGATCGGGAACGGTCAGATCGCAGTCGATCCTGAACTGGTAGCGCGTCCCGGCACGTGCGGTCGGACTGAGCAACTGATGCCACCCCTCATCGTCGCGAGGCATGGAGCGTGGCGGCTGGCCGACTTCGAGTAATTCGACAGACCGAGCGGTCGGCGCCCAGAGATTGAACGAGACCCCGTGGTCGATGATTTGAGGACCATGACGCCGGGCCTGTTCGGCTATTCCCAGTCTTTGATTCAACCTGCTCGCCTTTCGCCAGCATGCCCGGAGCTTTGACATTCTCCGGGAGGCTCGATTCACGATCGCCTTAAGCATGCTCAGCACGGGAAAGCTGAGATGCACGCATTCGTTCCTCGAAGACGGCATCGGATTGGGGGTTGGGAGCTGTGTGCACTTTTGGACCGAAGCTGGAAGAAAGCCTCTCGGTGGCACAACTTGGGGAAGTCCTGGCCTGGCGTTCTCGACCTCCGGCATGAATGACCGCTCGATCACATGCGGTGGGCCACCATCGGCCGGGCCTTCGGTCGGGTGGATTCAGCGAGCTTATACGAAGCCTGTACCAGGCATCGATCCAGATAAGCGCGCCTCCGTGCATTCAGCAGGCTGTTCTGGAACAGAACGGCCGGCCGGGCGGTTGCTCCCACAGACAGGAGTCGTCCCCATGCAGCGCGCGAAACGGCCGCCGATCCGCAACAAGCTGGACCTGACCGATCGGGCTCAGGTGCGCCTGGTCAAGAAGCGACTGCGTCTTTCCGACGCCGAGCTGACCGCGATCGTTGGTCGAATCGGCAACTCCATTTCGGCAATCAACAAGGAAGCCGAGCAGCAAAGGGCCCGGGCGCTGACGCCGTCGGCCGATGCGTCTGCTGCCGCGGTGATCGCCCCCGTAGCCGCCACGGACCAAGCGGTTGGCGAGGCCGCGACAATCGCGCCGGCGTCCTGACGGACTCAATTCCTGGGGGAAAGAGATGGATCGGCCAGTACATTCAGACGACGCCCTGGCGAGGGCGGTATCGAGCCTACGCCGTTCCCGGATCACCGAGGGCAGACCGTTTCCGCTCGGTGCCACCTGGGACGGCCTTGGCGTGAACTTCGCTCTGTTTTCGGCCCACGCCACCAAAGTCGAGCTCTGCCTGTTTGACGATAGCGGCGAGACCGAGCTGGAGCGGATCGAGCTCCCGGAATACACAGACGAAGTCTGGCACGGCTATCTGCCCTCTGCCCGTCCCGGCGCCGTCTACGGCTACCGCGTCCATGGCCCCTACGAACCAGATGCCGGACACCGCTTCAATCCCAACAAGCTCGTGCTCGATCCCTATGCCCGCCAGTTGATCGGCCAACTGCGCTGGGGGCCCGAGTTGTTCGGCTACATCCTTGACCATGCTGACAAGGATCTGTCCTACGACGAACGCGACAGCGCGCCTTTAATGCAGAAGTGTGCGGTCATCGATCCGGCCTTCACCTGGGGCGCAGCGCGCAAGCCGGAAGTGCCGTGGGAACGGACCATCGTCTACGAGATGCACGTCAAGGGTTTTACCCAGCTCCATCCGCTCGTCCCCGAGGCAGACCGCGGCACGTTCTCGGGGCTCGCGCACTTCGAAATCCCTGCCTATCTGCGCTCGCTCGGCATCACCAGCGCCGAGCTGTTGCCGATCCACGCCTTCGTCGACGACAGCTACCTGGTCGAGAAGGGCCTGCGCAACTATTGGGGCTACAATTCCATCGCCTTCTTCGCACCGGAGCCGCGCTACCTCAAGACGCCGGCCGCGAACGAATTCAAGGCCATGGTCAACCAGTTTCATGCCCATGGCATCGAGGTCATCCTCGACGTCGTCTATAATCACACCGCGGAGGGAAACGAGCTCGGCCCGACGCTGTCGTTCAAAGGCATCGACAACGCCAGCTACTACCGCCTGCTGCCGGACAAGAAGCGCTACTACATCAACGATACCGGCACCGGAAACACGGTGAACCTCTCACACCAGCGCGTGCTCCAGTTGGTCGCCGATTCCCTGCGCTACTGGGCCACCGAGATGCGGGTCGATGGCTTCCGCTTCGACCTGGCAACCATCCTCGCGCGAGAGCCCTACGGCTTCGATGAAGGCGGCGGCTTCCTCGATGCGTGCCGCCAGGATCCCGTACTCTCCAGTGTGAAGCTGATCGCCGAACCCTGGGACATCGGGCCGGGCGGCTATCAGGTCGGCCAGTTTCCGCCGGGATGGGCAGAGTGGAACGACAAGTTCAGGGACACCGCACGTTCCTTCTGGAAAGGCGATCCGGGCACGATCGCCGACTTTGCCAAACGTATTTCCGGGTCGGGTGATCTCTTCAACAAGCGCGGCCGCCGGCCCTGGGCCAGCGTCAACTTCGTCACGGCCCATGACGGCTTCAATCTCAACGATCTCGTATCGTATAATGAGAAGCACAACGAGGCGAATGGCGAGGACAATCGCGACGGTCACAGCAACAACCATTCCTGGAATTGCGGTGCAGAGGGGCCGACCGACGACCCCGAGATCACGGTGCTGCGCGAGCGCCAAAAACGAAATCTGCTCGCGACGATGCTGCTCTCGCATGGCACGCCGATGCTGCTCGCCGGTGACGAATTCGGGCATACGCAAAAAGGCAACAACAATGCCTATGCGCAGGACAACGAGACCACCTGGCTGGACTGGATGGGCATCACCGCCAATGGTCGCAGCCTTCGCGAATTCGCGCGCAAGCTGATCGCCACACGCAAAGCCTTCCCCATTCTCTACCGCAGCCGCTTCCTGGTCGGCTCGCACAACGAAGAGCTCGACGTCAAGGACGTGGCCTGGCTGTCTCCATCCGGCGAGGAGATGACGACGGAGCAGTGGCAGGACGGCAACGCCAAATGCTTCGGCATGTTGCTCGACGGACGAGCGCAAGAGACCGGAATCCGGCGCCGCGGCTCGGATGCCACCATGCTTCTGGTCTACAACGCGCACCACGACGTCGTGAACTTCACATTGCCCGCCGTCGCCGACGGTCTGAGTTGGCTGGGCCTGATCGACACCAACCGGCCGGACGAGCGGATGGCCGAGTTCGAGTTCGGGCACGCTTATGCCGTGACGGGGCGATCGCTGCTGGTGTTCGGGCTTGCCAACGACAATATCGCCACGCGCCGCTTACGCCAGGGTCTTGGCGCGCTGCTGGATATCGCTGACACACCTCTGTCCGGCTAGATCAACGATCTCGGTTGCAGTCAGGGCCTACGCTGTTTCGATGAGCGCCCACACGTGGCCGCTCCAGGTCAAGCGTCCATTATCTTTTTCATAGTGGCTCTTTGCATTGATCGCGGCGTCAGGCGATTTGAAAAGGCAGCCATGTTGTTCGCCAGGCCCGGGATCACCATGGCCTTTGCTTGCATGAGCGCCCGAATACCCGTCTCGGCGACCGGACGCGGCTTCATGGTGAGGAGGCGCAGCAAGCCCGAGGCGGTTGCGCCGGCAGCCGCATCGAAACCCGTCGCGGTGTGCCCAGGGCAGAGACTGGTGACGACCACGCCGTGAGGGCGGAGTTCGTCATGCAGGGCCTCGCCAAAAGCGAGTACATAAGCCTTGGTTGCTGCATAGGCTGCGTAACTGGGAACGGCCTGAAAGCCGAGAAGGCTGGCGATGAGAAGAATATGGCCGGATCGCCGCTTGGCCATGTCCCGGCCGAACAGATAGGTCAGCTCCGTGACGGTCGTGATGTTGAGCTGGATCATGTCCGCGGTGCGCTCGATTGGCGTGTCCAAAAAATCGCCGTGCAAACCGTATCCGGCATTGTTCAGCAAGATGTCGATCGCCACCGACTTCGCGTCGAGATTGCTCTTGAGGCGGCTAGCCGCGCCCGGCGCCGCAAGGTCGATCGCCTCGACCAGCACATCCACCCCGTATTTGCGGCGGAGATCGGAGGCAAGCTTTTCCATGGGAACCTGCCGTCGGGCCGCCAAGACGAGATTGACCTTCTGCGCCGCCAGCAGATCTGCGAATTCAAGGCCGAAGCCGCTTGAGGCCCCCGTGATCAGAGCCCATTTTCCGGCGAAGCTGTTCATTGCTTCATGCGACATCGTTCTCGTCCTCATCTATTTGAAATGGAGCTCGGGCACATTCTCAATCAGAATGCCGGCCCATCCTTTCAAGCGGCAGCGGCGTCTCGAACCTGTTTCGCCGCGGCATCCAGAACGGCCTGAGCCAGATCAGGATCGTTGATCGTGCGCGATAGCGTCACCGCGCCGACCATCGTCGCGAGAATGGCCATGGCCTTGCTGCGGGAGGCCTCGTCGCCAGCTCCGCCGAGAAAGCGGTCGAGCACGTCGAGATGCGCTTTGATTCCTGCTTCGAATTCCGCCTTCACCTCGGGGCCCTGTCGGGCGGCATCCGAGCCGAGGGCCACGATCGGGCAGCCGTCCATCTTCTCTCCGCGATGATCGCCGCTGAGGTAAAACCCGATCACTGCGCCGAGTGGATCGTCAGGATGTGCCGCGGCCGCGTCCGACCATCGGCCGGATGCGCTTTCCAATGCGCGCCTGGACGCCTCCACCGCCAGATCCTCTTTTGATGCGAACTGCTTGTAGAAGGCGCCTTGGGTCAGCCCGGCCCCCTTCATCAGATCCTTGAGGCCGATGCCATCAAAGCCGCGCTCCCTGAAAAGGCGGCTGGCCACATTGATCACGGTTTGGCGGTTCTCAGCCGCCTGTGTGCGACTCACTCGCATCGTGGATCTCCATTGGATTTCGTACGACCTCTATATCCAATTTAGAGTTCATTTGCAATCTATCAATCCAAATCCAGGTGTCTAAACACCGATATCCGGCACCAGGGATCACGCTGCCGTTATCGCTTGAACTTTTAGATTGTGATCGAAATCTAATTTAGATATAGAGTTCGTATGAAATCTAATTCTCGAAAGGAGACGGTCATGAAAAGGGGTCTTGCGGTGCTCGCGGGTATTCTGGTCCCAGCTGGGGTGGCAACCTTCATTGCTCTCGCGATTCCCTCCCATGAAGCCTCCGCGGTCGTTGACCCCAGGCAGGAGGCCCCGATGGTCCGTCTCGTCACGGCCGCGCGGGTCAGCGGATCCGAACGAGGGTTTACCGGCACGATCGGCGCGCGCGTGGAGAGCAATCTCGGTTTTCGCGTCGCCGGTAAGATCGTCGAACGGCTCGTGAATGTCGGTGAGCAGGTCAAATCCGGGCAGCCCTTGATGCGGATCGACGAAACCGACCTGCGCCTCGCGGTCACAGCGAAGCGCAATGCGGTCGCCGCGGCGCGTGCAGTTGTCGTTCAGACCGACGCCGACGAGCGGCGCTACGCCAACTTGGTGAGCGACGGATGGACTTCGAAGCAGCGCTACGAACAGGCGAAGGCCGCATCGGACACCGCCAAAGCGCAGCTTGCCGCGGCGGAAGCCGACGCAGAGGTTGCGGAGAACCAGGCGACCTATTCGGTCCTGGTGGCGGATGCGAACGGAACGGTCACCCAGACGCTTGGCGAGCCGGGGCAAGTCGTCGCCGCCGGCCAGGCGGTGGTTCGGCTGGCACAGTCCGGTCCTCGCGAAGCTGTGGTCGCGCTTCCCGAAACGATCCGGCCGGCGATTGGTTCGCTTGCCGATGCAAGCCTCTATGGGAGCGATGGGCGCCGCCACAGCGCGCATCTGCGCCAGTTGTCGGATTCCGCAGATCCCCAGACCCGCACCTATGAGGCCCGCTACGTGCTCGATGGTGAGGCTGCGGCGGCACCGCTCGGCGCAACGGTCACTATTCGGCTTGCAAGCCAGGATCATCAGCCGGAGGTTCAGGTGCCGCTAGGAGCCGTGCTCGATGACGGCCGAACGACCGGCGTTTGGGTCTTCGACAGCGCGACCTCAACCGTTCGCCTGCAGCCCGTCAAGCTTCTGCGTGTGACCAGCGAAACGGCCGTTATCTCCGGATCGAAGTCCGGTGACCAGATTGTTTCCCTCGGCGCACATCTTCTGCACGAGGGCGCCCGCGTCAGGACCGCGCCGGAAAACAGGAGCAACTGATGAGCTTCAATCTCTCCGCCCTCGCCGTTCGCGAACGCGCCGTCACCCTGTTCTTCATCCTCTTGCTGGCAGCCGCCGGCGCCTATGCCTTCTTCATGCTCGGGCGGGCCGAGGATCCGTCCTTCACCATCAAGACCCTGACGGTCACGACGGTCTGGCCGGGCGCGACGGCACGCGAGATGCAGGATCAGGTCGCCGAGCCCCTGGAGAAGCGAATTCAGGAACTGACCTGGTATGACCGGGTGGAGACGACGACGCGGCCCGGCTATGCCTACATGACGGTGACGCTGAAGGACAGCACGCCGCCATCGAGCGTGCAGGAAGAGTTCTATCAAGCCCGCAAGAAGCTGGGAGATGAAGCCCGCAAGCTGCCCTCCGGCGTGCTCGGCCCCTTCGTCAACGACGAATATTCGGACGTGAGCTTCGCCCTTTACGCGCTCAAGGCCAAGGGCATGCCGATGCGCGAGCTCGCCAGGCAAGCCGAGACCATCCGTCAGGACCTCCTGCACGTGCCCGGCGTCAAGAAAATCAACATCCTCGGCGAGCGTCCCGAACAGATCTTCGTCGAATTTTCCTATGCCAAGCTGGCAACCCTCGGCGTATCAGCAACGGATATCGTTGCCGCTTTGCAGCGGCAGAACACGTTGACACCGGCAGGCTCCATTGACACCAAGGGGCCGCAGGTCTTCATCAGGGTCGATGGCGCTTACGACAGCGTCCAGGCGATTGCCGACACGCCGATTGTCGCGGCCGGGCGGACGCTGAAGCTTTCCGACATTGCCGAGGTCCGCCGCGGCTACGAGGATCCGCCCACCTACATCATCAGGCACCAGGGTGAGCCTACCATCATGCTCGCAGCGGTGATGCAGGAGGGCTGGAATGGTCTGGCGCTTGGCAAGGCGCTGGAGGAACGGTCCGCAGCCATCGCCGGGACACTGCCGCTCGGGATGAGCCTGGCCAAGGTCAGCGACCAGGCCGTCAACATCACCTCGGCGGTCGACGAATTCATGATGAAATTTGCGATGGCGCTCGGCGTGGTGCTGCTGGTAAGCCTGCTGAGCCTCGGCTGGCGTGTCGGCATCGTCGTGGCGGCGGCAGTGCCCCTGACGCTCGCCGTCGTATTCCTCATCATGCTGGAAACCGGCCGGTTCTTCGACCGCATCACGCTCGGCGCCCTCATCCTGGCGCTCGGTCTCCTCGTTGACGACGCCATCATCGCGATCGAGGTCATGGTGGTGAAAATGGAAGAGGGCATGGACCGCATCTCGGCGGCGGCCTATGCGTGGAGCCACACCGCGGCGCCGATGCTATCTGGAACGCTCGTGACGATCGCGGGCTTCCTGCCGGTGGGTTTTGCGCGCTCGACGGCCGGCGAATACGCCGGAAACATCTTCTGGGTCGTGGGATTCGCCCTCATCGTCTCCTGGATCGTCGCGGTGATCTTCACCCCGTATCTTGGCGTCAAGATGCTGCCGGCGATCAAGCCGGTCGAGGGCGGCCACCATGCAATTTACGGCACGCCCAACTATCGGCGCTTGCGAGGTCTCATCACCCTCGCCGTCCGCCACAAATTCCTGACCTGCAGCATCGTCGCCGTCGCCTTCGCACTTTCCATCGTCGGCATGAGTGGCGTCAAGCAGCAGTTCTTCCCGACCTCGGATCGCCCGGAAGTGCTTGTGGAGGTTCGCCTGCCGGAAGGCACCAGCATCGAGACGACGACGGCCACCGTCGAGAAGCTCGAGCATTGGTTGCACGATCAACCCGAGGCCAAGATCGTCACGAGCTATGTCGGTCAGGGTGCGCCCCGCTTCTTCTTCGCGATGGCGCCCGAGCTGCCCGATCCGGCCTTCGCAAAGATCGTCGTCCTGACGCCTGACGCAGAGGCGCGCGAGGCTTTGAAGCACCGGCTCCGACAGACCCTGTCACAGGGCCTCGCACCCGAGGCCAATGTGCGCGTCACCCAACTCGTGTTCGGACCTTACACGCCCTTCCCGGTGGAGTTCCGGATCATGGGACCGGATCCCGCTCAATTGTATGCCATCTCTCAGAAGGCTCTCGAAGTCATGCGTGGCGTTCATGACGCACGGCAGGCAAATCGGGATTGGGGCGATCGCACGCCCGTGCTCCGCTTCATCCCGGATCAGGATCGGCTGAACCTGATCGGCCTTTCGCCGGCCGAGGTCGGCCGTCAACTCCAGTTCCTGCTCACCGGCATCGCCGTGACACAGGTTCGCGAGGACATCCGCAATGTCCCCATCGTGGCGCGTAGCGCTGGCGGCGAACGGCTGGATCCGTCGCGTCTGGCGGATTTCTCATTGATGAGCAGGGACGGCCGCGCGATTCCGCTCGACCAGGTCGGCCATTCCGAAATCCGGCTCGAAGAGCCGATCATGAAGCGGCGCGATCGCACGCCGGTCGTCACAATTCGTTCTGATATCAATGAGGCGACCCAACCTCCGGAGGTCTCCAAGGAAATCAGGACGGCCCTCCAGCCCCTGATCGCCTCCCTTCCCGCCGGGTATCGTATCGAGCTGGGCGGATCGATCGAGGAGGCAACCAAGGCCAACGACGCGCTCGCGACGATCTTTCCGGCCATGATTGCCGCCATGCTGATCGTCATCATGCTGCAGGTGCGATCCTTCTCGATGATGGCCATGGTCGTTCTGACGGGACCGCTCGGCCTCGTCGGCGTCGTGCCGGCACTGCTCCTCTTCAACCAGCCGTTCGGATTCAACGCGATCCTAGGCCTGATCGGACTGGCCGGCATCCTGATGCGCAACACTCTGATCCTGACCGAACAGATCAAGGAAAACCTTGCCGCCGGACTTGACGACTATCACGCCGTCATCGAGGCCACCGTGCAACGCACCAGGCCCGTGATCCTCACGGCGCTTGCTGCGGTGCTGGCCTTCATCCCGCTCACGCACTCCGTCTTCTGGGGATCGATGGCTTACACGCTGATCGGCGGCACCGCAGTCGGAACGGTGCTGATCCTGCTGTTCCTCCCGGCGCTCTATGCCGCGTGGTTCCGAGTCAAGCCGACCGCTGACGGGACGCATGCGGGAACGACGGAAGAGGCGCATGCACAACCGGCAATGGCTGCCGAATAGATGACGGCTCGAGCGCAGGAGACCATATTGAGCAAGCTCTTCACTCTCCTCTCGATTGTCTTCGCCGGCTTGGCTGGCGCAGACTACTTGAGCGTTGCACCGGCGGCTTCAACAAACGCCTACGGATACTGTCTTCAAGACCATTCCTCCGACACGCCGAAATGCAGCTTCGATACACTCGAGCAGTGCATCATCCTCATTTCCGGTCGCGGTGGGAGCTGCGCTCGCCACCCGTGGCCATCCGAGGGATCCGCCATGGCGGCGGACTGAACCAAAGGCTGTCCGCCATATTTTGGTCGAGCCGGGCTTCGCCGAGGCGGAGCTCGGCTCGCAACCACATGACTGGCCTCGATCCGGCGCCAGAAAAGATGGCCGTTGCGCCCAGTCACTATTAATACTAAAGTGACTTACATCAACAAACAATCCAGGGGAAACGAATGCGCAAGGTTGGGATACACCACTTTCCCGAAATCGATCGTGTAGTCTACGGCAAGCCTGCAGCTGAGGCCTTGAATGATGAAGCCGTGCGGCTGAATGCCAACCGCGTTTTCCTCCTGGTCAGCCGTACCTTGAATACGAAGACCGACGAGATCGAAAAGATTCGCCGCGCGCTCGGCAACAAGCATGTGGCGACCTTCGACGGAATTGCGCAGCACACGACCCGAAAACAAGCTGCTGAAGTCGCGTGTCAAGCGAACGACGCTCAAGCTGATCTGATCGTTGCCGTCGGTGGAGGTTCTGCCGTCGACCTCGCGAAGATCGTCATCATGGCCATGGAACATGATATCCGCGATGAGGCAGGTTTCGACCCGTTCGTTATGGGTCCCGGCGTGCCCTTCTCTCCATTCCGCGCGCCCAAGGTGCGGCAGATCGCAGTGCCATCGACGCTGAATGGCGGCGAATACAATGCCGGAGCGCTCGTCACGGACGAGCGCACCAAGCTGAAGCAGATATTCTTCCACCCGCAGATGTCACCCGTGGCAGTCATCCTTGATCCCGACCTGAGCCTCAATACGCCTATGAATCTGTGGATGGGATCCGGGACACGCTCGATGGATCACGGCATCGAAGCCCTGTGCTCGCCGGCTGGCACGCCATTGGCGGATGAAGTGGTCTTGGCGGGCATCCGTCTTTTGCGCGAGGGCATGCTCCGCACTCTGCAGCATCCGGATGATCTGGAAGCGCGACGCCAATCGCAACAAGGCTCGTGGCTCGCCGCTTTCGGTCTGCAGGCACGCGTTCCGATGGGGGCAAGCCACGGGATCGGACACGTGCTTGGCGGCACTTTCGATGTTCCTCACTATTACTGCACGCCCGTCATCATGCCGAGCCTGCTTCGGTACAACAAAGCCTTTACGGAGGATGCGCAGAAGCGCTTGGCGGCAGCTCTCGGCAGCCCCGATATGGAAGCTGGAGATGCTTTCGCCGGCTTCGTCAAAGCCCTCGGACTACCTACTCGTCTGGCCGACGTCGGCGTCGGCGAGGACAAGTTCGAGAAGATCAGCAAGATTGCGATCAATCACCGCTTCGTTCAAGCCAATCCGCGCCCGTTCAAGAGCGAAGCGGATATCGTCGATCTGCTGCGAATGGCCGCTTGACTGAACCGGTTTGCGCGATCCATGGGGCCGCGGTGCGTGCGGTCGGCAGAGGATCGGCGGGAGCCAGTTTGATGCAGGCCCTTTGCAGACAGCGTTCACGTATCTTCGAGCCACTCTTGATACGGAGTGAAGATGACTGCTCTCGCTGATTTATTCCCCGGCTTTGCGTCGGTGAATGCCGAAACAAGTTCGGGTCGCATCTTTGCGCGCGTTGGCGGCAAGGGGCCGCCGCTTCTCCTGTTGCATGGATTTCCTCAAACCCATGCGATGTGGCATCATTTGGCGCCGGCGCTCGCCGAACGGTTTTCGCTCGTCATCGCCGACCTTCCAGGATACGGCGCATCCGACGTTCCCACGACTGATGCAAACCATACTCCCTACACGAAACGGGCAATGGCCCGAACGATGGTCGAGGTGATGGAAAGTCTCGGCCACTCTCGTTTCTCCTTGGCCGGCCATGACCGGGGAGGACGTGTCGGCTATCGTTTGGCGCTCGATCATCCGGAACGACTTTCGCGGCTCGTCGTCCTCGACATTTTGCCTACTTACAATTACTGGACGAATCTAAGCCGTCTTTCGGCGCTTCGCATCTATCATTGGACGTTTCTGGCTCAGCCCCATCCTTTACCCGAAACGCTGATCTCGCGAGACCCAGACGGATTCTTCGGCCCGGTGTTCGCGGAGGGTTTCGATCCCAGGGCCGTGGAACACTACCTAAGCGCGTTGCGCGATCCCGAGCGCGTGCATGGGCTTTGCGAAGACTACCGAGCCGGCGCCTATGCGGACTTCGAGCATGACAAGAGCGATCTTGATGCCGGTCGAAAGATCACGATGCCCCTTCATGTGATCTGGGGAAGCCGAGGTATCGCCGCGGCGGGCGCTCAGCCGCTGATCATTTGGAGCCATTGGGCAAAGCAGGTCACAGGAGAAGCAGTCGAGGCCGGTCACTTCCTGTGCGAGGAAGCTCACGACGCCACGCAGAGAGCTATCCTGAAGTTCCTTGCGGGTTAATCAGCGAACCGCCAGCAGCGCGGACGGTTGAAGATCGGCGATTCGAGGGTATCCATCGACGGCCATCAGCAAGTCCGCCTCCGCCAAAATGCATCGCAGCACGTGAACGATCCCGTCGACTCCATCAAGCGCGAGTCCGTAGGCATACGGTCGGCCGATTCCGACGGCCGTCGCGCCCAGAGCCAACGCTTTAACAACATCCGTGCCTGATCGTATCCCAGAGTCGAACAGAACGGGCGTGTCGCCGGAGGCCCTGACAATGCCGGGCAGCAGATCCACCGCCGCAATGCCGCCGTTTGCCTGGCGGCCGCCGTGGTTGGAGCAAAAGATGCCGTCGACCCCCGCATCGATCGCACGCCGGGCATCATCAGGGTGGCAGATGCCTTTGAGCACGAGGGGAAGCTTGGTCAGGGAACGCAACCAGGGAAGATCGTTCCAAGTCAGAGGATTTCCGAAGATTTTCCCCCATTGCATGATTGCGGCCGGAAGATCTTCCTCGGGAGGCTTCTGCAGCCTGCCGCGAAACACGGGATCCGAAAAATAGTTGCTAAGAACGTCCCCGTGAAACTGAGGGAAATTCGCCAGGTCGAGGTCCCGCGGGCGCCACCCGGTGATCCATGTATCCAAAGTGACCACGAGCGCCTTGAATCCTGCCGCCTCGGCCCTACGGACCAGGCTCTCCGCAACTTCCCGATCGGTGGGCGTATAGAGCTGAAAGAAACCCGGCGTATCTCCGAATTCGGCGGCCACCGTCTCAAGGGGATCGATGCTGAAGGTCGACGCCATCATCGGCACGCCGGCCTTATGCGCGGCCTTCGCGGTCGCAATGTCACCGTGCATGTCTTGCGAGCATAATCCGATGACGCCGATTGGACTCAAGAAGAGCGGAGTAGGAAACCGCATCCCGAACAGATCGATTGACAGGTCTCGCTTCGCAGCACCAACCAGCATGCGAGGCATCAAACCCCATTGCTCAAATGCCGAGACATTGACGTTCTGCGTATGCTCGTTGCCGCAGCCGCCGGCTACATAGGCCACGAGCCCGGGAGCCATCGCCGCATGCGCGCGGGCCTCCAATTCGCGGAAGCCGACCGGCAGTTTCGGCAGCTTGCCGCCGAGACCGCCGAAATAGATTTCGGTCTGATAGTCGCCGTAGTGACCCAACGAGTTCTCCCCCACTGTTGATCGGCGTGACGGCAGCCTGCGTGAACGGATCCCCTTCGGGCGACGCTCCCACGCGCTCGATTTTCCTTTCGCGCCCCACAGATGGGACGTCCGAACCGAATCTCGGTCGATCGCAAGAGCGGTACGACCTCCTGCTCTTCTACTTGAGGGCTTCTCTCGTGCGACGCGCCTCGTAAGACTTCACATGGGTGTAGGCCGCGCTGAGAAACACGGCATCCGCGCCATGTTCCGCCCGTCCCAGGAGGTCGCCCAGAACGTGGTCGCCTTCTGTCCGCGATCCTTTCTCGATGTCGCGCAGCATGGACGCCATCAGCGGAGATCCGGGCGCCGTGAGGAGCGGTCGCGTGCGCTCCAAATAGGCTGGACGAGGCGCAAAGCCGGCGTCCGCGGCAATCTTGGTGCATTCATCGAGAAGCTTCACGATAAGTCCCGAAGCACCGGCGGCGACGATGTCTCCGATCGAGGCGCGCATCAGGCAGGTCACGCCCGCGGCGGTGGCGATGAACACCCATTTCTCCCACATGTTCTGCAGGATGTCATCGCTGCCTTCGGCATCGAAATTCGCGTTCGATAATGCCGCGAAGATCTTGTCGCGGCGCTTCGATCGCTTCCCGTCCTGCTCGCCGAAGCTGAGCGTATGCAGATCGACGAGATGGAGTATCTCGCCGTTGCTGGAAAGTGCCGCGGAGATGGCGCATTGACCTCCGAACACCTTCTCCTTCCCAAAGCGGGCGTTCAGTACGTCAATATGACGCAGGCCGTTCAAGAACGGGATGATGACGGTGTCGTCTCCAACCGCAGGCGCGAAGGACCGTATTGCATCGTCGAGATCGTAGGCCTTGCAACTCAACAAGATCAGATCGTAGGGCCCCTCGAGCCGTTCGGAGATCACGGTCGGCGGGGATACCAGATATAGATCGCCGGTCCGGCTCTTGACCTCGAGCCCCTTCTTGCGAAGCGCCTCCGCGCGAGCTGGCCTGACGAGGAAAGTGACATCGCGCCCGGCAGCCAGGAGCCTTGCTCCGAAATAGCCGCCTAGGGCTCCCGCTCCGATTACCAGTATCCGCAAGATTCATCTCCTGTTTGACGTGGAAGATCGTCGTTCCGTGCTGACGGCGGGACCCGACGTCTGGCTCCGCAGCGCCGAAGGTTACGCCTCAGCGACCGTCACCGGTACCGACAGGCCTGACTAGTCCACGGCGCTGACGAGCTTCCCGAAAGGAATCCAGCTTTTCCCGTCGAAGCTCTCGAACTGAAGTGACGTCCACGCCTGGTTGTTTTTCTCGCTGGTATTGATGGCGCTCCCCGGGAGCGCCATCGAAGGCGAGAAATTCCTCAAGTTCAGCGCCTGCTTCATGATGTTGCCGCGCGTCAGATCATCGCCGCATTGCTGAAGGATCTTCTCGAGCATTTCACCCTGGACGACACCAGCCACGTAAAGTGTCTCTGCCACGTCGCCCGTTGGAATGTACTTGGCAAGAAACGCACGATAGCTTTTGACTGCCGGGTCGTGCTCCCACGTCGGATCCATCGGATCTTTCAGGAACGTGCTTGATACCACCCCTTTGGCGTTGTCGAGTCCCGCGGCTGCAAGGGTCCCCGCGACCGACGTGGTGGAATTGATGATGACCGTCAGAGGGCTCCAGCCGATTTCGCGGATTTTACGGAGAGCTTGCGCCGTGAACTTCGGTGATCCGGCGATGAACAACGCTTCTGATCCCGAGCTCTTGAGCGACACGACCTGAGAATCGACTGTCGGATCGGTCGCTTCGTAGGACTTTGTCACGACCAGCTTGCCGAAATCGTCCTTCATGTATGAACGGAACGCGCCGACAAAATCCTTCCCGAGATCATCGTTCTGATAGAGTATGGCAACGCGCGAACCGGGCATCTTTTTAGTTATGAATTTCGCATACACCTTGCCCTCGGTATCATAGCTCGGCAGCCCGGTCGTGGTGTAAGGGTACTCGGCATGATTGGTGAATTTGTTCGCGCCTGAGAGAACGAAGAGGTGCGGCACCTTCTTGGCATTGGCGTATTTCACGTTCGCAGAAATGCTCGCTGTCCCAAGCGGGCTGAACAGAAATGCGACCTCCTCGCTTTCGACCAGCTTGCGGGTTTGCTCGACGGATTTGCTCGGTGAGTATGCATCGTCGAGGGCAATCAGCTTGATCTTGCGGCCGTTGATACCTCCCTTGTCATTGATGAACTCGACATAGGCCATCAATGCCTTGCCTACGTTGCCGAGCGCCGAGGCAGGGCCACTGAAGGGAAACGTCGATCCGACCTTGATCTCCGTCGCGGTAACCCCGACTGGCTCCTCGGCCTCGGCCTTCCGCGCAAACGCCAGTGCAGTTGCAAGCAGCAGCGTCGCGAGCATGACTTTCCCCTGCCACATCGATCTTTTCCCTCCAATGAGACGCTCACGGCGTCGAATGGCGTTTCCGTTCTGCGCCCCGCATCTGACGCCGGGGTCACATTTGAGATCGGCTTTGACTCGCCCTTGCCTGGCTTCCGGCAGCAGCACTCGGCGTCCTCTCGCGTGAAACAGTCGCGGTAGGCGTGCCGGACGATGAATGTTGTTTGATCTTGCGATGCGAAAGCTGGCCGCGTCCAACCAGCCCGCGCCGGTTACGTTCTAGTCTCTGTAGCGCGAGCCCCTTGCATCAAGAGCACGACGATATGCCTCGAACGAATCTTGCCCAAAGGAGGTTTTTTCGTCGAAGCCCTTTGCAACCTCGCTCTGCATCTGCCGCGTCGTGCGACGCAAAATCTCTTCCGGCAGCGGCCGCCAGCCCTTGCCGAAAGTTGCAGCGGCGATCTGCACTTCGCACGCGCGTTGCAGGACCGTCATGCGGAACAGCGCCTCCGCGGCCGTCCTCCCACACGTCAGAAGACCGTGGTGTCTCAAGATCATGTAGTTCTTGTTGCCCAGAGACTTCACGAGGCGCTCGCGCTCGCCGAGATCCGTCGAAATACCCTCGAAATCATGGTACGCAATTTGCTCATAGAGCATCGCGCCGTAGAAGCTGTGATGCGAGAGCCCCTCTTCCGTGCAAGCAACAGCGACACCGGCCGTCGTGTGCGTATGGGCGATGAAATGGGCATCATCGCGCGCGGCATGAACCGAAGAATGGATCGTGAAGCCCGGCGCGTTGACACGCCCCGGAACGTCCATAACCTTGTTCCCATCAAGATCGATCTTGATGAGATTGGAGGCTGTGACTTCGTTGTACGCCAGCCCGAACGAATTGATCAGAAAGTGCTTATCAGGACCCGGCACGCGAGCCGTGATATGATTATAGATGTGCTCGCACCAACCCAGATCGAAGAAGACATGATACAGCGCAGCGAGATCCTGACGGACCAGCCGCTCTTCGGCGGCCATGGCGTTGTGGCTGATGTTTCCTGGTGAAGTCTGGACGTTCATACGATTCCTCCGAGAGACTTTATCGCTGGTCGGCACGTCAGTTGAGCAGATCCGGCTGCTCTTTCACGATCTTCGAATAGAGCGTCTGGAACTGAAACCATCCAGTCCTCGGTGAGCCGAGGATAGAGAAAGCCTGCTTCGCAGATTCCTCGGGAATGATCTTGAGAGCCTGGCCGGTTCGCGCCGCCGCCGCTTCGGCAAGCAGTTGAACCTGGCACGACCGCTCCATCGTGATGAACCACCAGACCGCCTCATCCACGCTCTGTCCGACAGTCAGAAGTCCATGGTTCTGCAAGATAGCCGCCTTGTGCGGCCCCAGCGCCTGAGCGATTTGCTGGCCTTCGTCCACTTCGACTGCCACGCCACCGTAGTCCTCGTATAGAGCGTGATCGTTGTAGAAGGCACAGGCATCTTGCGTAATCGGCTCCAGTTTCCGAGCCAGCGTTGAGAACGCCCGGCCATGGGTGGAGTGCGAATGCGCTGCACCAATCGAATCCGGACGAGCCGCATGAACACTTGCGTGAATCGCGAAAGCGGCGGCATTGACGGGGTAGTTGCCCTCGACGACTTCGCCTTTGTGGTTGACCCGAATGAGGTCTGAGGCCTTAATCAACCCGAAGCTCATCCCGAAGCCGTTCACCCAAAACGTGTCCGTGAACTCCGGGTCACGCACGGTGATGTGGCCCGCGACCCCCTCGTCGAATCCGAATTTCGAAAAGAGCCTCAATCCAGCAGCCAGGCGCTCCTTTCTGTGCCGTCTCTCTTCAACCAGAGTCTTGAAAACAGGAGGTTGTGGCAGGCCCACGCCGATCTTCGCTACGGCTCCGGCATGTCGATCTTGAAGGGGGTGCTCGCTCATCGTTTTGCCTTCGTATTCAATATGCCGCGTAAGCCCACGGCACAGTGACGGGAATTGTTCGACGCGGCGCTGATATGAGGTTAAGTTCGGAGTGTCCGCGGCTACCATTAGACTGGCAGTGAGCCGCGGAAAAACAATTGAAATCGATTGTGGATCGTTGAATTTGGCTCAGCGCAAAATGTCGAATGCCCGATCAACCCTTCCGCCCTTGGCAAGCCTTCGTGCGTTCGAAGCTCTCGCACGGTCCGGTAGCGTCAAGCTTGCTTCCGAAAGTCTAAACCTCACCCCATCTGCGATCAGCCATCAAATTCGTACGCTGGAGGCGCACTTCGGCGTTCAACTCGTGCGACGCAGCGGCCGGAATGTCGAACTCACCGAAAGCGGCGCGATTTACGCCAGCGCCGTGCTCAGCGCCTTCGACGAACTGTTTCGCGCCAGCGACCTCCTTGAGGATCGCAAGCGCGGCCCGATCGTCAGGGTCAGCGTAACGCCGACGTTTGCGATGCTCGCTGCGCTCCCGCACCTCGAGAGATTCCGTATCGATAATCCGGGGCTTGATCTGAGGCTGGAGGCCAAGAATACCCCGGCCGATTTCGAGCGAGACAATATCGACGCCGCGGTCCAGTTCGGCGAGCCTCCTTTCGGTAACCTGACCTATCATCGGCTGCTCAGGTCGCGCGCCGCCCCATGCGCTGACCCGAAGCTGTTGGACCGCCGCGGTCCCATTCGGCATCCGGAAGACTTGACGAGGCTGCCGTTGATAAAGTTCGCCACTGCGCCAGACCTTTGGCAGAGATGGTTCGCGGAGTACGAACCGCAAGTCGCGACGAAGGAACCGGACCTCGTCGGCGACAGCCTCTTGACGGCCATACAGATGGCCAGGTCATCGATGGGCGTAGTCCTGGCGCCTTTCCCTCTGATCGCTCCGCTGGTCAGCAGCGGCGCTTTGACGGTCATAGCGCACTGGGGCTCGAAAAGCATCGCGCTGAGGGACTTTTACTTTACCCATCGGAAGGTCGATGGCTCGTCCGAGAAGATCAAGGCTGTCCACAAATGGCTGAAAGTCGTGGCCAAGGCCTTGGAAACCGATGCTGGAAAGCTCGGAGTGTAGAACACTGCCACCGTTGGAAGTGCGCTCCGGTGACAAACGGGGCCTCACGCCAGATGATTGGATCTCTTGCGCTTGTGGGGCCTTTTCGAACCCGGGGGCCTGGTCCGCACCGAGGATTTACGGGATGCTTTCGTAGTTCCGAGGAGTTGCCGCTCGTTGCCGAGGACATGTTCGCGAGCCACGCTCATGATTTCCGAGGCGAACTCCCGATGATCCGCCGCGCGGGCCAACAGCAATGCGCCCACGATTTCAGACACGATGGCGATCGCTTCTCGCTTCGATGGGCCGTTCATGTCCTCGGACAAAATGGCGATCATCTCTCTCAGACCGTTTGAAAACGTCCGTCTGACGCCGGCGCCGGTCCGGGAAACCTCGGCACCGAGCGCCGGAAGAGCGCAACCGTTCGCGACATCGTCACGGTGTCGGTCCGTGAGATAGTAATCGACGATATTCAAAAGGCGTTCGCCGGGACTGGATCGATCGGCCAGCTTCCGCCATTGCTCTACCGATACGTTCATGGCCCGGGCGAAAGCTCTTTCGATCAGATCGCTCCGAGATTTGAAATGGAGATAGAAGCCGCCGTGCGTCAGACCGGCGGCCTTCATGAGCCCGGCCACCTTGACGCCTTCAACTCCTCGCTCGCGGATTCGAGCCGAAGCGCGATCCACGATACGTGCGGATGTTTCGGCTCTATGTCCTTTTTCATATCGCATATTGTCTCGCGGTCACGAGCTACTCGACGACCGAAAAGTCCGCGCGACAATGTTGCCGCACCCGTCCTGCATCCACCGGTTCGGCCGCGCTCTGGACCACCGTAATTCATGCCGATGCGGCTCGACATGGCAAAGCTGGTGCTACGCCTATTCAACATTGAATTACGCCCTCGGATTTCTGGATGTTAGATATCATGTAGGTTCGCAAGGGAGCCGGACAATGACGAGGATTTCTGCGCCTTTGGACGACCGCCCCGGTGCTCCTGCGCAGGCGCGCCAGACTCGCTCGGGCGATATTCGCAAGCGGACGGTTCGGGCCAATGGACTCGATTTTCCGGTCCTCGAAGCCGGGAGCGGTCCTCTGGTGCTATGCTTGCATGGCTTTCCCGATCATGCGCAAAGCTGGGTCCACATCCTTCGCCGCCTTGCGCAGGAGGGATATCGGGCCGTCGCTCCCGCCTTGCGCGGATACTGGGCTGGTGGCGCAGCACCTGACGGATCCTACCGTGCCGCCGCGATCGGGCAGGACGTCCTCGCCCTGATCGAGGCCTTGGGGGCCGATCAGGCTCATGTCATCGGCCACGATTTCGGAGCGCGGGCTGCCTACTCCGCAGCAAGCCTCGACGCGTCGCGAATCTGCAAGCTTGTCGGGCTGGCGGTCCCCTACGGGAAGGGTCTGCCGCAGGCATTCGTAGCCGATGGCGAGCAACAGCGACGAAGCTGGTACATGTTCTTCTTTCACACGCGCTTTGCGGAGCCGGCCGTTCAGCTCAACGAGTTCGCATTTCTCGATCGGCTCTGGCGGGAATGGTCGCCCAGCTACAAGATGCCGGCTTCGGATCGCAGCGCGTTGATCGAGACGTTCAAACAGCCTGGCGTCCTGCCTCAGACGCTTGCCTACTACCGCCAGCTGTTCACACCGCCGCCCGAAGCGGAAGCCCAGGCCCTGGAAGCTCGCGCGAACGGCCCGATCGCTGTCCCCTCGCTCTACCTGCACGGGGAGGAAGACGGTTGCATGTCAGCTCGGCTCAGCGACGACATGGCAGCGGCGTTCACGAAAGGCTTCGAACGCGTCGTTCTGCCCGGCGTCGGCCATTTCCTTCATCTTGAAAAGCCCGAGGTTGTTTTGGGTCACATTCTGCCTTTCCTCAAGACCTGATCGCCGCAAGGCGCGGTCCTGCTACGGCGGGCTGCCTTTCCACTCAAAAGGAACGCCCGTCATCTCCTCGAAAAGGACGTTGCGATGTCGAAACCGAGCCCCATTCTGATTACCGGCGCCGGCGGCGACGTTGGAACGATCCCCGCGGCTCCGCGAAGCGCTCGGCACGCCATGACGGCAGGATCTCCCGTCATTCAACTGAAGCTCGGGCTACGTCTCGCGTCTCTAACCGGCTTTCGCTGCCGATTTGCCACCGGATTTTACGCGTCGGACCGGACGGCGGATCAAGGCATCGGAGGCTTGCTGTAGGTGGCGAATGCACTCGTCGTGCTGCAGGCCAGGCTTCAATCTCCCGTTGACGTGCCGGACGCCCCACTGACCGAGAGCCAGAACGACGACGCCAAGCTCGCGGCCCGAGTCCGTCAGGGTATAGGCCGCCCTGGGCGGATGATCGCTATAGAACTCGCGGCGCACGAGGCCGTGCTCCTCAAGTGTCTTTAGACGATCGGAGAGCACATTGGGCGCCATGCCGGGCAGACGCTCCTGAAGATCCTGGAAGCGCATGGTGCCGGGAAGCAAGTCCCGGACGATGAGGAGCGTCCAGCGCGCGCCGACGATATCGAGCGTGCGGGCTACAGGACAAGATGCATCCAGACTGTTTCTTGCCATCCAATATGGTCCAAATTCCTACCTTGTCCAAATATAGTCCATATTCCGGGAATTGAAACTATCCGCAAACTCCCGGCGGCCATGCCACCTCGGATTCTGGAAGGCTCTTCGAGAGCGCAAGGGGGCCTGTCAATGGCTCGGAAGCCATGTGCAGCCAAGGGGTCTCAGCGGACCGATCATCGCCCCCAGCCGGATTGTAACCGGACGGTAGGTCCCATTGAACGGCCAGACCAACGTCCGGATCGAGGCTGAGTCGTAGATTCCCTCGACCGAAAACGGCGCCTGGTAGGGTTCGACGATCCCGTCAGCCGCTGACTTCTTGCGCTTCACTCCTCAACTCGCGGCGCAGGATCTTACCTACATTGCTCTTCGGAAGTTCAGACCTGAACTCGATCTGCTTCGGAACCTTGTAGGGCGTCAACTGTGTCCCTGCAAAACTGACGAGCTCCTCTGCCGTCAGTCGAGGATCGAGACGAACGACGAAGGCTTTCACCACCTCGGTGGATTTCGGGTCCGGCACACCGATCGCGGCGCACTCCAGAACCCCGGGGTGACTCGATATGACTGCTTCGACCTCGTTCGGATACACATTGAATCCCGAGACGATGATCATGTCCTTCTTGCGGTCCACGATCTTGATGAAGCCGTCGGCGGACATGACGCCGATATCGCCCGTTCGGAAGAATCCGTCATTCGTCATCACCTGGGCGGTCTCATCCGGTCTGTTCCAATAGCCAGCCATGACCTGCGGGCCTTTTCCGCAGATTTCGCCGGCCTCTCCGATCGGCAGTTCGTTTCCTTCATCGTCGCGGATCGAGACATAGGTCGATGGCAGAGGCAAACCGATCGTTCCGGAGAACTCGGTCATATTCGGCAATGTGGAGGTCAGCGTTGGCGAAGTCTCCGAAAGTCCGTAGCCTTCGGAAAGGATACAACCCGTCACCGCGCGCCACATGTCTGCGACCCCCTTTTGGGTCGCCATACCGCCGCCGATGGCCATCTGCAACTCCGAGAAATCCACATTCTTGAAGTCGGGATGGCGCAGCAGACCATTGAATAGCGTGTTGACGGCCGGAAAGCTGTGAATTCTGTGTTTGCGGAGTTCTCGAACGAATCCATCGATGTCACGCGGGTTTACGATCAGAAGATTGACGCCGCCGACCCGGACGGAGAACAGGAAACAAACGGTGAGCGCGAAGATATGATACAGCGGCAGCGCGCAGACCGTCATAAGAGGCTCGCCCACGCGATGGTTGCGGAACGCGGGCTCGCTCCACGCAGTGATTTGAAGGACGTTTGCCACCATATTGCGATGGAGCAGGGTCGCTCCCTTCGAAACACCGGTGGTGCCTCCCGTGTATTGCAAGAAGGCAACGTCGTGCGGGCCGATATCGGGCCTCCTCAGCGCCATCCTTCGACCGGCCGATAGGGCATGGTTGAACGAGACGGCGCCGGGCAGAGTGAAGGTGGGCACCATCTTCTTCACCTTGCGCACGACAAAGTTGACGAGAATGCCCCTCGGACCGAGCAACTCCCCCATGGAGCAGATGATGATGTGCTTGATGTTCGTTCTTGGCAGCACCTTTTCCAAAGTCGCGGCGAAATTCTCCAGAATGAAGATGGCCTCCGCTCCCGAATCGTTCAACTGATGCTCGAGTTCTCGAGGCGTGTAGAGAGGGTTGACGTTCACCACCGTGCAGCCCGCACGCAATGCCGCCGCCCCAGCGATCGGGTTCTGGAGAACGTTCGGCATCATCACCGCAACTCGACTTCCCTTGACCAGACCTTTGCCCTGCAGGTAGGCGCCGATTGCGGCCGACATTTCGTCGAGCTCACGGTAGGTGATTGCCTTGTCCATACAGATGGCCGCTTTGCGATCTCCAAATCTGGCAAAGCTTTCTTCGAACATTTCGATCAATGACGGAAACTGATCGACGTCGACGTCCGCCGGCACGCCGTCGGGATACTTCCCAAGCCAAAACCGTTCCACGTTACTCCCTCCCCAACAAGGACCGCCTTTGCAGTCTCTATTTCTCCGCCGAATGCGCCGCAGCCAGAAAAGACAGGCAGTCGGCGTCCGGGCACAATGCAGTCTGTCGAAGCCCTTGTTTGGCCAATGGACTGGCTATTGCCCGAACTTTGCTATGCGCCATCTCACCAAGTCGTCGGCCCCCGGGCCCGCCTTTGGACGAACATCCCTCAAGCGGACGGTCGCGCCCGATTCCTCATCAACAATCTCCAACTTCACCCGTCGCCCTCCGTTCTTGTTAACGAATTCGAGTGGAGCTCCGGCATCTCCAGTCACTCCCCATTTATCACCGACCTGAGCAAGCGCCTGGATGACGAGGATCATGTCCCAGCCTTTACCGGACAAGAAGTACTCGTAGCGATCGGGGCCGGTCCGATAGAGGCGCCGTCCGATCAATTCGTTTCGTTCGAGATGCTTCAGCCGATCAGAGAGCGTGGCATCGGTGATGCCGGTCGATTTTCTCAGATCATCGTACCTGCGCACGCCCAGCGATAAATCACGCAAGATCAAGAATGCCCAGCGGTCGCCAACGGCATCGAGTGCCCCGGCGATCGAGCACGCCATTCCTTCAAAGCTCTTCAATCGCATCCGTCTTCGTCCGAACAACCTGTATTCCAAGCACGCGCCAGGAGCTTGCATTCGATATCACCAAGCGCCAGCAAAAAATAGCTTGATACAAGTCACTATTATTATTAAAGTGACTTCAATAAAAGAATCGCGCTCCGGCGCGGGAGGAACCATGCCTACCCCAGCAAGCCCGCACACCGTGACAATCGAAATCAATGGATCGCGCAGGACCGCGACCGTCGAGGCGCGGAGGCTCCTGGTCCATCTCATACGGGAGGATCTCGGCCTCACCGGCACGCACGTCGGCTGCGACACGTCTCAATGCGGCGCCTGTACCGTCGAGATCGATGGAAAAGCCGTGAAATCCTGTACGGTGCTCGCCGTCATGGCGGACGGCGCGTCGATTACGACGATTGAGGGGGTGACCGGCAGCGGCGGCGAACTCAGTCCTGTTCAGATGGCATTTCACGACCACCATGCGCTTCAATGTGGCTTCTGCACACCGGGCATGGTGATGAGCGTCCGGAGCCTGTTGAAGGAAAACCCCAATCCCAGCGAGCGCGAAATCCGGCACGGCCTGGCCGGCAATATCTGTCGGTGCACCGGCTATCACAACATCGTTCGCGCTGTGGAAAGCCTCGCATCGAAAGGCGGTGTGGCGTGACCCTTCCGACCGGAATGCGACACATCGGCCAGCCGCTCAGGCGACGGGAGGATCTCAAGCTGCTCGCCGGCAGAGGGCGCTACGTCGACGATTTGAACTTGGCCGGCATGCTGCATGTGGCGATGCTGCGATCGCCGCACGCTCACGCCGCGATAAACGGCATCGATCCGTCGAACGCGAAGAAAGCTCCCGGTGTTCGCTTGGTTCTCTCCGGCAATGAGCTCGTCGACAAGATCGGCCCGATCGTGCCGAACTGGATTATTCCCGGTAGCAATGTGCCGGTCCGCCCGGTGATCGCGACCGATCGCGTTCGCTTTGTCGGAGAATGCGTGGCGCTGGTCGTGGCGGAAACCTTCGCGCAGGCCTGCGACGCACTCGAGCTGATCGAGGTCGACTACGAGGTGTTGTCCGCGGTGACCGACGAGGCGTCCGCCATCGGAAAGGACGCGCCGCAGCTTCATGACAACGTACCGGGCAACGTTACCACCTTCTACAAGGTCAAGGGCGGCGACTACGACAAGGCGAATCGAGAGGCCGATCAGGTCATCAGCCTCCGCGTACTCAATAACCGCCTCATTCCGACGTGCATGGAAACCCGCGCGATCGTCGCGGCACCGGAACCGGACGGCACGCTCACTGTCTATATCGGAAGTCAGGTCCCGCATATGCACCGCCGCTGGATCGCGGAGACGGTCGGTATTCCCGAGAATCAATTGCGCGTGGTCGCGCCGGATATCGGGGGCGGCTTCGGGGCCAAAATGCATCTGTACCCTGAAGATCTGCTCTGCCCGTACCTTGCTCGCGAACTCAACGCGCCGGTCAAATGGTGGGAGTCCCGCTCGGAGAGCCATCAATCGACCAGCCATGGCCGGGCGCATACGGAAGATATCGAGATCGCCTTCAACGACGATGGAAGGATTCTCGGCCTCAAAGTCAGCACACTGGGCAATGCAGGTGCATATCTGTCCAACATGGCAACCGGCGGGCCGACCGTGAACACGGTCAATTTCGGCACCGGCACCTACAAGATTGAGAACTACGAAGCTCTTTCCCGGGTGGTCGTCACCAACACGGTTCCGGTGGACGCTTATCGCGGTTACGGTCGCCCCGAAGGGGCCTACATCGCCGAGCGCGCCATCGATGCGGTGGCGCGCCATCTCAATCTCGACCAGGTGGACGTCCGGCGAAAGAACTTCATTCACTCGTCCGATTTCCCCTACCGCCCTTACAACAGCACCGGCGTGATGTACGACAGCGGCGACTATCAAGCGCTGCTGGACAAGGCACTCGCGGCATTTGGTTACGAAGAACGTCGCGCGGAATGCGAGGCCTTGCGCGAGCGCGGCATTTATCGCGGCGTTGGAGTTGCCGCCTACACTCATATGTGCGGCATGGCGCCATCACGCCGGTTGGCCCTCGGCGGCTTCAACCGCGGCGGCTGGGAAAGCGCACGGGTTAGTATCGATTCCAGCGGGCGAGCCACGATCTATTCGGGCTCGATGAGTCAGGGACAAGGCCATGCCACGTCGCTCTCGCAGATCGCTGCGGACGTTCTCCAAATTCCGATCGAGGATATCGAGATCGTCCAGGGCGACACCCGCCAGGTGCAAGCGGGCCACGGCACGTTCAACTCACGGTCGATGGCGGTCGGCGGATCGAGCGTCCATGTCTCTGCCCACCAGGTCATCGCCAAGGCCAGGAAGATCGCCGCGGGCATGCTGGAAGTGGATGAGAAGGATGTCTCCTACACGGCGGGCGCATTCACCGTACCCGGCACCGATATCGCGCCGCTGTCCTTCTCCAAGGTGGCCCGTATGGCATATGTCGGCCATAAGCTGCCCGACGGCGTGGCCCCCGGCCTCGACGAGACGGTTTTCTATGATCCGACCGGCATGGGCGCACCGTCGGGCGTCCATCTCGCTTACGTCGAGGTCGACCCCCAGACCGGAACGGTCGACATTCTCGATTATGTCGCGGTGGACGATGTCGGGACGTTGATCAACCCGCTTCTTGCGGCCGGCCAGATCCATGGCGGTGTCGCGCAGGGCATTGCTCAGGCCCTTTATGAAGAGGTCAGCTACGACCCCGACAACGGACAGCTCCTGACCGGTTCGCTGCTGGACTACGCCGTTCCGCGCGCCGAGCATGTTCCCAACATCAGATCGCTGTTCCAGGAAACGCCGTCGCCGACCAACCCAATCGGCGTGAAGGGCATCGGTGAGAGCGGCTCGATTGCTGCTCCGCCCTGCATGGTCCACGCCGTGCTCGATGCGTTGTCGCCATTCGGCATCAAGCATCTCGATATGCCTCTCACGCCGCCACGAATCTGGGCCGCAGTACGCAACGCACGCGGAGGAGCCGCCTGATGATCCCCGCTGCATTCGACTATGTCCGCGCGTCTTCCCTCGCCCAGGCGATTGAGCTGTTACGCGACAATCCCGACGGAGCGAAGCTCCTGGCCGGTGGCCATACCCTGCTCCCAGCGTTGAAGTTGCGGCTGGCTTCGCCCGAGCTTCTGATCGACATCCGAGGTGTCACCGAGATCAAGGGGATCGAGATCGGCGAAACCCATGTCAAGATCGGCGCGCTCACGACCCACGCCGAGTTGTTCGCTTCCGAACCGCTAAATCAAATATTCCCGGTCTTCCGGGAGGCCGCCAACGTTCTGGCCGATCCCCAGGTACGTAACCACGGCACGATCGGCGGTTCGCTGGCCAATGCTGACCCGGCAGCGGACTGGCCAGCCGTCGTCTTGGCGCTGCGAGCGGACATCGAGATCGCCGGCGCAGCTGGACGTCGCACCGTACCGGCGGAGGACTTTTTCGTCGATATCTTCACGACGGCCCTCGAGCCTGACGAAGTTCTTGCCGCAATCCGCATCCCGAGGCCGAAACTCGGCACGCGTTACACCTATCGGAAAATCCGGCATCCGGCGAGCGGGTTTGCCGTCGTGGGAGTCGCGATAGGAGTGCGAATACAGGGCGGTATCGTCAACGATGTTTCCATCGGCATTACCGGTGCAGCGAACCACGCTTTCGTGGGCAAGGCAGCGTCCGAATTCTTGACGGGCAAGGCTCTCTCTCAGGACAACATCGACGAAGCCGCCAAAGTGGTCGGCGAGATCACCGAATGCCTCTCGGACCGATATGCGCCGGCCGAATATCGCGCGGACTTGATCCGGGTCGAGCTCGGGCGGGCTCTACTTGCGCTTTCCTCTTGAGACGGCACTGACCGGCTTGGCGACATTACGGTCGCCTGAAGTGCCGCCAAATCGCTTTCGGTTGAAAGACACGGCACCCGCGCCGGGGACGATCTCAACGTCCTCGAGCCGCAAAGGCCGGCCGTCCGCCCTTTTCAGCTTCGGATACTCAATCGGACGTCCCGCCGCGCGATCGAGAAACACGACTTGCGGGCCTTCCGGCTCTGCCAGCCAGTCGTCGCCCCATTTCTTCAGCGCGAGATAGGCCGGGAAGAAATCACGTCCTTTCTCGGTGAGGACGTATTCATATCGTCCGGCATGTTCAGGCAATCGGACACGAGCCATGATCCCAGCATCGACCAATTTTTTCAGCCGCGAACTCAGAATGTTCGGCGCCACGCCGATGTAGAACTCGAATTCGTCGAAGCGCTTCACTCCGTAATACGCTTCGCGCAGGATCAAGATCGACCAGCGATCGCCAACAACCTCCATAGCCCGAGCCATGGAGCATTCCTTGTTCGCAAGCCGACTTTGCTTCACACCGGACATAGCCATCCTTCTGCCGCCAATATCAGCTCTACCATATTGATGCCGAATTCGCGCATGTCCAGCGCTACTCTCGCAATCTACCTCGGACCGAGCTGCAGAAACAGCTCAATCAGGATTTTTGCGGCCCCGGCCATGAAAGGCTGCGCCCGGCAGGACCGCGCCGGCGGGGGCGTTCTCAGGCGGTAAACGACCTGGATCTCCATGTCCCACGCACGTTGTCGGGAACATGGACTTGGAGCTCCGCCGGCTTGATGCAGCCAATAGAGGACGATCGATTGCCTATTGCAATTTCAGGGACATCGACCCGATGACCCTGAGATACTTCTCACGCTCGCTTTTGAAGAACGTCATTGCCTGAGACACGTCCATGGGCGCGACCGGTCGCGCGGCGCTGGCCTTGATTCTTTCGACATTCTCATCGCTCGCGCTCCAGACGTTCATTGCCCTATTCAAGCGCGCGACGACCTCGTCAGGCGTATCCGGCGCCGCGAACAGCGCAGACCAGATGCTGTACTCGAATCTGCCAACGCTCGCGCTTTCGCTGATGGTCGGCACCATGGGTAACATCGGATTGCGCTCCGCGCTAGCGACGGCAATCGCCTTGAGCTCTCCGGTCCGGATGAGGCTCAGCGCTCCAGTGCCCATGGGGACAAAGGCGAGGTCAATATGCCCGCCCAGCAGGTCTGCGATCACCGGCGCGGCGCCCTTGTACGGGACTTCCAGGAATTTTGCCCCCGTCCGCTGCTGGAAGTCGGCTCCGACGACCTGTGACGAAGAACCGGACCCCCAATGCGCAAGGGTCAATTCCTTGCCGTCCGGCTTGAGCGCATAGTCGACAAGCTCATCTGCCGACTTGAAGGAATGGGCTCTGCTCGACACCAGCAGGAAATCGGAATCGCCCACGATGCCGATGAGCTTGAACTTTGCTGGGTCGTACTTCGCCGATGGCAGGGTGACTGGCGCCGTGATGAAGTCCGAGCCTGTGGTACCCAGCAGCGTATAGCCGTCTGCCGGAGCCTTCAGTACAGCGCTCACAGCAATCGAACCATTCGCTCCCGGAACATTCTCCGTCACGAAGGATTTGCCGAGATCCCGCTCCATCACCACGTTCGCGGCGCGGATTGATACGTCCGCCGGCCCGCCGGCGGGGAATGCCACTTTTACGGTGATGGGCTTGGCGGGGAAGTCCTGTGCGACTGACGGCTCCGTCGCCCAAAGCAAAAGCAACGCAGCGCTCAGCAACGGTCTCTTCATGCGACCTTTCATTCTGGACCTCCCAAAGCCCGGTCCGTTCCGCGCTATGAAGCTGCGACAACGAACGCAACGAACGTTATGATTGTGACACTCCAACCCATCATGATGATCGTCCAAGGCTGCGGCGCACCCTCGGTCTGCTTGAACTCCATGCCTCCATCAATTTGCACCATCGGCTGGACACTCCTGATAGAGCTTCGGTCGTCGGACAACGAACGAAGAGCCACGCCTCAAAGGTGTTGCTGGAGCTAATCTCGCCCGCGGTTTCAACCGACCTGACGGCCGAAATCGAGTTCAGGTGGAAAGAGGGGCGCGCGGATGCGAGACGAGAACTCCGGCATCGCTCAGGCGTTTCAACTCCGCTTCGCTGATGCCAAGCTCGCCGAAGACCGCTGCGTTGTGCTCGCCCTGGAAAGCGGGCGCGCCGATCGGCGTCAACTCGTCCACCGAGAACCGCCACGGCCGTCCCGGCAGGCGATATTCGCCACCACTGCGATCAGGAACGTGCTGCACCGCGCCCCAGTAATCGCTCCAATCCGACGCCGTAAGCTCCTTGATCGACCGGATCTCGCCCATCGCGATCTTGGCCTCATCGAACTGCGCGTCGAGGGTCGCCATATCCGGAAAAGTCAATATCCAGGATTGAATCATCTGGTGCAGCAGGCCGAAATTGAGACGGCGCGCTGCCGCGGAGGAGAACCTCGGATCGTCCAGAAGATCGACCCGACGCATGGCGCGCAACCAGGATGGAAAGGTCCGGCTACCGACGATACTCGTGGCAACCGTGAACTCCTCGCCTTGCGGTCCCGTGAAGAAAGAACAGTCGGTGGCCCCAAGCACCGCAGGCTCCGCACCAATGTCGTCGTCCGAAAGGTCGACATGCGCGCGCTCGTTGACCGCGAGTAGGGTTGCTGCCATCGCGACATCGATGTATTGGCCCTGCCCGGTTTTCTGCCGGCTGTTCAACGCCGCAAGAATCGCGATCACCGCCTGCAGTCCCGCATAGACGTCGGCATGCGACAGGCTGTCTGTCCGCGGTTCGGTCAGCGCGCTACCGTAGTGACGGACGCTGTTTTCGGTGAAGCCGGCCTCCGCCTGCACGGTCGGTGCGTAGGCCATCCGGCTACGCCAAGGGCCGCCCTGGCCATAGCCGGTAATGGACGCATAGATCAGGCGCGGGTTGCGCCTGGACAGGGTTTCGTAATCCAGGCCGAAGAACCCCAGCGTGCCTGCACGGAAATTCTCGACGATAATGTCTGCCGTATCGCAGAGCTTCAGCGCCAGTTCATACGCTCCGGGAACGTTGAGATTGATGCTGACATTGCGTTTGCCGGCATTTTGCTGGGCGTAGTAACCTGACATCCCGTCAGTCGACGGAAAGGCGAAACGCGAGACATCCGGACTTGGTGGTTCGATCTTGATGACCTCGGCCCCAAGATCTTGCAACGTCCGGGCGCATAGCGGACCGGCAAGCACCCGGGAGAAATCCACCACACGGATTCCGCTCAACGGACCACTCATGTCAGCGCCCCGCGAACTTGGCAAGGCCGGGTCCATTCTTCCGGAATGACGCCAGGCCAGCCTTCAAATCTTCCGAGGCCCAGATCGGCGCCTGAACTCTAGCCATGGCCTCGTCGGCGGCCGCGACGCCTTCGTTCACAGCGATGTGCGCGAGTTGCTTCGTCGCCGCGTGCGCCACGGTCGGTCCCTGCGCAAACTCTTCGGCGATCGACATCGTGGCGGTCTCGAGCGACTCCTCCGGGACCGTTAGATTGATCAATCCCCACTTCTCCAGCGTCGGCGCATCGTAGCGCCGGGCCAGCATCGACATCTCCTTGGCGCGCTGCGCACCGATCCGCTGCACTTGACGCTGAATTCCACCCAGCAACGGATGTAGCCCGAGCGTCGCCTCGACCGAGCCGATCTTAGCCGATGAAGCTGCGATGATGTAATCGCACGAGAGCGCGAGCTCGAGACCGCCCCCGAGGCAAACGCCGTGAACACTGGCGATCAACGGGATTGGCAGCAACTCCATGAAGCGAAGAAATTCGACGCCGTTCAACCGTCGATTTTCGTTGGCCTGGTCGGCGCTACCCGCTTCCACCCGCTTGTCGAAGATGTCCAGATCTGCCCCGGCGGAGAAATGCCGCAAGCCACTTCGGATGACGATGGCTCGACTTCCGGCCTGCTGCGCACCCTCCACCTGTTCGACGATCGCGTTGATGAGCTTGGGGCCAAGCAAATTGTATGGCCGATAGACCATCGTCAAAACGGAGATATTGCCGCGCTGCTCGCGCGTCACCAATGCATCCTCGGACAAAGCTGCCTCCTGTACTGATGGCTCTTGCGACCATCCCTTAAGCTGAGACTACACGTTCACTTTCGTTTTGCAAGTTGCATTTCGCTCAGGCCGTCTGGCGCTCAACCCGATTTTTCAAGATCCCGATGCTCTCGACCTCGAGTTCGATGCTGTCGCCGTGCTCGAGGAACCAACCAAGTTCGAGGCCGCAGCCATTGCCCACAGTACCGGAGCCGATGAACTCGCCCGGCATCAACGTCTCGTCCTGCGTCACATGGGCGATGATTTCCTCGAACGAGAAAAGCATGCCTTCGCTGGCGCCTCGCGACCGGGTCTCCCCGTTGACGCGCGCTTCCATGGTCAGCTTGTAGGGATCGCCTATTTCATCTGGCGTCACGATCCAGGGCCCAAGCACGTTGCCGCCATCGAAGCTCTTGCCTTTGGCGGGCCCCAGCTTGCCTTCCATCTCAAGCCGCTGGGCATCGCGCGCGGAAAAATCATTGAAGATCGTGAACCCGAATATGTGATCGCGCGCTTTCGCTGCAGAGATGTTCGCGCCCCTGTTCTTGGTGATGATGCCGAACTCCAACTCGTAGTCCATCATTCGGCTATAGCGCGGCCATCTCACGGTGGTGTTGGGGCCTCCGACGCTGAAGCGGTTCGTGATGTAGTAGATCGGCTGCTTGCGATAGATTTCCGGCAATTCAGGCAGAGGCGCCGCCTGAAGGCGGGCGAGTTCAACCGCATCGCCGGCTTTTCGTGCCTGGAGCTTGAGGTGTCCAATCGGAGCTTGAACGATGTGCACCGGGAACGACATACCGTCGCGCATTTGGCGCGGCTCCGGCAGCGGTGCGAGAAGCTCCGATGCGGCGACATCGGACGACAGATCCTGGTCCTGCCCGTATCGACTGAACAGGTCCGACGCTGCATCGAGCGAAGCGTCGCAGTCGTCGATGAGATCAAGCATTGAATTGAAAGCCGGATTTGGTTTGCCGGCTCGCTCGGTTGCGGAAGCGAGATCGAACAAACGTGTGTCGCCGGCATGAACCAGCGCGACTTTGCTCCGACCGTTCGATCGATAGGTGGCCAACTTCAACAGCCCCTCCCCTGATTTGCGTCTTCCTTGTCGATCGAAGCATATCTTATAACTTGCGTTTTGCAAGTTGTACGACAAGCGGACCAGCGGCGTGTTGTCGACCATTGCATGACTGCCCCCGCATCAGGATGAGCGGCATCGTTGCCGACCCTACATAGCCAGCGCATAAGCTTTTGTCTTATATGCTCTTAATCGGCTCGCCGCCGGTGCCCGTCAGCACGTCTCACCGGTAGGCCGGGTGGCGGTTATGGCGTTTCACTCTACCAGATCGCCGACGATGAGAGCATCGAAGCGATAACCTCACAGGATCCCATCGTGAAGAACGGCGCCGGTCATGATGAGCACTATCCGATGCGTCATTTGGCGGCTCGGGACTGAACGCCGCGTCCATCAGTTGCACGAGCGGGGACTTGGCAACTCTGGCACTTGTCGCTCGGACTTGCGCGGTATTCGCGCTCCAATCCAGCGCCAAAATCAGCCGAGGAAGCAACGGGCTTCTCTTTCCGGCGATCGGCATGACTGAAGAATATGCGACAGACTCATAAGTGGACTGGACGCTGAGACCAATGAGCGTCCAGTCTGGTTATCCCTGCTATTCCAGAGGCGTTAAGCGATTGCGCGTGCCGGGACGGAACCCTTGCCCGCACCGTCGAGGAAGCCCGTCAGCCGCTGCCGGATGATACGTTCCGCATCGGCCATGATGCGATCGATCAGCTCCTTGACGGTCGGGATGTCATTGATCAGCCCCACGACCATGCCACAGCTCCAGGCTCCCGCATCCATGTCGCCATTTATCATCACCTTCGGGTAGACGCCGGCAACCTGGTCGAGAATGTCCTCGATCTTCAAGCTTGCCCCCTTCTCGCGCTCGATCTCGAGCAGCTCGTCGACACCCTTGTTCTTCAGGACGCGCTCGGTGTTCCGCAGCGCGCGCATGACAAGCACCGTGTCAAGCTCGGTCGCCTTGACCAGTGCCTGCTTCACGTTGTCATGGACAGGCGCCTCCTTGGTGGCGACGAAGCGAGTGCCCATGTTCATGCCGGCCGCCCCCATCGCAAGAGCCGCGACGAGGCTTCGCGCATCCGCCATGCCGCCCGAGGCGACGAACGGAATCTTGAGCTCATCGGCGGCGCGAGGCAGCAGGATCATGTTCGGCATGTCGTCCTCGCCGGGATGACCGCCGCACTCGAAGCCATCGACGCTGACCGCGTCGCAGCCGATTCTTTCGGCCTTCAGCGAATGCCGGACCGAAGTGCACTTATGGATCACCTTGATGCCGGCCGCCTTCAGCGCCGGCATGTACTCTTCCGGGCTCCGGCCGGCAGTCTCGACCGCCTTGATGCCGCCTTCCTTGATCGCCGCGATATATTCGGGATAAGGCGGCGCGGTGAAGCTGGGCAGAAACGTGAGATTCACGCCAAAGGGCTTGTCTGTCATATCGCGGCATCGCGCGATTTCCTTGGCCAACAGCTCGGGCGTCTTTTGGGTCAGGCCGGTAATGAGGCCGAGACCGCCGGCGTTCGACACCGCGGCTGCGAGTTCGGCGAACCCGACATAGTGCATCCCGCCCTGGATAATCGGATGCTTGATTCCGAACAGTTCAGTAATCGCTGTTTTCACGATGAACTCCCGCTGCTTCGCTCAATGGATGATTTCGAAAAGACCCGCCGCACCCATGCCGCCGCCAATGCACATGGTCACGACGCCGTACTTGGCCTTTCGTCGCCGCCCTTCGAGCAGGAGGTGGCCTGTGAGGCGGGCGCCGGTCATGCCATAGGGATGACCAATCGCGATCGAGCCACCATTGACGTTGAGCTTGTTCGGATCGATGCCGAGCTTGTCCCGGCAATAGATCACCTGAACGGCATAAGCCTCATTGAGCTCCCAGAGATCGATGTCGTCGATCTTGAGGTTGTGGCGCTTCAGAAGCCGCGGGATCGCGACGACCGGGCCGATACCCATCTCATCCGGCTCGACGCCCGCGGCAACGAAGCCTCGGAAGATACCGAGCGGCTTGAGTCCCTTCTTGGCCGCGATCTTGTCGCTCATGATCACGCATGCCGAAGCGCCGTCCGAAAGCTGGCTCGCATTGCCCGCACTGATGGTCTTGCCTTCGAACACCGGCTTGATCTTGGCGAGGCCATCTGCGGTCGTGTCGGGACGCGGACCTTCGTCCTTCGTGAGCGTCACTTGCTCGAAGGTGACCTGCTTGGTCTCCTTGTTGACGAGCGCCATTTTGGTCGTGATCGGGACGATTTCGTCGTCGAACCGACCACTTTGAAGAGCAGCTCCGACGCGGCGCTGGCTCTCCAGGCTGTACTCATCCTGCTTGTCACGGCCGATCTTGTAGCGCTCGGCGACCGTTTCCGCCGTCTCGAGCATCGACATGTACATGTCCGGCTTCATCGCCATCAATTCATCGTCGACCATGTGAAACTTGTTCATATGCTCGTTCTGCACCAGGCTGATCGACTCGATGCCGCCTCCGATCGCGACGTCCACGCCGTCCAGCATCACGGAACGTGCCGCCACCGCGATCGCCTGCAGGCCAGAGGCGCATTGCCGATCGATCGTCGTCCCGGCGACGCTCACCGGCATGCCCGCACGGATCGCCCCCTTGCGGGCCACGTTCATCACCATGGTGCCTTGCTGCATGGCGCAGCCCATCACCACGTCTTCGACTTCACCAGGGGCGATGCCGGCGCGCTTCACTGCCTCGGCCATGACGTGACCGGCCAGGGTCGGCCCCTCGGTATTGTTGAGGGACCCACGGTAAGCTTTGCCGACCGCCGTGCGAGCGGTGGAAACGATTACTGCTTCAGTCGTCATATTGCCTCTCTGCTTACGCTGCCGCGTCGAGCTGCGCGTAACGCAGCACATGGAACGCGGGATCGCCGAACTGGATGTTGATGGAGGAGATACGCTTGAAATAATGTCCGACGTTCAGCTCGTCGGTCATTCCCATGCCGCCGTGAAGCTGCACCGCCTGGTCGGCGACGAACTTGCCGGCATAACCAATCTTCGACTTGGCGCCCGAGGCAAGCCGCGGAAGCCCCGCATCGCCGGCGGCGAGGCTGAGGTTGAGATGTTGCATCAGGGAGAGCGCCTCCTGATGCGCGATGAACATGTCGACCATCCTATGCTGCAGCACCTGGAAGGAGCCGATGGTCGTGCCAAACTGCTTGCGGGTCTTGGAATATTCCAGTGTGGCGGAATTCAGCTCGCCAATGGCGCCGACGGCCTCCGCGCAGAGCGCCCCGATGGCGCGGTCGCGACACGCTTCAAGTGCCGCAACGCCCTCGCCTTCCTTTCCCAGCAGTTGTCCGCGGACCTCGCGCATGCGGATCTCCGCGGCGCGTCGGCCGTCGATCGTCTTGAAGCTTTGAAGATCGACACCGGCGACGCGACGGTCGACCACGAAAAGGCTGACGCCGTGCCGGTCGTTGTCGCAGCCGGAGGTCCGCGCCGACACGATCAAATAATCCGCCCAGGGCGCGGCGATCACTGCGGTCTTCTCGCCGCTCAGAACGTAGTCGCGTCCGTCTCGCCGTGCCGTTGTCGTGACATTGGCCAGATCGAAACGGGATTTCTTCTCCGTCCAGGCCAGCGCCCAGATCTTCGTGCCGTCGATAATGCCAGGGATGAACTCCTGCTTTTGCTCGGCGGTGCCCGCGGATTCGATCAAACCACCTGCCAGCACCACCGTCTCGACGAAGGGCTCGACGACGAGGTGACGGCCGAACTCCTGCATGATGATCATGGTCGACAAAGGACCGCCGCCGAGACCGCCTGCATCCTCGGAGAATGGCGCAGCGAGCAGACCGAGTTCGGCGAAAGCCTCCCACTGCTTCCGGCTGAGACCCTCTTCACTCGCCAGGATCTTGCGCCGCTTATCGAAATCGTACTGATCGCGCAGCACGCGCTGGACGCTGGATCGCAGCAATTCCTGCTCTTCCGTGAACTGGATGTCCATCCGGTCCTCCCGATATGCCGCGGCTAGAGGCCAAGAACGGCTTTGGCGATGATGTTTCGCTGGATCTCGTTCGAGCCGCCGTAGATGCTGAGCTTGCGCGAGTTCAGGTATTTCTCCGATGCCGTATGACCGTAATCGGGACCCGGCATGAAGCGGTTGGCACTGACCGGATGCTCCCGGATCGCAAGGCCGTAATTGCCGATCGCGCGATGGGTGAGCTCGGTAATGTTCTGGAAAATCTCGGTCCCGCGGATCTTGAACAGCGAGGCCGCCGGACCGGGATCGATGCCGCGCGCCATCTGGGCGACGACACGGAGTTCGGTCGCCTCCAGCGCCAGCACATCGAGCTCGATGCGGGCGATGTCCCGCAGAAACTCCACATGCGCCGGATCATCGGCGGGAATCTCGGCCTTCACGATCTGCTTGAGCTTCTGGATGTAACGGGTCGACCGGCCGATGCCCGCCATGCTGGTGCGCTCGTTGCCAAGCAGGAATTTGGCGTAGGTCCAGCCCTTGTTCTCCTCGCCGACCAGATTCTCGACGGGCACGCGGACGTTCTCGAGGAAGACGTCATTGACCTCATGGCTGCCGTCGATCGTGATGATCGGCCGCACCGTCACGCCAGGCGACTTCATGTCGATCAGCAGGAACGAGATGCCGGATTGCGGCTTCGCATTCGGGTCGGTTCGCACCAGGCAGAAGATCCAGTCGGCGTGCTGCGCAAGCGTCGTCCACGTCTTGTGACCATTGACGATGTAGTGGTCGCCGTCGCGCACGGCCTTGGTTCTGACGGTCGCAAGGTCCGAGCCGGAGCCGGGCTCCGAGTAACCCTGGCACCACCAATCCTCACCCGACAGAATCCGAGGCAGAAAGCGCTTTTTCTGCGCCTCGTTGCCGAAGGTGTAGATCACCGGCCCGACCATGGTCACGCTGAACGCGAGCGGAGGCAACGTGCCGGCACGGGTCGTCTCCTGCTCGAAGACGAAGCGCCGCGTCACCGACCAGCCGGGGCCGCCGTATTCCTTGGGCCAGAGCGGCGCGATCCAGCCCTTCTTGTGCAGGATACGGTGCCAGAGCAGCGACTGCTCCTTCGTTAAATCGGTCTCCGGATTCGGGACGCGCATCTCCGCCGGATAATTGTCCGCGATAAAGGAGCGGACCTCATCTCGGAATGCAGCGTCCTCCGGCGAAAGTGCGAGCTCCATGAAAGGCTCTCCTTACCACTTCTCGCCGAAAGGACGAATTTCCAGTTCGAACGTCCACGCGCTCCTGGGCTGCTGGTAGAGCTGCCAGTAGGACGTTGCCACGGAGGACGGAGGCATCAAGGCATCCGGATCGTCGAGTGCGGTGGGGCCGAGCGCTTCCAGCCGACGTTGCCGCACCCACTCGGTGTCCACGCCTGAATCGATGATGAGATGAGCGACGTGGATGTTCTGGGGCCCCAACTCACGCGCCATGGCCTGCGCCACCGCGCGCAAGCCGAACTTCGCACTTGCAAAGGCCGCGTAGCCGGAGCCGCCGCGGAGCGACGCCGTCGCGCCTGTGAAGAAGATATTGCCGCCTCCGCGCGGCAACATCAGCTTCGCCGCCTCGCGGCCGGCCAGGAATCCGGAATAGCAAGCCATCTCCCAAACCTTGCGGAAGACGCGCTCCGTCGTTTCGAGGATCGGAAAATTGACGTTGGCGCCGATATTGAAGATGCACGCTTCCAGGGGCGCGTGCTTGTCGGCATCGCCGAGGAAGGAGATGATCTCATCTTCCTTCCGCGCATCGAGCGAGCGGGCATGGATCTCGCCGCCGGAAGCCTCGATCTCCTTGACGAGCGGCGCCAGCTTGTCGCCGTTACGGCGACCCGCGAAAACCGTGAACCCTTCCGAGGCGAACTTCTTTGCGATCTCGCCGCCGATGAAGTCACCCGCGCCGATCACGGCCACGGTTGCGTTTCTCTTCTGCACGGGCGTGCTCCCTGTGAGATTACATCTCGCTTGTTGAGTATTCTGCTGCGAACCGCTGGATCATCTCGCCAACGGCCGCCTTACCTTCCCTGCACATAACGTTCTTTTTTAGAACTCGTCAATCGATATTTGGGCCGGTCCTCCTCGAAACGACGCTTGCTCGCGACGCAGGACAGTCTCGCTCACGAGAACCGAGAGGCGCAGTCACACGTCCGCGCGAGTCGCGGCTTTTGCGTCGACCGCACTCGCACCGATGGACCGCTTCGCAACGCAGTTCGACGAAGCAGAGCGCACATATTGCAGTTTCGATGAGCGAGCGAGGAAACCGCTCGCAATCACCAGCGGCCACCTTGGGCCAAGCCGGTCTTTTGGTGGATCTTAGGCCGTCGCAGATTGGAGTTTCGATTGCTCGACAATCGATTCCTCCACGTCCCGAAGCTGGTCCTTTCCGAAAAACATCTCCTTCCCGACAAAGAACGTCGGCGAGCCAAACGCTCCGCGGCTTACCGCGTCGTTCGTCAGATCGATCAGCCTCTTCTTCACGTCGTCTTGCTGGGCGCGCTTCGCCAACCTGTCAATATTGACGCCGGAAGCGACGAACGCGGTCCGGAACACCTCCGGATCGTCCATCTTCTTCGGCTCTTCCCACATATGATGATAGGCCGCCCTGAAATAGGGCTTGAACATCCCCTCCAATTGCGCGGCAACGGCGCACCGCATCAACATGAGCGTATTGACCGGGAAAAAGGGGTTCGAACGAAATTTGGTTACGTTATGCCGGCGAATGAACCGCTCCGTCTCGAGCGCCTGGTACTCGGGCTTGTTCTTGATGCCACGAAGGGAGTCGAAGGGCGACATGTTGCCGGTCGCCTTGTAGATGCCGCCAAGAAGAACCGGAACGTACTCGAACTTGGCGCCGGTGCGCTGCTCGATGCCAGAAATGGCGATCTCGGCCAGATAAGCGTTCGGGCTGCCGAAATCGAACATGAACTCTACTTTCGGGGTCATATCGGCGTTCTCCGGACAACTTAATGATGGTTGAGCTGGCCCATGAGATTATAGTTCCTTTTTCGAACTGTCAAACCTACCATGCGCATACCGGGCCAGTTTCCCTGAGGGTATTGTTCGAAGTTCAGTACCTATCTAGAATGCGGCAAACTATCGTTATCCCCCGGATTCGGGAGAACGGTCGGTATTTGGAGACCGCGATGAAATGGAAAGAACTTGAGGAAGAGCCATGCTCAATGGCCCGAACCATTGGGGTCATTGGCGATCGATGGACCCTGCTTATCCTGCGCGAATGTTTTCTGCGCACCCGCCGCTTCGAAGGTTTTCAGTCTGCACTGGGAATTACGCGCCATCTGCTCGCCGAACGGCTGAAGAAGCTCGTTCGGCAAGGCATTCTTCGTCGGATTCCCTATCAAGAGTCGCCTAAACGTCACGAGTACATCCTGACCCAGAAGGGGTTGGATCTCTATCCCATCATGATGGCGATCGTGCATTGGGGCGATACTCACATGGTGGACGAACGCGGCCGGCCCCTGCTGCACCAGCACCGCAATTGCGGGAAGGACTTCGATCCCGTCATGGTGTGCTCCGAGTGCGGCGAACCGGTTCTAGCCAAAGAGGTTCACACGCATGCGGGCCCTGGCGCCGGACGGCCCCTCGCAGGGAACGCAGCGGAAGGGCCTGCGCCGAAAGCCAAGGCGCGACGCAAGGCGGCCTGAGAGCGCTCCGCGCGGCAGCTCTGCCGTCCTGCGAGAGGTTGCGGCGTAGTCGGCTCTCCGCGGCTACGATGAGCCCTTCGTCTCGATCTCCCATGAAGCGATCAAGCAGCAACACGCTCAAACCCGGATTACGCCTCGGCTCGGGTCGGAACTGTAGAGAGCTTCGACATGGTCCGACCGGTGTTTCAGAACGGCACGTTGGTTGACGTACGCCTTGTCGGTAATTTCGCCCGCAGCCATCGAGGGCGGCTCATTGAGCAGCAAGAATGCGCCGACGTTCTCGCTGCTACCGACGGTCTGGTTGTATTCCTGGAAGCGGTCCTTCAGGAATTGCACGACGCGGTCATCGCGGTTGAGGTCTGCAGACGGCTGCGCCGCGATCTGGGCGGCTTCCGTCGGGTTGAGCCAGCAAAGCAGCCCGCACCATTCGCGGTTCTCGCCTGCAACCACGATGTCTGACAGCACGCCGCGCGCCGCCGCCAGGATCGCAGCCCGCATGTTTCCGATCGATACCCAAGTCCCGTTGGCGAGCTTGAAGTTTTCGGAGATCCTGCCTGTGAAGCGAAGCCCCGCCTCCGGCTTTTCCGGGTCCATGAAGGAGACAGTATCGCCGATACGATAGAAGCCCTCTTCATCGAAGGCCATCTTCGTCAGATCCGGTCTTCCGAGGTAGCCCGGCGTGACGTTGGGACCTTTGACCCTGACCTCGTAAGTATCGGAAACGGGGAGCAGTTTGAGCTGTAAACCGGGAGCCGGAAGGCCGATCTCCCCGGGACGGTCTGTGGCCCAATGGGTCGTACTGATCGTTGGAGCGGTTTCCGTCGTGCCGTATCCCGACATGACGGGGATCTGCCGGCCCGTGATCGACGACATCAACCGGTAAAGCCGCTCGAGCGTGTTCTGCGAGATGGCCGCGCCGGCGTAACTCAGCCGGTCCAACCGCTTCAATATGCTTGCGCCCAACTCGGGATCCTTCTCGATCGCATCGCATAGGAAATTATACCCGGCAGGCACATTGAACATGGCAGTCGGTGAAATCTCCTTCAGATTCAGGAGCGTTTTGTGGAAGAGCTGAGGTAGAGGCCGGCCATCATCGATATAGAGCGTTCCGCCATTCTTCAGTATGCCATGCAGAATGACGTTGCTTCCCATCGTGTGGTGCCAGGGCATCCACTCAACCTGGACCGGTGCCTCGGACGGCGCTACGAGCAGGCTGCCCATCTGCAGAGAGCTTGCCATCATGCGGTGGGTGTTCAAGACCCCCTTCGGAAGGCCTGTCGAGCCTGACGTGAAGAGAATTTTTGCGACAGCATCGCAAGATACCGCATTCGACGCGCGTTCGAAGCCCTCGTAGCCGTCCCGCTCTTTCATCAGGTCCGAATACGGTACCGTGTCCGGTGCACCGTCGACGCTGATCCAGGTGGCGGCTCCGAGTTCGGGAATGGAGCGGCCAGCGGAGAAGGCCTGTCCGCTCTGCACGAAGACGAACTTGGGACGCAGCACCTCTGCGATGTCCTTCAAGCGGGAAAGGCCGCCGGGCATCAAGGTGTAGTTCGGCGATACCGGCGCAAGGATTACGCCGATCGACATTGCGGCGAAGGAAATCATCGCGTTCTCGATCGAGTTTCCGGACAGGATGGCGAGGCTGTCCCCAGGCTTGGCCCCCATTTCGATCAGGCTTTGACCAACCGCCCGAACCAGAGCCCACGCGCGACCATAGGTGATCTCGTCCCACTCACCGCTTGAATTGCGTTGAGCCAGGAAGATACGATTCGGAGCCGCTTTCGCCCAGGTCGGGAGAAAATCCGTAATGCGCCAATCGCAATCTCCCAGCTCGATCGGCGAACTCAGGATGAGCGTACCGTCGTCCCGACGCTGCAGTGAGACCTCTTTGGGCGCGAAGACAGGTGTATTCGTTGACATTGAAGATGATCCCATGATTTACCGCAGGCCGTCCCGGCACGCTCGCGTGTGATCCGGCTTCTGATTGCCGCCAACCTCACGAAACTCGTGCGGGCGACTTGCCTAAGGAACTCGGGCAGCGCATTTGATCACGCGCTCCCTTGCAGTTTTCCTGCCCGAGACCGCTACTCGGACTTCGCGTCGAGCACGTCTCCGAACAATTTGTAGCTCGTGCCGGTCCAGCGCTGCAGCCTCATTTGAGTCCACATCATGTTCACGTTTTCGCTGGTGTTGACCTCGATCCCCGGCAGCGCGACGGGGACGATTACGCTCTTCAGATTCTTTGCTTGCGCCAGGATGTTCTTGCGGGACAGATCGTTGCCGCATTGTTTCAGTATTCGCTCGAGCAGAATGCCCTGCTGATATCCGACCGCGTAGGTCCCGTTGCTGATGTCGGCGCCGGGTAGATACTTCTCGAAGAAGTTTCGATAATCCCGCAGACCGGGATCGTCCTTCCACGCCTCGTCCCCAACGTCCTTGGTGATCGTGCCTGCGATCACGCCAATCGACTTGTCGAGCCCGGCCGGCGCGAGCGTCCCGCCAACAGATGCGGAAGGAAAGTTGATGATGATGGTCGCCTTCCATCCGATCACCGAGGCCTGCCTGATCGCCTGCGCCGCAAACTTCGGTGTCCCGGCGATCACGAGAGCCTCGGCTCCTGAACTCTTCAGGTTCGTGATCTGCGAGTCGATCGTCGGCTCGGTCACCTCGTAAGCGGCAGTCACGACCTTTCGATCGAAATCGCTGCCGAGATACGCCTTGAACGCATTGACGTAGTCTTTGCCGAGATCGTCGTTCTGATAGAGAATTGCGTACTTCGCGCTAGGAAGCACTTTGGTGAGATACTTGGCGTAGATCTTCCCTTCGGTATCGTAACTCACGATACCGGTCGTCATCAGGGGATAGTTCTCGACGTCCGAGAACTTGGATGCACCACTGACGATCGCGATGCTGGGCACTCCCTTTGCCCTGAGATACTTCGCCGTGGCCGAGACGCCGGGCGTACCTAGCTGGCCGTACATGAAGGAGATTTCATCGCTCTCGACCAGCTTGCGCACGTGCTCCACCGCCTTGGGTGGGCTGTATGAGTCATCGTAGGCGATGTAGTTGATCTTGCGCCCGTTGACGCCGCCTCGCTCGTTCAGCGATTGGATATAGGCGATAAGACCCTTGCCAATGAGCCCGATCGATGACGCCGGTCCGCTGAAGGGAAAAACCCCACCAATCTTGATCTCGGTATCGGAAATGCCTGGCTCTTCCGCAGCGGAGGCCGAACCGCTCAGAAGTACAGCGAGGGCTATCGCAATTTTCCATTTGGACATCATCAACCGTCCTCCCCCATGCGTGCCATAGCTGGCACGGAACTGTCTCTTGTTTGTCTTCCGCTGTGCGATCTCCTGACGACATCGTCGTTCAGAATCGCAGGCCGAAGCAGCCCTTTTTGTCGCTATTGGCTTTTCTTCAACCTACCGTTCTTTTTTAGAACTCGTCAAGCTCCACTGTTAGGATCTTCTTCGATGCAACAGACATTTGCCGGCATATTTGAGTTTTGCGCTCGACAACTAGATCCCGCGCGCGTCACTTCTATTATCGAACTTACTTACGCGCCGCCGACGAACAACGGGATCAATGGGAGCACGTGTCCAAGTTGCGTCCTCCTGGCAAGACAGTGAACCTGGCGCTGAAGCGCGCCTTCTCCCGGGCGAGTGGACAATGAGCTTCGGAAGCAGGCTACGACAATCTTGTGCCGCCCCTATTCAGAGATGAATGCCCGCCCGCGCCTGCCGCGCGGCCCTTTACGCATCGCACGCCCATGGGAGCGCACGCATATCTCAGCCGCCGACCATCATGTCGTCCCCGGTTCGGCGAGCGGGCGCAGTTTCGGGAATTCACTTCCACCATTCAGCACGTCCCACGGCGTGCGAAATGAGCATCGAGGCGATCTGGGACGCCGGTCTCCACCCACGTCCTCGCATGCCGACGCGCTGGTTTGCTTACGCCTCGAGGCGTCACGCGAACGTGACGCTCTTGTTCAACGGCAGTTCGCGCACACGCTTTCCGGTAAGAGCGAAGATTGCGTTCGCGAGAGCAGGTGCGGCTGGCGGGACTGGCGGTTCGCCAATTCCCCGCACTTCTCCCCCAAGCTCCAATCCCTTGACGATGATTTCCGGCGCCTGATGGAACCTCATAGCCTCAAATACGTGAAAGTTCGTCTGGCTCGGCGCGAAGTTCTCGTATGTCAGCTCGCAGTTCATGGCGTGGCCCAAGGCCCATATGATGCCTCCCTGCACCTGCGCTTCGAAATTGATGGGATCCAGAATGCGCCCCACCTCACAAACGGCATACACTTTGTCGATCTTGATTCCTTGAGGCGTATCGCTGACGTCGACGATTTGGGCCATCGGCACGCCGAATGACACCGTCAGCGCTATCCCTCGGGCTCGCCGATCGTCGATCCGCGAGCCTTTCCAGCCGGAAATATCTCGCAAGGTATGCAAGACCGCTTTTGACGGCTCATGATTGCAGAGACGAATGAGCTCGGACATCGGATCCGCACCGGCGGCGTGGATCAGTTCGTCCAAGAAGGAAGCATGGTGGAAGCCATTGCCGGACGCTCCGACAGATCGCCACGGGCTGACTGGCACCATCTCCTTCGCCCGGTAACCTGTCACACGGCAGTTCGGTATAGCGAAAGGTTGGTCCCAAATACCGTTGACACTGGAGACGTCGGGGCCGGGAGGAAGGGGCGCCTGCAGACGGTTGAACCAGGAGGCGCCCATCGATTGCCCAGCGACATCGATGTCCATGCTCTCGACCTTGCCGTCGCGAACCGTACCTTTCGCGCGCGAGAGCTGGATCGGGCGCGGATAGTCGTGCGCCATGTTCTCCTCGCGGCTCCAGATCATCTTGACCGGAACGCCTTCCATGGCTATCGCGAGCTCGATCGCCTGTAGCGCGTAAGTGTCGTCGAGGCGCGCTCCGAAGCTGCCGCCGATCGGCTGAGCGTGCACGTAAACCTTCTCTTCCGGCAGTCGGGTCAGCTTCGCCGCATGCCCCTGGAGGAACACCGGGATCTGCGTTCCCGTCCAGATGTCGAGCCGTTCCTTCGTATAGAGTACAACCGCATTCATCGGCTCGAGTGGGGCGTGGGCCAAGTACGGCGTCCGATACTCCGCCTCAACGGGCTTGGACGCGCCGGCGAACGCCTTCTCGACGTCGCCGTCATTGCGGAGCCGGCTATCCTGCAGGTCTTTGGAGAACGAATTCTCCAGCACCTTCCACATTCCGGCCGAATCGGCTGGATAAGGAGGATCGTTCCATTCGATCTTGATGGCGGCCGCGGCCCGAAAAGCTCTCCACGTGTTGTCGGCGATGACGCCTACACCGTCTTTGATCGGGACGATCTTCTTGACGCCCCTCATCTTCTCCGCGCTGGAAGCGTCATATCGTTTGATCGTGCCTCCCATGCCCGGATTGGCCCGGACGGTGGCGTACACCATTCGGTCCAGACGAACATCGATCCCATACTGCTGGATACCCGTGGACTTCGCGACCATATCGATCCGGCGCATCTTCTTGCCGATGTAGCGCCACTCCTGTTCCGGTCTGAGCGTGACATCGGCAATGGGCGCAAGCAGCGCGGCCTCGACGGCCAGCTCCGCGTAACTGATGGACTTGCCGTCAGGCAGGATGACCTGACCGTCCTTGGTTTTCAGTTGCGATCGGGACACTCCCGCCCTCTTGGCGGCCGCCTCCTTCAAAGTCTCTCGCGCGACCGCTCCCGCCAAACGGAGTTTATGATAACCGTCGGGTACCGTGGACGAACCGCCGGTGATCTGCATACCCAGCACACGGCTCAACATTTCGCCGCCTCCCCGCGCCCCGCGCGCCATCATGCCATCGTCGATCGTAGAGAACGGCAGGCTGTCGTCCATGACCCGGCTGTTGAAGTAGGCCGGACTTGGCGGACCGGGATGGATGCGAACCTTATGCGGATCGACGTCGAGCTCTTCGGCGATCAGATGAGCTTGAATGGAATACGAGCCTTGCCCCTTATCGGCTCGCGGAGTGATGAGCGTGACGCCCTTTGCGTCGATGCGGACATACGGCGTGATCGCGGCCTCGCCCGGCTTGAGGTCCTTGAGCAGCGGATTGAGAGGCTCCTTGCGCAATTGGTAGTAGCCGAACGCGACGCCGCCGGCGATCGCCGCGGAGCCGATCAAAAACGTGCGTCTTGCAATCGTCTTGAGCCGAGCCACGCTATTTCCCCTTCATCATCTGGGCTGCAGTTTTGACGGCGCTATGGATGCGGACATAAGTCCCGCATCGACAAAGATTTCCGTCCATGGCTTCGGCGATCTCGGCGTCCGAAGGATCGGGGGTTTTGGACAGCAGCGCCGCTGCAGTCATCATCTGGCCGGACTGACAATAACCGCACTGCGCGACCTGCTGCTCGATCCAGGCCTGTTGAACCACATGCAGGTTTCCGGGAGTCCCCAGACCCTCGATTGTCGTGATGCTGCCGCGAACCGCACCAGCGTTGATCGAGCAGGAGCGAACCGCCTCGCTGTCGATATGAACGGTGCACGCGCCACAAAGGCCCGCACCGCAACCATACTTCGGCCCCAAGATGCCAAGCTCGTCTCGAAGCACCCAAAGGAGCGGCATTTCCGGTTCAACGTCCAGGTCGTGGCGCTTACCATTGACGGTCAAATGCATTGCGAATGCTCCTGTAGCTGCGAAAGACGGCGAACAACGATCACCGGCCTCTCCGAGGGCTGCGGCCGGCCGGTTCCGGTGCGCTGGACTTGGCACACATCCCGCACTCTCGCTTCATTGATGAATGAACGGCCGCGCAGAGATCGGCAGGGCTTCGAGAAGGCGGCATTACTTTCCTCGTCCGCCCATTGATTTCATCCTCAATGATTAGGACGTTACGGAGGCCTCGGCCAATTCAGAATCGAATAACCTTGCTTTACCGCTGAATAGCCGCGAGGTGCGTGTCGGCAAAGCCGATCCATGCCATGGATTGTCGGAAAGCAACTCAAAAGCTACCTGAGTTTCCGCCGCCCTCCTCGCCCAGAAGTGGCGGCCTGCTCCGACCTGACTTTGGGCAATGGCGCATCGATGACCCGCTTCATGAGCTCGCGGAGATGGCCCGCCTCACGCACCCCGAACGCCGTTTCGAATCCAGCCCTCGCCTTTTGCCAGGCCGGATAGGCCGCGAGCAGCATCTCCTGCCCGCGATCCGTGATGGCAACCTCCCGCACCCGCCGATCCTCCTCGCTCACCTCGATCTTGAGGAGGCCATCGCGTTCCAGAGGCCGGAGATTATGGCCAACGGTCGCTCGATCCATCGTCATGATGTTCGCCAGGCTGGCCATCGTCATCGGGCCTTCCGAGGCGAGGAAGCCCAGCAGGCTATACTGGGTTGACTTGAGCCCGGTGCCGGCAAGACAGAGATCGTAATAGCGCGATATGCGCCGAGCCGCCCGCCTGAGCTGGCTGCAAGTGCAGTTCTGAGGAAAATCACTCATCGCAATCGAACGTCGTGCCAAGTTCAAGCTTCCTCGGTCGTTTGGGTCGGTGCTCCAGACCCTTAGCACCAAATCGACAGGCAGACTTCAATTGAAATGGCAGTTTGCCTGCATTGATGTCTAATGATAGTCTCATATGCCCGTAATTGCATGATACACCTCACAAGGGCGCACGCAGCCTTCGCATCAGGAGACCAGCATGGCGGGACTCAAGGATCACCCGATCGCCGACCGCATACGGCTCAGCCCGCCGGCACCGCCTGCATCGCTCAGCCTCGACGCTTTGAAGGCGCTGGTCATGGAGTGCGGTGCCGACGATTGCGGCGTCGTGAGCCTTGACGATCCGCTCCTGCGGGACGAAGCCGTTCATGCTCGCCGCGCCTTCGCGGGAGCTCGGCTGGCGGTGAGCATCGTGAGCCGAACGCATCGCGCCCCAATTCGCTCGCCCACCCGTTCGGCGGCCAACAACGAATTCCATCAAGTCAGCCACGACGTGGACGACATCGCGCGTGAATTGGTTGGTCGGCTCGAGGATATGGGAATCTCGGCGATGAACCCGCCGATGGCTTTCCCGATGGAGTTCGATCGCTATCCTGAACGGGGCTGGGTCGTCTCACACAAGCTCGTGGCCGAGGCAGCCGGCATGGGGAAGCGCGGTATCCATCGCAGCGTCATTCATCCCAAGTTCGGCAGCTTCATCCTGTTGGGCACGGTCCTGGTCGACCTCGAAATCGAAGCACCGGCGACGGCGCTCGACTACAACCCGTGCTTCGAGTGCAAGCTGTGTGTCGTGGCCTGTCCGGTCGGCGCACTCAAACCGGACGGATACTTCGATTTCTCGTCTTGTCTGAACCACAATTATCAGCAGTTCATGGGCGGGTTCGCACACTGGATCGAGGATATCGCCGATGCCAAATCGGCCAAGGATTACCGGAGCCGTCAACCGCTGGCGGAAACCGTAAAGCGCTGGCAGAGCCTCTCCTACGGCCCCAACTACAACGCCGCCTATTGCGTCGCGGTTTGCCCCGCCGGCGAACACGTCATGGCGGACTACCTGGCGGATCGGAAGGCCCACGTTGAGACCATCCTCAAACCGCTCCAGGAGAAGATCGAGCCTCTCTACGTCGTCCGAGACTCGGACGCAGCCAGTCATGCTGCGAAAATGTTCCCGCACAAGACGCTTCGGTTCGTGCGCAGCAGCGCGCGTGCGACGAGCATCGGTGCGTTTCTTTTCGGGATGGGACTTAGCTTCCAGCGGGGCAAGTCCAAGGGCCTCAACGCCACTTACCACTTCGTGTTCACGGGAGAACAGCCTGCAGAAGCCACAGTGGTCATAAAGAATCAGAAACTGACCGTCACCCCTGGCCTGACCGGAACTGCCGACCTGCGGATCCAAGCCGACTCGACGGCATGGTTGCAAACGCTCACGGGACGGCTCTCCGTCATCCTGGCACTCGCTCAACGGAAGATCCGACTCAAGGGGCCCCTGAAACTGCTCAAGGCATTCGGCGCTTGCTTTCCGAAATAGCTGGTTCGCCGACCACTCTCGCAGATTTGGCATTCGCGGCGAGGCGCAAACCTTGCTGCGATAGCCGCTTGCTGGTCGCTCCGCCCCTATTAGTTCTTTTTTTGAATTGACTAATCCGCGGCAGCGGTCTTCTATCCTGGGACCTCCCAGTCCGGTCCAGCACGACGAGGCTATGGACGTGGACTACTCAACCGGTTGCGAAAGCAGCCGGTTCTTTTTTGACGAGACCCAACTCAAATGTGCTCGATCGAAAACCGAGTTCAGAACTTCTCGAACGCTTCGGATTGCGGGCCTGTCGACGATGATCCGCGAAACTACTGCGGGAGCAGGATCGTCGCTTTCCTTGCTACGGCGTTTTCAGGAGCCGTTGCAGTTGCCGACGGACCGCGCCAAGCATCGTTTCAGAAGCGGCCGGCTTTGCGTCTTTCAAGGCGCGCGAAATGGCCAGCGCTCCGACCATCGCGGCGGCGACAAAAAGCGACAGATCTCGGGATTCCGCATTCGATCTGCCGGTAGCTTTCAGCCCATTCTTGATCAAGCCGGCGAATCCGTCGAACCCGGCGGCGAACTCCTCCTGGATCGCGCCCTCTTCGTGAGAGACCTGCGAGACCAGCGCGGCCATGGGGCAGCCGCTCTCCGGAACATCTCGGTGTTGCAGCGATAGATATTGGCTCAGCAACTCCGCAAGCGGCAGCTGGGAAAACTCCGAATGACATTGGCGGAAGCTCTCTGCCAGCGCTTGCGACGAGAGCACCTCCTTCGAAGGAAAATGACTATAGAGCGCACCGTGGGTAAGTCCTGCGGCCTTGGCGACCTCCCCCACCGTCATGGCTCCGAAACCGCCCTTGCGCATCCGTCTGGACGCGACCTCGAGGATTGAAGATCGGTTCTGAGCCGCCTGAGCTTTCGACACCTTCATATTCTGCTCGCTCGGATGCTCATGGGCTCCTTGACATTCATAGATTACGTACGCAATTAACACATTCATTGCAATCGCAATGAATATTGAGACGCCAACGTGGCCGCGCGGGCCGCGCACGAATTGGAGATCGAGATGAAGGTTGAAGGTTCAGTCGCCCTCGTCACCGGAGCGAACGGAGGGATCGGGAGAGCGCTCGTCGAGGAACTGCTCAAGCGAGGCGCAGCGAAGATCTACGCGGGCGTGCGCGACACGGGCTCGGTACAATCACTTTTCGAGGACCAATCGCGAGTGATCGCGCTCCAGCTGGACGTAAGCAGGCCCGACCAGGTCGCCAAGGCAGCCGTGACGGCATCCGATGTGACCCTGCTCGTGAACAATGCGGGATTCATCGGCGGCCACGGCGCACTGTCCGTCAGCGATCTTGCGGCGGCGCGCCAGGAGATGGAAGTGAACTATTTTGGTCCTTTGGCTCTTGCGCAGGCATTCAGGAACACCCCGGCGCTGAAAGGCGGGGCGATGATCAATATCCTGAGCTTCCTGTCGCTCGTGACCATTCCGCAAGCTGGAACCTATTCGGCTTCCAAGGCGGCGGCACTGTCGCTGACGCGCGTCCTGCGAGCAGAATTGAAGGCACGCGGATCTCAGGTCTTGGCTGTATTGCCGGTGCAGGTTGATACTCCGCTTGGAAAGGCGATGCCGGATCCCAAGCTGAAACCCAGCGAAGTTGCGGTCCATACCTTGGATGCCCTCGAAGCCGGAAAGGACGAGGTCTTTCCGGGGGTCCTTTCCGAAAGTGCCGCGGCAGCGTTCAAGGCCGACCCGGCGGGATTGCAGGCGAAGTTGGCCGCCATGGTCCACGCCATCGATTAGACCGCAGAGCGGCCGAGGTTGCCAGTCGACCTCGGTCGTTACTTTCTTATCAAGAGTTACTTGAATTTCTGTATCTACTCTGGCAGTCAGCCTTGGCAATCGACCCTCTCATCTCCAGGAAATCGGGTTCTCGCATGCGCCGAATAGTGGTTACGGGAATGGGGCTGGTGTCTCCGCTCGGCTGCGGCAGAGAGCTGGCCTGGTCGCGACTGCTGGCTGGCCGCTCCGGGCTGACGATCCTGCCCGACTGGGCCGCCTCGCTGCCGGGGAGAGTTGCCGGGCTCGTGCCGACCAAAGCCGACGACGTCGATGGTGGGTTCGACCCCGACCTGACGATTCCGCCCAAGGAACAGCGGAAGATGGATCGGTTCATTCAGTTCGCATTGGTCGCAGCCGCGGAGGCAATCAAGCAAGCTGGCTGGACTCCGGCCGATGAGCGCGCTCTCGAGCGAACCGCCACGATCATCGCTTCTGGAATTGGCGGTTTCCCAGCGATCGTCGAAGCGGTGCGGACCGTCGATCAACGCGGCATCCGCCGCCTGTCGCCGTTCACCGTCCCGTCCTTTCTGGCAAATCTCGCCGCCGGCCACATCTCGATCCAGTATGGCTTCAAAGGACCTCTCGGTGCTCCCGTCACAGCCTGCGCCGCCAGCGTACAGGCGATCGGCGATGCCGCTCGGTTGATCCGCTCGGGGGAGGCCGATGTGGCCGTATGCGGCGGTGCCGAAGCCTGCATTGATCTTGTTAGTCTTGGAGGCTTCGCGGCGGCTCGCGCAATCTCCACCCGCTTCAATGACCGGCCCTCGCAGGCGTCTCGCCCGTTCGATCGGGACCGGGACGGCTTCGTCATGGGTGAAGGGGCCGGGATCCTGGTGATCGAAGACCTCGAGCACGCTCTCGCCCGTGGCGCCCGGCCGATCGCCGAACTCGTCGGCTACGGAACTTCCGCTGACGCCCATCATATCACCTCGAGCCCCGAGGACGGTTCGGGCGCCCGGCGAGCCATGGAAGCCGCTCTGCGCCAGGCAGAGCTCGATCCGCGCAACGTGCAGCATCTCAACGCTCACTCGACCTCGACCCCGGTCGGCGACATCTCGGAGCTGGCGGCCATCAAATCGGTTTTCGGAGCCCATGGCGGCATCGCCGTGAGCGCGACGAAGTCCGCGACCGGTCATTTGCTCGGTGCCGCAGGGGGGGCCGAGGCCATCTTCGCAGTCCTTGCTCTTCGAGACCAGGTGGCCCCACCCACTCTGAATCTTGAGACTCCGGATGAAGCTGCCGAGGGCGTCGATCTCGTCGGTCCAAAGGCCAGAAGCATGGCGATGGACCATGTGATCTCGAATGGTTTCGGCTTCGGCGGCGTGAACGCGAGCGTCATCTTCAAACGCTGGTAGAAGGCCTGCGCGCAAAGTATCCCGGATCTCACCGCCCGCGATCGACAAACAGGAAGCGCGACGGTGGAACGTCGGCAGGGCGGCGGAGAGCTCGATTTCTTTCCTGCGATGCCGCAATTCAGATCCGGCCTTCGCACCCACAATCCAACTGGCAAAAAGCCCGAATGGCGGAGCTTCGGGACAGCCACGAAGGAGTGACCCGACGATTGGATGTTGGCTGTCATCCCCGGACTTTGATATGCCGTTTCCCGGAGCTATTGGACTGGAGTCGACTGGATGGGCCACTCCCAGGCAGACAAGGCAAAGAGCCGGCAGCGCATACTGGATGCGGCCGCAGTGCAGATCCGCGAGCTGGGATTGGACGGCCTCAGTATCGCCGAGCTCATGAAGTCCGCGAAATTGACCCATGGCGGATTCTACGGACATTTCGACTCGCGCGACCAGTTGATCTCCGAGGCTTTGGCGAAAGCTCTCTCGGAAGGAGGTCCCGAAGCGGTGCGCCCGGGAAGCGCGAACGGTCCGCGTACCCTCAAAGCGCTGCTGAACACTTATCTGAGCAAGGCACATCGGGACGATCCGAGCGTGGGATGTGGGGTGGCGGCCCTGGCCGGCGATGTCGCACGAAGCGATCGAAAGACGCGCGCCGTCATGACGGAATTTCTTTCGCATTACTTCGACAACGTGGCTGACCTGGTGGAAGGCGACCATCCCGACGAGTCGGCGGTTGCCATCGTCTGCACGATGGTCGGAGCGGTTGCTCTTGCACGGGTGACGAGGGATATCTCGATGTCCGACAAGATATTGCGCGCGGCGCAGCGAAGCATTCTCGAACTCGTCGAAACCCGCCGGTCGGCTCTCGAATGAGTGGTGAGAAACGACCATGACCCATGCTGCATGCCACGCGAAATGCTGCGCCGATCTTCGCCGGCAGCGTACGGATCATGCAACCTGCTGCAGGCGCTTCTGAGCCCCCTGCTGACCGACCAGCCACGACTTGGTGTTCGCGAACTCCGCTTCCAGGAAGCGCCAGACCTGCTTGGTCATCTTTCTGAGGTCGCTCTCGCGGCGGCGGAGCAACCACAAATCCAGCATGGCCGTGTCGTCCGGGAGCACACGTACCAAGCCTTCAGCCAGGGCAAACGGCACCGGCAGAAACGCCAAGCCGAGCCCTTCTGCCGTCGCCGCGAAATGATTGACGACCGGCATGAGCCTCAGCGTGCTATGGGCGTTTGCCGCTGAATTGAAAGCCGCCAACAACGAAATCTGACTCGTTCGCTCGTTTTCGGCTGCCCCGTACTCGACTGAGCATCCGATCAGTTCGTGGTCGACCAACTCTTTCAGCGTCTTCGGTGCAGCGTGTTCCGCCAGATAGCTATCGGATGCAAACAGACCAAAGGCGATGGATCCAACGCGGCGACCGATCAGTTCACCGTCACCCGGATGCCCGATCCGGATGACGAGATCGAGATCGCTGGTGGCCAGGTTCTGCTGCTCAACCGTCGAATTGATTTCGAGGCGGATCTGAGAACTCAGCGCACGCAACTTCTTGACGCGAGGCAGCAGCCAATGCTTGGTCAGACCTTCAGTCGCGGAAATCTTGACCGCCGTCGAACGCTGGCCGACGCGCAGGGACAAATCCCGCTGAAACTCCTCGAAAGAGCGAACCATCTCTTCCGCCGAGCGGAGCAGGTCCTGCCCCTCCTGGGTAAGCTTCACCCCCGACGATACGCGAAAGAACAGCGGCGCGCCGATATTGCGCTCCAGCTCCTTCAGGCGCCTGCTGAGGGTCGGCTGGCTCATGCCCAACTCGCGGGCCGCCCTATTGACGCTTCCGGTTCGCGCCACCGAAAAGAAGAGCCTGAACAGATCCCAGTTGGTTTCCGTCACGCGAGATCTGTGCTGGTTTCCACCGGCCGGCTCTGGCCCCACATCGCGGGGCCCAGCTTCGGAGAACGGGCCACCACGCGCAAGTTCGACGCCCACCACGTTCTCCATTTCCATCCCCACCATGAAACGTCCGAGCGGAACTGAAATGATGCTCGTCATCTTTCCAACAGGATGATGCCTATCATGCACAACGTCAAGTTCTGAATTAGCCTCAAGAAGACCTGAACACCAATCCCGAACCGGCGTAGAAGCGGTTCCGTTGGCCGGTGACTTGACGGCTCGACGCTTCGCGCAGGTGGAGATCGAGAGTGACGTTGGGCATATCCGGGGTGTGAAGCGACCACCCATTCAAGCCGCGGACATGAGCTCTCGATCTCGCGACAGACTACGCCCGAGCTTTGCTTCATCTCTCACCCTCAAAACCAAGAGGGCGCAGGGAAGGCCGGGTGCCAGCTCGCACCCGCGGTCCGCTGCGCGACATGCGCACGCAGGAAGAACCGCACAGCAGCATACAGGTGGTGCCGATCACTCGGCCTTCCCTGCGCGATGGTCGGACGGCTTATGCCGTGCTCTCCCGGGAGCCGAACTTTCCTCTGGCCTCCCTCGCCCCGCGAATTGGATGATGCAGTCCGCCCGGTTGGGCTCGCTCGCACCTTCGCAGACAGCTTGACCGTGGCAACGACGGCCAGGACCACACGGTTTTGCCGTACGCACGGCCCGCCATGTCGCCGCAGTATTCCCAGCCCTGTCGACAAAGCTGGAAACTTACAGGCGAGACGAAGCCTGGCAGCGCCGTCGTCCGCACGCGGTTACGGGCTCACAGGGACTACCCGCCCTGCCCGCTCCTCTCGTGCCGACGCTGCCGCGTCCACCGCAGACCCGGCTCGCGAAAATGACGACCTCATGATCGCCCCTCTTGAGTGAGCCGGGATGCACGACACATACGCCGAAACCGAATTTCGGTAAAGTGGAATCTTTTTTCCGGAAGGGGTTGACGGGTGGCGAAACAGATCGCCGATGCGTTCCTACAACTGCACCCCACGCGTGAGTGCACCGTCGACGACGAGATTTGTGCCGGTGATGAAGCTGGCGGCGCGGCTGGCGAGAAACACCACGGCGTTGGCCATTTCCTGCGGCGTTCCCATCCGCCCCGTCGGATTGAGCGCAAGCGCCGTCTGGTAGAGCTCGGGATTGTTGTCCTTGATCATGTTCCAGACCCCGCCGTCGAAATAGGTATTGCCTGGGGAGACCGAGTTGGCGCGGATGCCTTTCCCAGCGAGCTGATTGGCCAGTCCCTGCGTGTAATGGATGATCGCCGCTTTGAAGGTGCCGTAGGGACCCGCAGCGAAATCGATCTCGCGCCCCGAGACGCTGGAAATGGTGACAATCGCGCCGGCGGCACTCTTCTCCAGATAGGGCATGGCCGCATTCACGAGCCGGACCGTACCCATCATGTCCGTCGAAAACTCCTTCTCCCAGCTTTCGTCGTCCTGCCCGATCGCAAGCGCGCTGACATTGGCGACGACGACATCGATGCCGCCGAGCTTTGCCGCCATATCCCCGACCCAGGCCTTGAGCACGGCCGCGTCAGCAACGTCGACGGCGCCGCCATAAGCCGCGACGCCCTTGGTCTTGAGTGCGGCGACCGTGCTCTCGACCTCGGCCAGATTGCGGGAGCACACGCCGACATCGGCGCCTTCGGCGGCGAATGTCTCGGCGATTGCTCGGCCGATTCCCTTGGTGCTTCCCGTGACGAGTACTTTGGCTCCCTTGAGTCCCAGATCCATGGCCGATTTCCTTTTCTTGGTTCAGTAGTTGGTCGGCGCCGCCCTGACCAGTCCACGATAGCTGTGCGGCATTCGCATCGCCACCAGATCCTTTCGCCGGACGACGTTGGTCGGATAGACGCTGTCGAGATTGGTGGTATCGATCCGCGCGATGGCGAGGCCGGCGCCGCCGGCCGCGATCGCTTCCCGCCGCGGGAACTCGAACGTGTCGGGGCCAAACACACCGCTCAACCCCGGATAGCCGCGTTCGGGATCGACGACATTGGCGAAGGCGAAGAACAGGTTGTTCTCGCCGGCACGAACGCGGAAGTGATGCCAGTGATGCGGATCCGGGCCGGTCGGAATCGATTTTGGCTGCAACACCTCAGTGCCGGCATGGGACGAGCTGAAGCCTCCCTTGATCGCGGCGGGACAGGCGATGAGATCGCAGCCGCGCAGCGCCAGCACCCGGCCCGCCTCCGGGAAGGAGGCATCGTGACCGATCAACAGCCCGATGCGGCCGATCGGCGTGTCGACGACGCTCCAGCCGTCACCGGCCATGGCCCAGCTTCGCTCGTCGGCCGCCAGATGCGTCTTGCGATAGACGGAGATGCTTCCATCGGGCGCAACCAGGCAAGCGCTGTTGTAGACCAGATCGTCGTCGCGCTCGGCAAGGCCGCAGACGAGATAGACGTCAAGCTCCCCCGCAATCTCCCCGAGGCGAAGCGTTGCCGGCCCCGGTATCGGTTGCGCTGATGTCGCGGGATCGGTCAGTCCCGTCACAGCCAGCTCCGGAAAGACGACAAGCTCCGCCCCATCCGCTCTTGCCGCGCGCGCGTAAGCTTCGATCTCCTTCAAGTTCTGGGCGGGATCATCACCAGGTGCAAATTGCGCGACGCAAACCCGCGATGTCTTTCCGACCGGCCACGGCTCGTGGCCGTAGAGGCCGAAGAAGTCGCACGGATTCCAGCTGAATGTATCGGTCAGCAGTTCGGGATAGAGCTCCGGCCGACGCTGCGCGAACACGGTCTCGCCGAGCACGCGGCGTGCGCGGGCGGCGTCGAGATCGATCTCCGACAACAGCACCCCGTCGCCCTTGTCGAGCACGGCCATGACCTGCCCGTCCGGTGCGATCACGCAGCTGCCGCCGCTGAACTGCACCGTACGCTCCAGCCCCCATCGATTGCTCTCGATGACGTAGCAGCCGTTCTCGAAGGCCCGGCTGATCCAGTAAGGCGCCGGCGTACGCTCTGCCAACCAGTTGGAGATGTGGCAGATCACGTCCGCGCCGCCCAGCGCCATCAGCCGCGCGGTTTCCACGAAATGAATGTCCATGCAGATCAGCAGCGCGATCCGCCCGATCGGCGTCTCGAACACCTGGTTGTGCAAATCGCCCGCCGCGGCCCATTTCGGCTCGGAGATATAGGGGTGCGTCTTGCGGTGGCGGCCGACAATGCCGTCGGGCCCAATCAAGACGGCCGAGTTGAAGTAGATGCCATCCTCGTCGACCTCCGGCATGCCGATGACGATGTAGCAATCGTGCTTGTGCGCCAGCGCCGCAAATCGGTCCGTGGTCGGACCCGGGATCGTCTCGACGAAGGGGGCGACCTCGGCACGGTCGAGCCAGCAATAGCCGGTCGTTCCCATTTCCGGCGTGACGATAAGCCTTGCACCGGCCGCCGCGGCCTGCTCGCAAAGCTCGAGCAGGCGCGCGACGTTGCGCGCCTTCTCGAACATGATCGGCTCGAACTGGACAGCGGCGACCTTGTGAACGTTGGGCATGAACGGGCGAGCCTCAAACGAGATAGGACTTCTTGATGGAGGCCCCGAGCGTGTACTTGGGGTCGACCATGTTGCCGAGACGGACGCGGCCAGCCTGGGTCAGCAACATGTAGGCATCGATCTCCTCGAAGCCGTAGTCGGCGGCCATCCAGCGGCAGAGCTCGCGATAGGCGATGCGGGCTGCGTCCTCCATCGGCCGCGCCGAGCCGATGGTCATGATGAAATCGCTGGTCTCGAGTCGCGGCCAGGAAATGGTCCAGTTCTTGATGAGGTCGATCTGCACCGTCGTTACGGTTGGATGCTCGATGGCGACGCCGCAGAGCTCGCCGTCGCCTTGCGCGGCATGGCAATCGCCAAGATAAAGCAGCGCGCCCTTGGTGTTGACCGGAAGGTAGATGACGGCCCCGACGCCGACGTCCGGCAGGTCCATGTTGCCGCCGTAATAGTCCGGAACCAGCGAGGAAATCGCCTCGATCTCGGGCGACGTGCCGATGGTGCCGATAAAGGGCTCATAGGGCAGCGTGATTTTGTCGTTCCACTTCGTGCCGGTTTTCGCGTCGATCTCAAGCTTCTTGACGCGCTCCGGCAGTGCCGGATTGAGCAGCGCCGTATTGCCCGTGCTGACCAAGCCGCCGAAGTCAGGCATGATGACTGTCGTGCCCCGCGGCTGCGGCCCGCGCGGGACGATGCTCTCGATGTAGACCGCGAGCACGTCGCCCTTTTCGGCGCCGTTGACGTGAATCGGCCCGTTCTGCGGATTGAGGAACGGAAAGTTGAGGATCTTCGATGGACTGTCGGTCTCCTTCTTGATCGCGCCCTCGAACGCATCGTGCGTCTCGGCGGAGACGACCGCGCCGGGATCGACCGTCAGCACCGGCTTCACATAGGGGCCGTAGACGTAATGGTACTTGCCCTGCTCGGCTTCCGTGATCGTGTATTGCTTGCCGCGCTCGCCCCTGGCGATGCCTTTGCGCGCCATGATGGAATCGTCTTGCCAGGCCATTGCTGTTCTCCTTGGTTGGGCGTCGTTTCTTTCAAACCGCCAGATGACGGCGCATCTCCGCTTCGTCGCCGAGCGCGGCACGGTCGAGGCTTGCGACGATGCGCCCCTTGTCTATGACGTAGCAGCGCTGTGCCATGGCGCGGATCATGTCGATGTTCTGCTCGACCAGGATGATGGTCACACCGGTCCCGCGATTGAGCTCGACCATGTTGCGTGCGATGTCCTGGACGATGTTGGGCTGGATGCCCTCCGAGGGCTCGTCGAGCAGGATCAGAGCGGGGTCCGAGATCAGCACGCGTCCGATTGCGAGCTGCTGCTGCTGTCCACCGGACATGGTGCCGGCGCGCTGGTGCCAGCGCTCTTCGAGAATCGGAAACGCATCGATGATCTTGCGCCGGCCCGCCTCCGGAATGCCGCCGCCCTTGATCGCGGCTCCGACGGCGACGTTCTCGCCGACGGTCAGGCGCGGAAACACGTCGCGCCCCTGGGGCACATAGCCCATGCCAAGGCGTGCCCGCTTGTGCGCCGGCAGGGATTCAACGGCCTCGCCGCGATAGACGATCGAGCCGCTCATCGCCGGCACGAGCCCGATCAGGCTCTTCATCAGCGTCGACTTGCCGACACCGTTGCGGCCGATGACGGCGACGATCTCCCCTTCCCGCACCTCGATCTCGAGGCCCTGGAGCACGGGCTTTCCGCCGTAGCCGGCACGCAGGCTCAGCGTCGAAAGGATGACTTCCCTGCGCGGCATGTCAAGCATGAGCCTGCCCCAGATAGATCGCCGCGACGCGCTCGTCGGCCACGATCTGGTCGATCGAGCCCTGTGCAAACACTTGGCCGAGATGCAGCACGGTGACGCGCTGAGCGACCTGACGCACGAACGCCATGTCGTGCTCGATCGCCAGCACCGTCATGCCGCCGGCATTGAGCCGCTGCACCATTTCGCCGGTCATGTGGGTTTCCTCCGGTGACATGCCGGCGGTCGGCTCGTCCAGCAGCAGCAGGCGCGGCTTCAGGCTGATCGCCATGCCGATCTCCAGCCATTGCTTCTGGCCATGGCTGAGGTTTCCCGCCGTCTGCGCCTGTTCGGCGCCGAGCCCGAGGAAGGCAAGCAGCCGGTCGATCTCTTCCAGCAGCGTCCGCCCGCGGTGACGGCTCTGCAGGGCAATCTCCAGGTTCTGACGCACCGACAGGCCCTTGAACACACCGGGCACCTGAAACTTGACCGACAGGCCGCGGTGGATGCGCGCAAAGGATTTCAGGGCGGTGATATTCTCGTCCGCGAAGAAGATGTCGCCGCTGCCCGGATGATGCTCACCCAGGATCAGGCGGAACAGCGTGCTCTTGCCCGCACCGTTCGGGCCGATCAGGCAATGGATCTCACCGGCTTGCAGCGTCAGATTGACGCCGTTGGTGACATGCAGCCCGCCAAAATGCTTGTTCAGCTCGCGCAGCTCCAGCAGCGACATCAGCCCGCCCTCCGCATGAAGCGCGTGGCGAGGCCGCCGAGCCAGTTCATCACGCCGAGCACGAGGCCGTTGGGCGCGATCAGGACTGTGAGCACCAGCAGCACGCCCATGAAGACGAGAGCATACTGGCTGCCGTAGATCGTCAGTGCCTGGAAGGCGGCAAGCACCACCAGCGTGCCGATCACGGTCGAGGTCAGGTCGCCGCGGCCACCGACGGCGACCCAGATCAACGGCAGCGCCGCCGCCGTCATGCTCATGCTCGACGGGGTGATGTATTGCCCCCACACCGTGTAGAGCACACCGGACAGGCCTGCCAGGGCGGCCCCGATGACGAAGGTGATGAGCTGGTACTTGCGCACGTCGTAGCCGAGCATCTCCGCCCGCTCCGGGTTTTCCCGGATCGCGACGATGACGTTGCCGAACGACGAGTTCACCAGGATGCGCAGGGCCAGATAGACGAAGACCAGAAGGCCGAGCACGAAGTAGTAGAGCCCGACGTCGGCGAACAGAACGATCGGCTGCCCTGGCCACGGGATGGTCAGTGGCGGCATTGCGCTCATGCCGTTGAAGCCGTTGAGCCGCGCGCTGCCGATGTGCCATTCCGGCCCCGCGGTCTGAGCCATGAAGCGCTCCAGCATCAGGGTCACGGCGAGTGTGACGATGCCGAGGAAGACGCCGGCGATCCGGCCGAAGAACATGAAATAGCCGAGCAGGACTGCGAACAGCGCGGCGATCGCCACCGCGGCCACGAGTGCCACCAGCGTGAAGCCGTAGGCCGAGCCGAAATTGATGGTGAGGACGCCGTAGCCGTAGCCCGCGATCCCGAAGAAGGCGGTCTGGCCGAAGGAGAGCGAGCCGCCATAGCCCCAGATCAGGCACAGGCTGAGGGCGATGAACACCCAGACAAAGAAATAGACGGTGTTGCCGACCGTGTAGCCGTCGCTGAACAACGGGTACACGAGCGCGGCCAGAAGCACGACGACAAACAGGCCCCAAAAGGCCGGACCGCGACCGACGGTCTGCGGGCCTTCGAGACGGCGAAACAACGAGAGGAAACCGGTCACGACGCCATCACTCCGTCAGGTGCGCTCACGCAGCACAAAGCCGGAAATGCCCTTTGGCAGGACCCGGACCACGATGATGACGGCGACCAGGAGGCCGATCTGCCCGAACAACTGGCCCTGCCACGACGTCATCACCGATTTCACCACTCCAAGCACGGCACCCGCCGGCGCCGTGCCGAGGAAGACGTCGGCGCCGCCAATCACGACGGTGACGAAGGCCTCCATGATGAAGGTCGCCCCCATGGTCGGCACCAGTGTCATGGTCGGCGCGTAGAGACCGCCGGCAAGGCCGGCCAGCCCTGCGCCGCAGGCGAAGGTGAGGCTGTAGATCAGGCGCGTATCGACGCCGAGCGCGGCCGCCATATGCGGCACCTGGATGGTGGCGCGCGCCAGCACGCCGAAGCGCGTCCAGTTGAACAGCGCATAGAGCGCGGCGAGCACGCCGAGCGCAGCGCAGAACAGCACGATGCGATAGATCGAATACGAGTATGCGCCGACCTGGAAGCTGCCCAAGGGCGTGCCAACGCCTGCCATGGTCGAGCCGACCGCGATCAGCGTGCCCTGCGTCGCGATCAGGCTCAGCCCCCAGGTGGCGACGATGGTGTCGAGCGGCCGGTCATAGAGATGGCGGATCACCGCGAGCTCCACCACGACGCCGACCAGCGCCGACACGAGTGTGCCGGCCAGTATTCCCAGCGGCAGCGGCAGGCCCGCATGCACGGTTGCCGCAGTGACATAGGCGCCGCACATGATGAACTCGCCATGGGCGAGATTGATCACGCCCATCATGCCGAAGATCACCGCGAGCCCGCAGGCGGAGAGCACCAGGAACGCGAAGGCGTCGCCGAATTGGTAGAGCGCCGAGAAAACGTGGGTCGCAATGTCCATGAACCAACCGGGATGTGGGAGGATGCGGCGTCCCCGCCGCAGATAACCGTGATCGCCCCGGCGCGCCGGCAAGGCGTGCCGGAAAGGGCCGGAGCGACCAGCCGCCGGGTCAGGGTTTCGGCGGGGGATTCGACGGCGTGTACTGGGCCATCGGATCCTTCTTGGTGAGGTCGCAGCCGGCTTCACCCAGCCAGTAGGGCTTGATGTCCTCCCAGATCTTCGGGAAAGAGATCGAATGATCGGCGCCGACCTTGGCGAGATAGATCGTGTGCGACATGTGCTGGCTCTTCGGGTCGATGCAGACCTTGCCTTCCGGCGCGTCCATGCAGACGTCGCCCAGCGCGATCACCTTGCGGATATCCTCGCGCTTGGTCGACTTCGCCCGCTCGACCATCTGCTTGTAGAGATAGACGGCGAGATAGGAGTTTTCCGCCTCCTGGTTCACATAGGGCTCGCTCGGGAACTTGGCCTTGAACTTGGCGTAGAACTCCTTGCTCTTCGGCGAGTCGATCTCCTCGATGTAGTTGGTGGTGACGTACATGTCCTTCAGGCTCGGCGGCTTGAAGCGCTTGTGCTCGTAACCCTGGCCGACGTTGACCGAGGATGCCATCGGCAGGTTGACGTTGGCGGAAGCCGCCTGCTCGTAGTAGGAGGCCTGCGCGGTGCCGACCAAGAGCGTGACCACGAAGTCCGGCTTGGCCTTCTGGATGTTCTGGATGCTCTGCGAGAACTGCGACACGCCGAGCGGGATGAATTCCTCGCCAGCCATCTTGCCGCCGTTCTCCTTGACGATCTTGCGCACCCATTCCGCCGAGATCTGACCGAAATTGTAGTCGGCGGCGAGCGTGTAGACGTTCTTGCCGTACTTCTCCATCATGTAAGGGATCAGCGTCGAGAACTGCTGCTCCGGCACGGCGCCGGTGACGATCATGTGGCCGTCGCAGACACCGCCTTCATACTGGTTGTTGTAGAAGGCGAAGCCGTTGAACTGATCGACGATCGGGCGGTACGCCTCGCGCGAGGCCGAGGAGAAGCCCGCAAACACCACGTCGACCTTGTCGCGCTGGAGCACGCGGCGCATGAATTCCTGGTAGCGGGTGTTGTCGGACTGCGTATCGTAAGCGACGAGCTCGAGCGGCCGGCCCATGATGCCGCCCGCCTTGTTGATCTCCTTGGCGGCGAGCTGGATGGCGTGGACCTTGCCGATCGTGGCCGCGGCGAAGTCGCCGGACTGATCCTCCAGCACGCCGAGCTTGATCGGGTTTTCCGCCGCGCGCGCCAGGTGAGATCCGATGGGGGATCCGAAGACAAGCGTCCCCGTGAGGGCTGCGGCGCGCAGCCCCCGCAATACAGACTTGGTCATGTTGCTTCTCCTAGATGGCCTGCTTGTTGCCGCCTTGCAGCGTGATGCCGGTCGTGCGGCCGGACGTGTCGGGCGGCTTCGCCCGCTTGCTCAGAAACTCCTCGCAATAGAGTTCCATGTTCTGCCGCGCGCGCATGCTTTCGCGACGGAGCTGGGAATAGGCGCCCTCCTCGTCGAGGCCGCCCTGCTGCATCAGCAGGATGACGGCGCGGATCACCGCACGGCGGCCGCGGCGGCGCTCCTCGAGGCCCTGGAGGCGCTCATACATTTCAGCGCGCAGCAGGAACTGGTTGATGCCCATGAACAGGGAGGTGTAGACCGCGCCGCCATGGACCGGCTTGCGCAGGAAAGAGGTGGCGCCGAGATTGACGAGCGCCTTGAGTCGGCTCGGCGCCTCGACGCCGACGAGGCCGATCACCGGTACCGGCGGCAGCCGCGAGGCCGGATTGACCTCGATCGCGACGGCGCCTTCGAGATCGCCGTCCACAAAAAGGATGTCGCGGTCCGCCTGGAGGCTCGCAACGTCGATGCGCGCGCGACCGTCGATGATTTCGGGATATTCGGTGGAGACGCCGAGCTTGGCCAGCGTCGTTTCTAGCGTGCTCTCCCATCCGCCCCGCCGGGTGACGACGATGGCGCGGCCGCCCTTGAAGTTCTGTAGCAGTCGAGAGCTCATGATTGCACCACTTTCAGAAGCGGAGAGCGCATTGCGCTGGCAAAGCGCGGCGACGACTGGACGAGATAGGGATCGGGCGCGATCGGCTCGCGGGATTCCAGCAGCACTTCGAACTGTCCGTTGGCGGCCGAGCGGCCGATCCGCGGTGTGAGCCAGGCGTGAAAGGTCTGCCGGTCGATCCGGACCTCGCCTTGCGGCGCGAGCAGCCGCTGGTCCGCCACCGCGGCGCGCACGGTGCGCGCGTCGTCGGTTCCGGCCTGCGACAATGCCGCCGCGAGCAGCTTGACGGCGATGTAGGACGACTCCGCATCGGCCGAGGAGACCGGTCCATCAGGAAAGGACGTCGTGTAAGCATCGATGAATGCGCCGTTCTCGGGCGAATTCAGCGACGAGAAATAGACGCTCGACGACAGATGTCCGTCGATCGCATCCGGCCCGATCTCCGGCAGCTCCGGTTCGGAGAGCGTGCAGCTGGCGACGGGAATTTCCGCGGCCTGATCGATGCCGCGCGCGCGGCAAGCGGCCCGGAATGCGCGGAAGAAGGCATAGGCGCTAGTGCCGATCAGATTGTTGAAGACGAAGTCCGGTCGCGCATCGATGATGGCCGCGATGACCTGATCGACCTCGGTGTCGCCGACGGAGAGATAGCGCTCCGCAAGCACCGTGCCGCCGCGCGCGATCAATGCCTCGCGGAAGATGCGGTTGTTCTCCCAGGCCCAGATGTAGTTGGAGCCGACGCAGAAGGCACGCGAGCCGACGCGGGACGCCAGATAGTCCACCAGCGGCAGCACGTGCTGGTTCGGTGCAGCACCGGTGTAGATGACGTTGTCGGAACTCTCGAAGCCCTCGTAATGCGAGGGATACCACAGCAGCCCGTCGAACTTCTCGAAGCATGGGATCACCTCCTTGCGGCTCGAGGAGGTGTAGCAGCCGACCACCTGACGGATGCCGGAACCGAGAAGCTCGAGACTGAGCGAACGGTAGCGCGCAAGGTCGCCCGACGGATTGACCACGACCGGCTCGAGTGTGATGTCCTGACTGCCTGCGTTGACCTCCTGAAAGGCGAGCAGTGCGCCATTGAGAATCGAGCGCGCGACGACGCTGTAGGAGCCCGTCGTCGAGAACATCACGCCGATCCGATAATGCTTCCGCGTCATCACTCGATCCAAAAACAAAAAAGCGCCCTCCGGCCGTTAAGCCGAGGGCGCCTTCGCCGCCAACTGAGCACGCGATGAACCGCGTGGCGTTGGAAATGGTTGAACTCGTCGCGTTAATGGGCAGGCTTGCCCTACGCTCACGCAATACGGTCGTTGAGATCAGCTATATTGTCAAGCGCGTTGTTGCAGCGAAAACTGCTGCAATTCATATCGGTGTGTAGCAAATCTATGCAAGCAACTGGCAAGCCGATCCCTCGCAGCGCTGAGAAGATTCCTCTTGCTGTCCGATGCTCACAGCGATTTCTTGCCTGTCTAACCATCTCATGCCGGAGACCACATGGTTGATGACCGCCGTTTGCCGAACCGCCCCCTCGATCCCCGTACCAAATGGTCCGCGCTTTCCCAGGCGGAACGCGATGCTGCCTATGACAACAACGCGGCCGTCAAGAACAGCGCGGCCCTGATCGCCGAGCGCAACGACGCTTCCGGCCGGCTGCGGGGCACGCTGAACTCCCATCTCGACCTGCCCTATGGCGAGCGTGCGAACAACAAGATCGATCTCTACCCGGCGGCAAGGTCCGATGCGCCCTGCCTGGTGTTCCTGCACGGCGGCTACTGGCAGCGCAATTCCCGGGAATTGTTCGCGATGCTGGTCGAAGGCGTTGCCGCGCACGGCTGGTCGGTCGCCATTCCCGGCTATTCGCTGGCCCCCGGCGTTACCCTTACCGACATCGTCGGCGAAATCCCGCGTGCACTCGACTGGCTCGCCGCGCATGGCGCGTCCTACGGCATCGCGGGACCTGTCGTGCTGTCAGGCTGGTCCGCAGGCGCGCACCTCGTCGCGATGGCACTGGATCATCCGCACGTCCACGCCGGGCTGGCGATATCCGGGGTCTACGATCTCGCGCCGATCCGCGACACAGGTCTCAACAACGCCCTGAAGCTCACGGACGAGGAGATCGCCAAGCTCTCGCCGCTGCGCCTGCCGGTGACGCCGAAGCGACTGGATATCGCCTATGGCAGCAACGAGCTCCCGGCGCTCGTGCTCGATTCAATCCACTTCCATGAGAAGCGCGCGGCCGAACGGGCGCCCGGCAAGCTCATTCCGGTCGAAGGCGCCGACCATTTCACCATTCTCGAGGCATTACGGCGCCAGGACGGCATTCTGGTCGATGCCGCGAGGCGGCTGCTGGACTAAAAGTGCGAAAACAACCCCATGCACAGTAGAATGCCTTTGTTTCCTCGAGCGAATTTCCGCAGGCCATTCACGTCGTGGACGGGCTTTGACGCGTCGGGCAAAACAGGGGCATGATGGCATCATCGCCCCGGTTGTCGTCGCCCCGCCTCAATCCAGACTTGCTCTCCTCTGATCCGCACCGGATAGAGCCGCAACGGCGGGCTCGGCCATCCCGAGGTGATCGTCCCATCGCGTAAATCGAATGAGGCCGCATGGCGCGGGCATAACAGCCGCCCCGCCGTCACCTGCCCTAAACCGAGGTCCGCCTGTTCATGCGGACAGGCGCGCTCGCATGCAACGACATCGCCCTCGTTCCAGATCACCAGCAGGTCGTGCCCGGCGACGCGGACGATGCTCTCCGCCTCCAGCCGGCCGAGATCGCAGACGGCAATCCAACCGGACTCGTCCGGACGAACAGCCGCATCATCCACCGAGATAGGCCTTCCGCACATGCTCGTTCTCGATCAGCTCGGCGCCGGCTCCGGACAGCACGATGCGGCCGTTCTCGAGCAGATAGGCATGATCGCACATCTCGAGCGCAGCGAACGCGTTCTGCTCGACCAGCAGCACCGTGGTGCCGGCATCGCGAATGGCGCGAATGATCGCAAAGGTGCGCTCGACGATATTGGGTGCAAGCCCGAGCGAGGGCTCGTCGAACAGGATCAATCGCGGCCGCGACATCAGCGCCCGCCCGATCGCGAGCATCTGCTGCTCGCCGCCGGACAACGTGCCGGCCGCCTGCCGGCGCCGCTCGGCGAGCCGCGGAAATTCCGTGTAGATGCGATCGCGATCGACCGCGATCTCGCCCGAACCACGACGGAGGTAGGCCCCCATGTCGAGATTTTCCTCGACGCTCATGTGTGGGAACACCCGCCGCCCCTCCGGACAATGCGCAATCCCGCTCGCCAGCACGCGCGGAGGCCTCGCCCCCGTGATGTCGATGCCCTCGAACCGCATCTGTCCCGCGCGCGGCGGCACGAGGCCGGAGATCGCGCGCAGCGTCGTGCTCTTGCCGGCGCCATTGGCGCCAATCAGGGCGACGAGCTGACCGGCCTTCACGTCCAGCGAAATCCCGCGTAATGCGGTGACGCCGCCATAGCCGCACACCATGTCGCGGATCTCAAGCACGCGCCGCTCCATGTCCGAGATAAGCCTCGATCACCGCCGCATTATTGCGGATCTCCTCCGGTGTCCCCTCCGCGATGATGCGGCCGTAGTTCAGCACCACGATGCGATCGGAGACCGTCATCACCATCGGCATGTCGTGCTCGACCAGCAGGATCGTGATGCCGCGGTCGCGGATGCTACGGATCAGCTCGATAAAGCGGTGCGTCTCCGAGGCATTCATGCCCGAGACCGGCTCGTCGAGCAGCAGCATCGACGGCTCGGCCGCGAGAGCCAGCGCGACGCCGACTAGGCGCTGCTCGCCATAGGAGAGCGAGCCGGCCGCATCATGAGCGCGGCGTTCGAGACCGACCCACTCGATCAACTCGCCGGCGCGCTGCCGCAGCTTGCGCTCCGAGGCGCGCGCGCCGGGCAGCCCCAGGATGGCGTCGAGCAGGCGGACCCTGCCCTGGCGATGCAGCCCGATCAGGAGATTGTCGTACACGGTGTCGTTGGGAAAAACGCTGGTGCGCTGGAAGGTGCGGATCAGGCCGAGATCGGCGATCTCGTGCGGCTTCAACCCGGCAAGCGTGATTCCCTGATAGGTGACGCGGCCCGCGCTCGGCGTCAGGAAGCCGGTCATGACGTTGAAGGCGGTGGTCTTTCCAGCACCGTTCGGCCCGATCAGACTGACGATCTCGCCCTCGCCGACGGTGAAGCTCATGTCGGAGATCGCAACCAGCCCGCCGAAGCGGACCGCGACCTGCTCGACCGTCATGGCAATGCCGCGCGCCGTCATCATGCCGGCTCCTTGGCGCCGGTTTCGGGAAGCGTCGCCGGCGCCAGCGCCGGCGGGGGGCTCCCTCTCCGGTTAAATCGCTGTGCCAGCGAGGGCACAATGCCGCGCGGCAATACGAACAGGATGGCCATCAACACGCCGCCATAGGCGATCCATTGCGCTTCCGGCGCCATGACCGGCCGCAAAGCGACCGGCAGCAGCCCGAAGATCAGGCCGCCAACAACGGGCCCGGCCAGCGACCCCTTGCCGCCGGTGATGACCATGATGACCATGGTGACGGTGTTGATGAAGGCAAAGACTTCAGGATCGATGATCCGGATGTAGTGCGCATAGAGGCTGCCGGCCGCACCCGCGATCGCCGCCGAGATCACCGCGGCAATCGTGAGCGTCCTGGTGACGTCGATACCGACGGAGACGGCGAGCGTCTCGTTCTCCATCAGCCCGCGCATGGCGCGGCCGAAATGGGAATGAACGAGGCGCGCGACCAGAAGATAGGCGATGAGCGCCACCACCAGCACGAGGTAGTAGTTCTGCATCTTGGTGCGCAGCGTCAGCTCGCCGAAACCGGGTAACGGCAGCGCGACGGATGGAATGTTGGTCAGCGCCAGCGGGCCCTGCGTCAGCTCGACCCAGTTCAGCGCGACCAGCCGGACCACCTCGGCAAAAGAGATCGTGACGATGACGAAATAGGCGCCGCGGACGCGGAACGAGAGCAGGCCGACGAAATAGCCGCATAATCCCGCGATCAGGGTCGCGAGCACGAAACCCGCAATCGGCGGCCATGGCGTATGGACCAGACGCAGGTCGCCGGGCAGGCCGATATCGAAGCCGAGCGATGTCAGCGCACTGACATAGGCGCCGATGCCGAAGAAGGCGATATGACCGAGGCTGAGCTGGCCGGTGAAGCCGAGCAGCAGGTTGAGGCTCATCGCGCCGATGATAAAGATACCGGTCGTGATCAACGCATTCAGGAGATAGGGGTCGCGCAGCCAGAGTGGCACCGAGGCAAGCGCTGCGACCGAAAGAAGGGTGATGATTGCCTTCATCCCACGCGCTCCGCGCGCGCGAACAGGCCGGTCGGCCGGAAGATCAGGACCGCGATGATGATCAGAAAGCCCATGGCGTCGCGATAGCCCGACGAAACGTATCCGGCACCGAGCTCCTCGGCCAATGCAAGGATGAAGCCGCCGATCACCGCGCCCGTGATGTTGCCGAGGCCACCCAGGATGACGATGGCAAAGGCCTTGACGGCAGCGAGATCACCCATTTGCGGGAAGATCACATAGACCGGCCCGAGCAGAGCTCCCGCGGCGGCGGCAAGGCTCGAGCCGACCGCGAACGTCGATGTGTAGATCATATCGACGTTGACGCCCATCAGCGAGGCCGTGTCGTGATCCTGGAACGTCGCTCGCATCGCTCGGCCGAGGCTGGTCTTGTTGATGAGGAGGTAGGTCACCACGATCAACAGCGCTGCGGCGGCGAGAACGAACAGGCGCAACCAGGACACCGACACCGGCCCGAGCACCAGGGGCGCCTCGGGGAATGGCGTGGCCACCGACTTGGCGACGCCGCCCCAGATCCACAGCGTGCCCGACTGCATCGCGATCCAGGCGCCGATCATGACCAGCATCGTGGTGTCGATGTCGGAGCCGCGCAGCGGGCGCAGCAGGGTGAGTTCGATCGCTGCGCCGAGCAGCCATCCGGCCAGCACGGCCACCGGCAATGCGAGGAAGAAGTTCAGGCCGAGCTGCTGCACCACGATGAACATGACGTAGGCCCCGAACGTGTACAGCACGCCGTGCGTGAAGTTCACGACGTTCATGATGCCGAAGATCAGCGTCAAACCGATGCCGAGCAGCGCATAGGTGCCGCCAAGCACGAGCATGTTGACGAGATGCTGGAGAAATTCGTTCAAGGCCGTTCCCGAATGATCTGGATGCCGGCGAGGGCCGCGATACGCCGCCCTCGCCCCGGAAGAAGCGAAGCTAGAGCGTCTTCATCTCGATCTTGCCGTCGTTGATCTCGATGAGATAGACGTTCGGCTGGCTTTGCCCGCTCTCCTTGCCTTCGGGCCCGGACTTGCGGAACACGATATCGCCGTTGAGCCCCTTCACCTTGATGTCCCAGAACGCTGCCTTGATCGCCGCCGGCTCGGCCTTGCCCGCCTTCTCGATTGCAGCGGCCACGGTGCGGATGCCGTCATAGCCGCGAAAGCTCTCGGTGCAGCCGGCGAAGTCGAAACCGCGCTTCTTCCATTCGGAGACGAAATAATTGGTCGCTTCCGGGTTCGGCGTCTTGTCGGGGAACCACGGCAGGAACGTGGTCAGATGCATGGTCCCGTTGGCGGCAGCTCCCGCCTGGGCGATGATCTGGTCCGGATTCTGCGAGCCGCCCGTCGTGATGATGCGCTTCTTCAAGCCTAGCGCCGCGGCCTGCTTGAAGATCAGGGTGAGCTGATCGACCGCGGTGGTGACGATGACCGTTTCGGAGTCCGAGCTCTTGATCTTGGAGAGCTGCGCGCTCATGTCCTGCGCGCCCTGATCCATGGTTTCGACAAGGCCGACGGCGATCCCCTTCTCCTTCACCATCTTGCTGAAATCTTCGGCCGTGCCGCGGCCCCAGTCGTTGTTGATCACAAGGAAATCGACCTTCTTCAGCGCGAGCTTGTCGACGATGCCCTTGAAGGCCGCGGCCTCGACCGCAGAGGGCGGCGAGATGCGGAAGATGAAGGGATTGCCCGTTGTCGTGATCTTGCCCGAGGACGAGGTCTCGACCACCATCGGTGTCTCGTATTCCATCAGCTTCGGCATCACCGCAAGCGTGAGGCTCGAGCCCCAGGCGCCCATCAGCACCGGCACCTTGTCGCTGGTGATGAGCTTTTCGGCGACGGCAGCGGCTTCCGTCGGGTTGCTCTTGTTGTCCTCGATCACGAGTTCGATCTTCTTGCCGAGCACGCCGCCCTTGGCGTTGATCTCGTCGGCGGCGATCCTGGCACCGTTGACGACATAGGTGCCGGAGGCGGCGAACGCGCCGGTGAGCGGCTCGTTGACGCCGATCTTGATGGTCTGCGCCTGTGCGGTGCCGCCGAACAACGCCGTCGCCAGCGCGATTGTCCCAACCAATCCGAATGCTCGTGTCATGTTGTCTCTCCAAATCCCACGCTGTTGATGCCTTGCAGTCCAAACTTCGTCGCTCTGCCGGTGTTCGACGCACCGATCCGTCATCCCGGCTCGGCTTTGCGACCGAACAGGCGCGCGATGCGGGCGCGCAGGACGTCGGAGACGATCGACCAGCCGCTCAGTTCGGCCGGGGTCGCCATCCCGGAGGGCACGCCCGACATGTGGCGGTCGAGATTGTTGGCGAACTCCGCAACCAGGCGCCGGGCGAGATCCCTCACCAGGCCGGGACGGCCGACCTGCGCCAGTAGTCCGGTGAGCGTGTAGCCGATCGACAATTCGACGCGGGTCGCCGCGCCGCCGTCGAGCGGCAGCAGCCGATAACGGATCTCGCCTTGCGTCGCCGAATGGCTGCGCTGGTCGCTGCCGATGCCGACGATTCTCCCCGTGAGCGTCGCCGGGTCGCGCTCGACGCGCGCAGCTCCCTCGAAGGCCGCCGCGATCGGCCCGAGCCTGACGCGGATGGCACCTTCGGCACGCTCCGGCGTGGGTCGTGCCGTCAACGTCACGCCGGGAAGGCAGGCTGCGATGCCTTCGATCTCATCGAACATCGCGAACACTCTTTCCGGCGCGTGCGACAGCGTGAAGTGTTGATCAAGAACAGTCGCCGGGGTGAAGTCGGGAATGATGCCCCGAGCGGCATTATCCGATGTCGGTGCCAACGCCTGGCGGGTCGGCTGCCGCGACGGCTCGGTTCGGCTGGGCGCGGCGCGCCCGGAACCGGCGGGACCGAGGATGGTCCGGCCCCCATCGGCCTGCGGCGCAATGTTGCGCGCGCGCCGGGCTTCGATCACGGACTGCACCGCCCGCACGATGCCGACATAGCCGGTGCAGCGGCAGAGGTTGCCGCTGAGGCCGACGCGAATCCGTCGTTCGTCGGCATCCGGCAAGCGCAGTACCAGGTCGCGCGCGGAGACCAGCATTCCCGGCGTGCAATAGCCGCATTGCAGCGCATGCTCGCGGCTAAAGGCGGCGCGCAGCTCGGTCGTAACCTCGTCCTCGTCAAGTCCTTCGATCGTGGTGATATCGGCGCCTTCGCAGGCCACCGCATAGGTGATGCAGGATCGCGCCGGCACGCCGTCGAGCAGCACGGTGCAGGCGCCGCAGACGCCGTGCTCGCAGCCGAGATGCGTGCCGGTCAGGTCGAGCTTGTCGCGCACGAAATCGGCGAGGCTGGTACGCGGCTCGGCCGGCAGCTCCACCGCGCGCCGATTGACATTGAGCGCGATCGTGGTCATGCCGCGGCCTCCTGCACGGCGCGCTTCAACACGCTGAGATGGATGTGGCGCTGCGCGGCGTCGTCGATACCGGCCTTGACGAGAAGAGCGTCGGCAACGCGGATGTCGAAACGCTGCTTGTAGTCCGCGGCAATGCGCCCGCCGAACAGCTCGGCCGCGTCGGTCACGACGATCGGCGCCGCGTCGATCGCCCCGATCACGATGCGGGCGGAGGCGGCGGCCGGATCGACCAGCGCCGCGCCGATGGCATGGGCGAACTCGCCGGTCTTGCGGCAGCTCTTGGCATAACCCCAATGCGCGGAGGCCGCCCGCGCCGGCACATGGATCGCTTCGACGATCTCGCCGGTGTGGAGAGCCGATTCCAACGCACCGACGACGAACGCTTCGATGGCCATCGCGCGCGCCCCGGCAAGGCTGCGCAGCCCTACCCGCGCGCCCAGGGCAGCCAGTGCCGAAATCCAGTCGGCGGCGGGATCGGCGTGGCTCAGCGAGCCGCCGACCGTGCCGCGATTGCGCACCGCGCGATAGGCGATGTTCGCAGCAACACCGCGCATGGCGCCGCGTGTCACGTCGGACGTGCGACCGTCCTCGATATCGGCATGCGTCACCAGGGCCCCGAGCACGAGCTCCCCACCGGAGAGCTCGGCCCGCTTGAGTTCGGCAAGGCCGGAGATGTCGACCACCAGCTCCGGCTGCACCAGCCGCAGATTGAGCATCGGGCCGAGCGACTGACCGCCGGCGATGATTTTTGCCGCCCCGCCGCTTGCGGCGAGCATCGACAGCGCCGTGTCGAGATCTCGCGGACGTTCGTAGGCGAAGGGCGCCGGTTTCATGCCGCGCTCCGTTCTGCAGCGCGCGCCGCCAGCACGGCCGCAACGACGCGATGCGGCGTGATCGGCGACTGCATCAGCTCGACGCCGAGCGGGCGCAGTGCATCGTTGACGGCATTGGCAATCGCGGCCGGCGGCGCGATCGCCCCGCCTTCGCCGATGCCCTTGACGCCGAACTGCGTATAGGGCGACGGCGTCTCCATGTGATCGAGGCGGGCTGCAGGAACCTCGGTCGCGCCGGGAAGCAGATAGTCGGCGAGCGTCGTCGCCAGCGGCTGGCCGGAGGCGTCGAACGGCATTTCCTCGTACAGCGCGGTGCCGATGCCCTGAGCGAGACCGCCATAGATCTGGCCGTCGACGACGAGCGGGTTGACCAGCACGCCGCCATCCTCGACGATCA